>JAFZFJ010000217.1 GCA_017555975.1 Alistipes sp. | reverse complement strand
GGTGATTGCCGAGGTGGAGAATCTGAACTACATCAATTTGGCCGAGTCGATGGGTATCGACACGATTATCAACAAGAAGTTGGTGACCGCCTCGAACATCTTCCGCTTCACGATGTCCACCGATGTGCAGGCCATCAAGTGCCTGACGGGTAGCGATGCCGAGGTGTTGGAGTTTATCGTGAAACCCAACTCGCCGGCTACGAAAGCGCGTATCCGCGACCTCGGTCTCCCGAAGGATGTCATCGTGGGCGGTATCGTGCGTGGTGACAAGGTCTTCATTGCCGAGGGTGGCATGGAGTTTAACCCCTATGATCGCGTGGTGGTCTTCTCGATGCCGGCATCGGTCGGTAAGGTGGGCTACTACTTTAATTAACAGAATTTTATGTCGCTGATAACTAAACTGTTTAGGAGCTACCTGGAGCATCGTCTGCGTCGGATCGACTATTTTCGTCGCCATCCGATCGAGGTGCAGCAGGCCCAGTTCGAAACGCGTCTGAAGCAGGGCCGCAAGACCGCCTTCGGTCGTGAGTTCGGCCTGGATCGAGTCCATACGCCCGAGGAGTTTAGCCGTGCAGTACCCGCCTTCGACTACGACTCGTTCAAGCACTATGTCGAGCGGATGCTGGCGGGCGAAAAGTCGGTGACCATACCTGGTAAGGTGGATCGTTTTGCCCGTTCGTCGGGTACGACCTCCGACCGTAGTAAATATGTCCCCATTTCGCGCCACTCGATTTTGTGGAACCACACGTTGGGTATGCGCGATGTGGTGGGACTCTACCTCGATGCCTTCCCTGGATCGAAACTCCTGGAGGGACGCACCCTGACGTTGGGTGGTTGCTGCTTTCAGGAGGGAGAGAATCTGGTGGGTGATCTGTCGGCCATTCTGTTGCACGATACGGCACGCTTGGGTGGGTCGATGCGTGCTCCGAAGTTGGAGACGGCACTCATTACCAATTTCGATGAGAAGATTACCCATATCGCTGACGAGTGCGCCTCGCAGCATATTACGGCATTCGCGGGAGTGCCGTCGTGGAATCTGGAGCTGATGCGACGGGTCTTGGAGCGCACCGGAAAAGGCAATCTGCTGGAGGTGTGGCCCGATATGGAGCTCTTCCTCTACGGAGGTGTGGAGTTTGCCCCCTATCGCCAAACCTACCAGGAACTGATCCCCTCGGCCGATATGCACTACTGGGAGACCTACAACGCCTCGGAGGGCTTCTTCGCGGCGGCGGATGATCCTTCGCGCGAGGATATGCTGCTGATGCTCGACTACGGAACCTATTACGAGTTCCGCGAGGGGGATCGCATTGTGCCGCTCGAAGGGGTGGAGGTGGGTAAGACCTACGCCATATTGATCACCTCTGATAACGGTTTGTGGCGCTATGAGTTGGGCGATACGGTGACCTTCACCTCGACCGACCCCTACCGCATCCGTTTTGCAGGACGCACGCGCCAGTTTATCAACGCCTTTGGTGAGGAGCTGATTGTCGATAATGCCGATCGTGCCTTGGTGGAGGCTTGTCGGAAGACGGGTGCGGTGGTGACCGAATATTCGGTGGCCCCCTGCTACATGTCGATCGAGAGCCGGGGAGCTCACGAGTGGTTCGTGGAGTTCGAGACCGAGCCCGATTCCATCGAACATTTTGCCGAGGAGTTGGATAAGGCGCTGCGTGCCGTCAACTCGGACTACGACGCCAAACGCCGCTCGACCATCGAGCGCCAACACCTGACCCTTGTCGAGCGTGGCTTCTTTATCGAGTGGCTGCAGCTGCGGCGCAAAAATAAAGTGCCTCGCCTGGTGAACGATCGTCGCATTGCGGACGATCTGCACGAGGTATTACGCGAGAAAAGTAAAAAATAACCCATAAGACCATGTATATTGCAATTGCTGGTAATATCGGTAGCGGTAAGACGACCCTGACCGAGATGCTGACCGAACGCTACGGAGCGAAGGCCTATTTGGAGAATATCGACAATCCCTATCTGGGTGATTTCTATGAAGATATGCTCCGTTGGTCGTTCAACCTGCAGACCCGTTTCTTGGCCAGCCGTATTGAGCAGACGATGGCTATGTTGGCCGAGAATACCGATCTGCACATCATTCAGGATCGTACGATCTACGAGGATGCCCACATCTTTGCCGGAAACCTGCACGAGATGGGGTTGATGTCCTCGCGCGATATCGAGACCTATATGCAGATTTTCCGCCTGGTGACCAACCTGGTGCAGAAGCCCGATTTGCTGATCTACCTCAAGGCGAGCGTGCCGACGCTGGTGAAGCAGATTCACCGTCGCGGTCGCGATTATGAGATGAATATCGACGAGGCCTACCTGGAGCGTCTGAATAAGAAATACAACCAGTGGATTGAAGAGCTCTATGAGGGCCGTGTGCTGGTGGTGGATAAGGATACGGAGGATTTTGTGGCCGATCCGTCGGTCTTCGAGCGCATTTGCGCCGAGGTGGATCGCCTCGATGTTCAGAAAAAACTCTTCTAAACGATGCAGTTACCCGCACGATTTGTCGAGCGTATCCGCCAGCAGCTGGGTGTCGAGGAGGCCGAGCGACTGTGTCAAGCCCTGGAGGGTGACCAGCCTACTTCGGTGCGTTTGCACCCCGAGCGTGGTGAACAGGCCGCCTTGTCGGTGAGCCGATCGGTGCCCTGGAGCGAGCGAGGTCGCTACCTCAGTGAGCGTCCCTCCTTTACGCTTGATCCGGCTTTCCATGGTGGCGCGTACTATGTGCAGGAGGCTTCGTCGCAGTTCGTCGAGCGCCTTTTGCCCACAGCGTGTGCGGGGTTGCGCATCTTGGATATGTGCGCTGCACCGGGTGGTAAGACGACCCTCTATGCCTCAAAGGTGGGCCCTCAGGGGTTGGTCGTGGCAAACGAGATTGATCGTAAGCGTGTGCAGATCCTGGCCGACAATGTTCGCAAATGGGGTTTGGGTAATGTGGCCGTTACGTGTGGTGATGCCGAGATGGCGGCCCGCATGGAGTCGTGGTACGACGTGGTGGCGGTCGATGCCCCCTGCTCGGGTGAGGGTATGTTCCGCAAGGACGATGTTGCCCGTCAGGAGTGGAGTGAACAGAATGTGCGTCTGTGTGCCGAACGTCAGGATGAGATTTTGCGTCATGCCTGGCAGGCGTTGCGCGCGGGCGGTACCTTAATATATAGTACCTGCACCTTCAATCGCGAGGAGGACGAGGGGACCCTCGAACGCTTCCTCGATTGGGCTTCGGAGGAGGTCGAACCGGCAGAGGAGGTGACCGTGGATGCCGATTGGGGCATCGTCACGGGGCGTGTCGGAGCGTTCCAAACGTTCCGTTTTATGCCCCACAGAGCGGTGGGCGAGGGTTTCTTTGCTGCCGTAGTGCGCAAGTCGGAGGAGGTGCGAAACGGACGCCTCCCGAAGGCGAAACGCTCGGTGATTGGAGCGGTTGATAAACAGGGTGTTGCGGAGCTAAGACGCTGGGTTGTGGCGCCCGACAAGATGGCCTTTGGCATGGCTGGAGATACCTGCTACGGATGGCACAAGGAGCAGGCGGAGGCCGTAAAACGCCTTTCGGAGTTGGTCTCGGTGGTCTATTCGGGCGTGGCAATGGGACAACTTTTCAAGGGAAAGCTCAAGCCTGAGCAGGCCTTGGCGCACTTCGTGGGGCTGAATCGCGAGGCGGTGGCCGCCACGGAACTTTCGCGCGAGGAGGCGCTCTGCTACCTGCGTAAGCAGGAGGTGACCGTTGAGCGCTTTACGGAGGGGATGAATCTGGTGCTGTTTGAGGGCCTTCCGCTGGGCTTTGCAAAACGCATCGGGGGACGTGTGAATAACCTCTATCCGAATGTGTTACGAATTTTGAAAAACGATTAAGAAGCAATAAAGCTATGGCAGAAAAACTCTTTTACACGATGGGCGAGGTGAGCGAGCTGTTTGACGTGAAACCCTCTCTGTTGCGCTATTGGGAGGAGCAATTTCCAACCTTAAAACCCAAGCGTAATAAGAAGGGCAATCGCCTCTATTCGCCGCAGGATGTCGAGCAACTGAAGACGATTTACCATTTAGTCAAGGAGCGTGGCATGACCATCGATGGCGCCAAGAAGGCCCTGCGCGAGCAGCGTAAGGAGGGCACTGTGGCGCGCAATGCGCAGTTGATGGAGCGTCTGCAGCGTATTCGTGCACTGTTGATTGAGGTGCGCGAGGACCTGAAGGTGGGCGATGAGGATATCCTGCCTGAGGAGACGGTCGATGAGCCGATTGCATCCCAGTCCCCTGCTGTGGAGAAGGAGGGTAAGGTGGTCGTGAAGTTCGAAGAGCCGGCTACTCAACCCGTGGCAGAGCTTCCCGAAAAGCCGAAGGTACGCCGTCCGCGCAAGAAGAAGGCTGAAGTGGAGTCGAAGGAGCTTTTTGCCTTCTACGAACAATCCCTCTTCTAGTTTTTCGATTTTATAGGGCATATTTTGCACTTCCCTCGCAGGCCAAGACAGTCACATACGCAAAGTATGCTCCTGCCTTGTCCTACTTTGCGAAGTAAAAAATCTGCTCCTCTAAAATCAAAAAACGGGAGGTACCTTTGGCAACCTTTAGCAACCTTTAGCAACCTTTAGTTGCCTTTAGCAACCCTTAAAACCTTTATCGCCCTTTGCGCCCTTTACACCTTTTGCACCCTTTATAATATCCTTTACTCATGAAAATCCGTGAAATAACGGCTGCCATCGAGCAGTTTGCTCCGCTCGGTTGGCAAGCCTCGTATGATAATTCGGGCCTGGTGGTCGGTAATCCCGAGCAGGAGGTCGAGGCCGCGCTCTTGGCGGTCGATGTTACGGAGGAGGTGATTGCTGAGGCCGAGGAGCGCGGCTGTGGGCTGATTATTACCCATCATCCGATTATTTTCCATCCGCTCAAGCGACTCAATTCAGCCTCGCAGGTCGAGCGTTGTGTCGAGCAGGCTATTCGTCGCGGAATCGCCCTCTATGCTTGTCATACGAATCTCGATAGCGCCCCTGAGGGGATGAGCTATCGCCTGGCCGAGATGCTGGGGGTGAAAAATTGCACCGTTTTGGAGCAGACGCTGCCCGGTGAGGCGGTTGGCTTCGGTGTGGTGGGCGAGTTGCCCGAACCGCAACCTACAGAGCTCTACCTCAAGCAGGTAGCTCGTGTGCTGGGTTGTCGTTGCATCCGCCACAGTCGTGTCGCTTCTGAGGAGGTGCGTCGCGTGGCGATTTGCACCGGATCGGGCGGTTCGCTGATTGCATTAGCGCAACGCGCAGGGGCCGATCTCTACATCACGGCTGATCTCAAATACAACGATTTTACAGCGCCTGAAGGGGGGCTGACGGTGGCCGATGTGGGCCATTTTGAGAGCGAATACTGCGCAATTGAAATTTTATTTGAGATTTTATCAAAAAAATTATGTACCTTTGCGGTCTTGAAGAGCAACGCTACGCGTAATCCGATCAGTTACTTGGTTTAAAGACAACTAAAAATACGATATAATGGCTACACAGAAGAAGACTGCCGAAGTAGATTATTCGATGCAGGAGAAGATCATGGCGCTCTATGAGCTGCAGAAGATTGACAGCAAAATCGACGTGATTAACAAGGTGAAGGGCGAGCTGCCTTTGGAGGTTCAGGACCTGGAGGATGAGATGGCCGGTCTCCAGACGCGCATCGACAACATCAACGCTGAGATCGAGGAGCTTAACGCTCTGACCAAGCAGCGCAAGCGCGAGGTAGATCAGGCGAAGATCATGATTGGCAATTACAAGGAGCAGCAGAACAACGTACGCAACAACCGTGAGTACGATGCTATTACGAAGGAGATTGAGTATCAGGAGCTTGAGATTGAGCTTGCTGAGAAGCGTCTGCGTGAGTATGCTGCCGCTATGAAGGGCAAGAAGCTCCAGCTGGAGGATGCCGAGGCTGTAGCTTCGGAGCGTGGTGCTGACCTCAAGCTCAAGCGTGAGGAGCTGGAGGGTATCGAGGCTGAGACCGCTCCGCAGGTGGCTGAGTACGAGGCTCAGGCCGAGGCTGCCAAGGAGAAGATCGACGAGCGCCTGCTGGTTGCCTACAACCGCATTCGCAAGAATGTGCGCAACGGTCTGGCCGTTGTAACCGTAAAGCGTGATGCTTGCGGTGGTTGCTTCAACCACATTCCGCCCCAGCGTCAGGCCGAT
>JAFZFJ010000216.1 GCA_017555975.1 Alistipes sp. | reverse complement strand
GTACTACATCCGCCACAACGAAAAACCGAAGAATCAGGCCGATTTCTACATCCTGCACCACGTAGGTGCCATTCAGGAGGAGGTCAACCAGCAGGGTCTGGCTCACTTCCTGGAGCACATGGCCTTCAACGGCACGAAGAATCTGCCGGGCAAGCAGCTCATCGAGTATCTGGAGACGATCGGTGTCAAGTTCGGTGCGAATCTGAACGCCTACACCTCGTGGGACGAGACCTGCTACAACATCGCAGATGTGCCCGTACAGCGTGAGGGTGTAATCGACTCGGCTCTGTTGATCCTGCACGACTGGTCGCACTTTATCGCTTTGCAGCCCAAAGAGATCGACTCGGAGCGCGGTGTCATTCAGGAGGAGTTGCGTACGCGCGACAACGCACAGTGGCGTGCAACGATGAAGATGCTGCAGGCACTGGGTTCGGGCACGCGCTACGCAGAGCGCAACCTGATCGGTCACCTGGATGGTCTGCAGAACTTCAAGTATTCGGACCTGGAGGATTTCTATGCCGCATGGTATCGTCCCGAGTATCAGGCCATCGTCGTAGTTGGCGACATTGACGTAGATCAGATCGAGGCCAAGATCAAGGCCTTGATGAGCGACATTCCGGCTTCGTCGGCCGATGTAGCCCAGAAGGAGGTGATCGTAGTGCCCGACAACGAGGAACCCATCATCTCGATCTACACCGATCCCGAGATGAACGGTTCGCAGGTGCAGATCTTCATGAAGTACCCCGCCCTGCCGAAGGAGGCCAACAACACGATCTATGCCGAGATGCTGGGCATCATGCAGCACTACTTTGCCTCGATGGCCAATGAGCGTCTGCAGGAGATTTCGATGAAGCCCAACGCGCCCTTCCTGGGTGGTCAGATTATGACCGGTTCGACGATCGGTATCATCCCGACCCTCAACGCTACGGTAGTTGCCGCCTCGACCAAGGATGGCGAGCTGGCTCGCGGTATGGAGGCGATCCTTACGGAGGCTGAGCGCATCCGTCGCCACGGCTTCACGATGGGTGAGTTCGAGCGCGCACAGAACGACCTGATGGCAAGCGCCGAGCGTGGTTACAAGAACCGCAACGACCAGCAGAACCGCTATTACGTAAACCGCTACCTGCAGGCCTTCCGCTCGAATGCAGCCATGCCGGATGCCGAGACCGAGTGGCAGCTCGACTCGATGCTCATCAAGAGCCTCAACGTGGAGGTGATCAACCAGCTGGCTAAGCAGGTGATCATGGATCAGAACCAGGTTATCATCGTCAACAGCCCCGCCAAGGAGGGTATCAGCGTACCGACCGAGGCCGACGTATTGGCTATTCGCAAGAAGGTTGCTGAGAGCGAGATTGCCCCCTACGAGGACAATACAGTAAAGGAGCCGCTGATTGCCGAGGGTACGATTCTGAAGGGTTCGCCCGTAAAGAAGACCACCACGGATGAGGCCTACGGCACGACCGAGTGGACGCTCAAGAACGGCATCAAAGTGGTGGTGAAGCCGACCACGTTCAAGGCTGACGAGGTACTCTTCCAGGCTTCGGCTAAGGGTGGTGCTTCGGTACTGAACAACGAGGAGATCATCTATGCCGACCTGCTTCCGGCCATCTGCCAGATGTCGGGTGTGGGTAAGTTCTCGCGCACGGAGCTCCAGAAGCAGCTGTCGGGTAACACGGCTCGCGTAGGTGTCAACGCCTCGTCCTACAACAGCAGCCTCTCGGGTTCGGCCTCGCCGAAGGATATCGAGACGCTCCTGCAGCTCGTCTATCTGCACTTCACGCAGCCCCGTTTCGACGAGACGGACTACCAGACGGTGATGAACATCGTGGGTGCACAGGTGGAGAACCTGGAGCAGAACCCCGACTACCTGATGCAGAAGAAGACCACCGAGATCGCCTACGGCAACAACCCGCGTCGTCAGGAGCTCTCGAAGGAGCTGCTCGCCAAGTATAAGTTCGAGGAGCTGGCTCCCATCTACAAGAAGCTCTTCCCCAACGGTAACAGCTTCACCTTCTACTTCGTGGGTAATGTAGACCTCGAGGCCCTCAAGCCGCTGGTTGAGAAGTATCTGGGTTCGCTGCCCACGGCCAAGAAGCCGATGAACTGCGTAGATGACAACAGCGACTACGTATCGGGTATCGTGGATGAGACGTTCCGCGCCGAGATGCAGCAGCCGAAGGTTTCGGTACGTTACATCTTCTCGGGCGACGTGGAGTACACGATGCAGAACCGCGTGAATATCGCCTACCTGACGCAGGCCCTCAACGCCCGCTACCTGGAGTCGATCCGCGAGGAGAAGGGCGGCACCTACGGCGTATCGGTTTGGGGTTCGCTGTCGTACCTCCCAACTCCGACCTATGTGATGAATATTCAGTTCGACACGAACGACCAGATGGCCGATGAGCTGTGCGAGATCATCATGAAGGAGATCGAGGAGATTGCCGCAAACGGTCCGAAGACGGAGGATGTAGAGAAGACCCGCGAGTTCTGCTTCAAGGAGTGGAACGCAAGTCTGGAGAAGAACTCGAGTTGGATGAACTACATCGTCACGAAGTGGAGCACGGGTCTGGACAACGTAGCTGATCAGCAGGCTGCACACAAGAACCTGACCAATGCCGACGTACAGAACTTTGCCAAGATGATTCTCGAGAACAAGAATCAGATCAAGGTGATGATGCGTCCCGCCGCTCAGGCCGAGTAAGCTGACGCAATACTACAGAAAGGGCTGTTCAACTTGAGTTGGACAGCCCTTTCTGTAGTAGAAGTTGTATATTTAGTCCCATACAGCTATCGCGACACAAAAAAAAGAGCAGGAGATACATCCTGCTCTTTTTCTGTACATATCGGTATACGATTACTCGTAGAGACCTGCCTTGAGGCGCTGCACCTCCTCCTTCGTGAGGAAACGCCATGAACCGCGCTTGAGGTTCTTCTTCGTCAGACCGGCATAGTAGACACGATCGAGCTTCGTAACAGTATAGCCCAAGAACTCGAACATACGACGCACGATACGGTTACGACCCGAGTGGATCTCGATGCCTACCTCCTGCTTGTTGTCCTTCAGGTAGGAGATCTCATCGGCGAAAATCTCGCCATCCTCGAGCGTGATACCCTCGGCCAGACGGTCCATGTCTGCACGCGTAAGGGGCTTATCGAGCGACACCTGATAGATCTTCTTCTTGCGATACGAAGGGTGCGTCAGGGTCTTCGTCAGATCGCCGTCGTTCGTAAAGAGCAGCAGACCCAACGAGTTCTTATCCAGACGACCTACGGGGTAGATACGCTCCGTGCAGGCGTTCTTCACCAGATCCATCACCACCTTCTCGGCGTGGGGATCCTCGAGCGAAGTCACGTAACCCTTCGGCTTGTTGAGCACCAGGTATACCTTCTTCTCGCCCTGGATGCGCTCGTCGTTGAACTTCACCTCATCGGTCGGCTTCACCTTCGTACCCAGCTCCGTGACGATCACACCGTTTACCGATACCAGACCGGCCGTAATGAAATCGTCGGCCTCGCGACGCGAGCAGATGCCCGACTGAGCCAGGAAACGGTTCAGACGAATATCACCCGACTGACGCTCGGGGTTGAACTTCGGATAGCTGCGCGGACGCTCATCGTCACGCTTGAAGCTGCGCTTCTTGTCACCAAACGGTTTCTTGTCAAACTTCTTGTCGAACGGCTTATCGCCACCCTTCTTGTCGAACTTCTTGTCAAATTTCTTTTCGAAGGGCTTCTCGTTCTCCTGTCGCTTCTCACCCCACGAACGCTCGTTGCGGTTCGTGCGGCCACGACCTGCGGCCGAGAACTTCGAGTTTCGACGCTCCTCCTTCTGCTCAAAGAGCGGGCGGTTGTCCTCCGAGAAATGCGGGTTGTACGATGCACGCTTTGCAGGACGTGCACCCTTGTCGTCGCGACGATACGATCCGTCCTGCGCCTTGAACTCCGTGCGCGGACGACGCTCTACGCGCTCGGTGGCGGCCGTCACGGTGCGCACACGCTTATCGCGTCCAAAACGCGACAAGGCCGAGCTTGAGTCGTTAAATTTCTTTTCCATCTTTCTTTAATATAGGTAAATCGAGCCGCAAAGGTACAGCAAAGTTTTCGATTTTCCACACTCGTATAGCTTGTTTTTGGAAAATGCAACGAAAACTTTGTACCTTTACGTCCGTTATGAAGATGAATCGCGAAATATTAAGGCTGGCAATCCCCAACATCATTTCGAACATCACCGTTCCGTTGATGGGTATTGCCTCGACGGCCATTGCGGGCCATTGGGGGGTCGACTCGGCCGCCACGATTGGCGCATTGGCCATCGGAACCTCGATTTTCAACTTCATCTACTGGAATTGTTCGTTTGTCCGCATGGGCACGAGCGGATTGACGGCCCAAGCCTTTGGTGCGCGCGATTATGGCGAGTGCACGAACATGTTGGCGCGCGCCTTGGTGGTATCGGCAGCATTGGGTCTGTTGCTACTCGTGTTGCAACTACCGCTCGGCGAGCTGGCCCTCTGGGCGATGCACGGCGACGAGATGACCCGCGAATACTTCTACGCCCGCATCTGGGCTGTACCGGCCGGCATCCTGCTCTTTGGCTTCAACGGATGGTTTACGGGCATGCAAAATGCCGTAATTCCGATGGTGACGGCCATTACGGTCAATCTGATCCACATCGGCTGCAGTTTTGGCTTTGCCTTCGGGCTCGATATGGGCATTGTTGGCATCGCCTACGCATCGGTGCTGGCGCAATACGTGGGCGTAGCACTCTCGGTGGTGCTGCTCATAGGGCGCTATGGCAAGCAGCTCACGGCCATTGATTGGCGTCGCGTGCTGGCCATCGAACCCCTCAAAGAGTTCTTCCGCATCAACCGTGACATCATGCTGCGCACGCTCTGCAACGTAGCGGTCTACACCTTCTTTACGGCCATCTCGGCTCGCATGGGCGACAAAAATCTATTAGCCGTAAATACGCTCCTGATGCAGCTCTTCACCCTCTTCTCGTATATGGCCGACGGTTTTGCTTACGCTGCCGAAGCCCTCACGGGACGCTTTATCGGAGCACGCGATCCGCGCAATCTGCGCCTTTGCATCAACCGCAGTTTACGCTGGAGCACCCTCATTGCGCTCCTCTTTGTTGGCTGTTACCTCGTCGGTTGGCGCGATCTGTTGGCTCTGTTTGTCGATGAGGGCGCAGGCAATGCTACGGAGCTGATTAACCTGGCCGGCAACTACATCGGCTGGATCATCCTCATCCCCTTCTTCTGCGCCATTCCATTTGCCCTCGATGGCATCATGATCGGTGCTACGGAGAGCCGCGTGATGCGCAACGCGATGTTCGTTGCTGCAGCCGCCTTCTTTGCGCTCCATTTCGGGCTCTACCCCTTGATCGGCAACAACGCTCTGTGGGCCGCCTTTACGCTCTACATGCTGCTACGCGGTGTATGTCAATACCTGATGACCAACCGACTCCACACGCTCTACGCCAAAGCCGAAGTATAACCTAAAAAAGACCAACCACATGACCCCGATTTCGTTTTCGCTCGACTTCTTTGCTGAGCGCATGATGACCGACACCGACAAACTGCACTACTGCATCATCCAACGTACCTATCACAACCCCGAATATGGTTGCTACCAGGTCCCCGGAATTCGCGTTGAGGGGATCACACACCACGCCTATTCGCTCTTCGAAGGTAGTTTTGTGGCCCTGGGCGAAGTGCTGAGCGACAGCATCATCACGATGGAGGATGCCGAGGTTACCCCATCAGAGAACGGACACATCTTCCGCACCGTGTCGGGCATCGAGACCCATTTTAGCACCAAGGAGCTGCTCGGAGTCTGGTACAGCCGCCTGGTAAATAATCAGTTGAAATAGCCCCTTTAACAATACAGAAAGAGGTCCTACCATCATAGCAGGACCTCTTTTCAATCATTCAAGGATCAACTTATTTCTTCGTCACGCGGAACCAATCGGCATCCATCCAACCGCCGTCGTTCTTATGAATTTCGGCATCGACGAAATAGCCAATCTTGGCACCGATCCAGTGGCCGGCCTGAGCCTCAAACTCCTCACCGAACTCCTGGAACTTCTTGCCGTCCGCACTGTACGAGAAGCGGCAGAAGAGGCGGGGCTGATCGCCCTTGTTCCACACCTGGCGAATCTTGCAACGGAAGTAGACCTCCACAGGCTCCATGTCGGGTGCATAAGCGGCGGCAGCAACCACCTCCTCGGGCGTACCCTTACGCATGGCGTCGGCGCAGCGCGTCTGCTCCACAACGACCTTGCCCTCCTTGAGCTTCAGTCCGATCGTAGCGTAGTCGTGACCCATCATAATCAGACCCATGCGATCGCCCTCATACTTGGGGCTAAACTTGAGCTTCGTCGTAGCTACATAGTCCGGAGCGTTCACCTTCTGCAACAGCAGGTTGCCATTGTCTGAAAGGTTGCGCCACTCACTGTCGTGAGCACGGCAGTAGAGGCGAATCTCTCCCTGCGAGGGATTCGTGAAGAGCCAATGCAGCTGCGGGTTGGCATGCCACTGCCACTGCAGGCCCAACGTACGGCTCGAGAACTCATCGCTATCGACCGGCGTCTTAATCTCCGACTTTACATTCGAAGCGGGCTTGCGGTACTCCTTCACCGGCTCACCAACACCGTTGCCGTCGTAGTCCACGCCCATCGTGCACCAATCATCCGCGGTCCAAGCCATCGGCTGCAGGTGGCAGACACGACCATAGGCATACATATCGACAAAGTGCAGGAACCAGCAGTCACCGGCCACATCCTCGACCCAGCCGCCCTGGTGAGGTCCCGGAATACCGGTCGAACCCTCCTCCAAAACGGTCTTGATCTCGTAGGGGCCCCACGGCGAGCGCGAACGCAGCACCACTTGCCAGCCCGTCTTCACACCACCAGCGGGGGCAAAGACATAATACCAACCATTGCGCTTGTAGAACTTCGGGCCCTCGATCGTGGGATGCTCGCCATGACCATCGAAGATCATCACATCCTGACCAATGAGGTTCATGCCATCGGGAGTCATCTCGCTCACGGACAAGATGCTCTTAAAGCCGGCACGCGAACCTGCCCAACCGTGTACGAGGTAGGCCTTGCCATCCTCATCCCACAGCGGCGAGGTGTCGATGATACCCTTAGCGGCCTTCACCAGGTGGGGAGTTGACCACTCACCACGCGGATCCTGCGTCTTGGACATCATCACACCGCGATCCGGATCACCCCAATAGATGTAGAACCAACCGTCGTGGAAACGAATGCAGGGAGCCCACACGCCGTCGCCATGACGCGGCTTATCAAACCAATCGTAGGGAGGCTGGTTGAGGAAGACATAGCTCACGATCTCCCAGTTCACCAAATCGGTCGAATGCAACACCGGAAGACCCGGAGCACAGTTGAACGACGAAGCAGTCATCCAGTAGTCATCGCCCACGCGAACCACATCCGGATCCGAGTAGTCTGCATAGAGTACAGGATTCTTGTACTTACCATTGCCCAAATCGGGCGTCCATACCGTCTGCGCAGAAGCCATCGAAACTGCAAGCAGCGCGAGGCAGCTAAACAAAATCTTCTTCATTACTCAACCGTATTTTCCTTGTTAAACGTACCGTTCCAGGGCCAGCGATACTGCTCCGAGCCGACCTTCAGGGCGAAGATCTTCTCGAGCGTATACTCGTTAGCAACCTGCTCATCGGTCAACTCGTGTGACCACTTCACACGCTTCGAACGATCGGCACCCGGACCGTAGCACTTATACTCGGCATAGTAGCAACGCTCCTCGCGATCTTTAGCACCCCAGTTGTGCCAACCTGCGGGATGAATCGTCTCGGGCATATAGCACTCGATCCAAACCGTAGCAGCGGTCGACTTCCAGGGGCGACCCAGATACATGGCCGTCACCTCATCGGCGCACGAAATGCGGCAGTTACGGAAGACATAGCCATACTTCGTACGCTCGGCCGTCGAGGCAGCCGTGATGTAGCTATTCACCTTGCAGTGGATGTCGCAGTTGTCGAAGACCGTCGTCGAGGCACCGAAGATAAAGTCGGTCGTACCCTCGATGTAGCAATCCTTGACATAGATGCGGGCTACATAGTCCTTCGTGAAGAAGGTATCCTGGTTGCCCAGCATGCGGCAGTTCTCGATGATGATGCGGTCACCACGCGTCTCGACAGCTACAGCCTGACCTACACGGCCGGCCGAGTTCTCGATCGTGAGGTTCTGCAGATGCACCTCATCGGCCTGGATCGACATGGTCCAGGTGTCGTAGGTGGTCATCGTGTAACCATCCTCCAACACTCTACCCGTATGGTCGTCCCATACGATCTTCACGTCGCCCTCACCCACAATCGTCAGCTTGTCCTTATAGACGTCGATCGTAATCTTCTCACGATACTCACCCTCCTTGACGGTAATCGTACGCCAAACAGGCGATTTCGACGGCAGCGCGTCCAAACACTCCTGCAACGAGGTGTAGTCACCCTTGCCATTGCAATCGACTACATACTCGGTCTTGGGAGCCTTCTCGCCACAGCAGCACGAAGCCAAAAGGGCCAGCGAAGCAATAAAAGTTAAAAGGCGTTTCATAGGTTAGTCGTTTAATTAGAGCGTTACACCCGTCTTGAAGATGGCAATCTCCTTGAAGCCCGTCTTCTCGTGCTTCAGCGGCTCACCATTTACGGTCGAGATAATCTTCTCGATGAGGCGATCGAGTACCACCTGCGGCTCCTCGTCCTCGACCATCGTGCCGGCATTGAAGTCGATCCAGTTGGCCTTGAACTCAGAAAGCTGCGTGTTGGTCGAAATCTTCATCGTCGGAACGAAGGCACCAAACGGCGTACCACGACCGGTCGTAAAGAGCACGATCTGGCAACCCGACAGAGCAAGCGACGAAGCGGCAACGAGGTCGTTACCCGGAGCCTGCAACAGGTTCAGACCCGACTTCACGATGGGCTGGCAGTAGGTCAGCACATCTACAACCTGCTGAGCACCACCCTTCTGAACGCAACCAAGCGACTTCTCCTCAAGGGTCGTGATACCACCCTTCTTGTTACCCGGCGAGGGGTTCTCGTAGATCGGCTGATCGTACTTACGGAAGTAACCCTTGAAGTCGTTAATGAGGCATACCGTATTCTCGAATACCTCTTTATTAATAGCGCGGTCCATCAGAATCGTCTCGGCACCGAACATCTCGGGAACCTCGGTCAGGATCGTCGTACCGCCCTGAGCGATGAGCCAATCCGAGAAGAGACCCACCAGCGGGTTAGCCGTGATGCCCGAGAAACCATCCGAGCCACCACACTTCAGACCCACACGCAGGTAGCTCAGCGGCAGGGGCTCGCGCTTATCCTCGCGCGTCTTCTCAACCAGCTCCTTGCAAATCTCGAAGCCCGTCTCAATCTCATCCTCAACCTCCTGAGCGATGAGGAACTTCACGCGCTCCTCGTCCCACTCGCTAATCACCTCCTTGAACGAGGCAATCTGGTTGTTCTCGCAACCCAGACCCAGCACCAGCACGGCACCGGCATTGGGGTGCTTAACGAGGGCAGCCAGCGCATGCTGCGTATTGGCGTGGTCCTCACCCAGCTGCGAGCAGCCGTAGTTGTGCGTATAGACGCGTACATCATCCAGGTGCGAGCAGTCGCACTCCTTCTTCACGCGCTCGGCAATAGCCTGAGCCTGACCATTCACGCAACCTACCGAGGGTACGATCCACAACTCGTTGCGGATACCCATCGTATTGTTCTTTCGGAGGTAACCCATCACCTTCAGATCGTCACGCTTCGGATAGTCGATCGTGTAGGTCTTGTGGTCGTAGGTATACTCAAGGTTGTCGTGCAGGTTGGTCTTGAGGTTGTGCGAGTGAATCCAGCCACCCACCTCAACAGCCGACGTAGCGTGGCCGATCGGATAACCATACTTGATGACATTCTCACCCTCGGCGATAGCCTGGATGGCAAACTTATGACCACGGGCAATATCCTCCTTCAGGGTAATCTCCTTGCCGTCGATCTCTACCACCTCGCCTGCCTTCAGGTCGTCGGCAATAGCTACAGCAACGTTATCTACGGCGTTGATTTTCAGAAATCTTTTCATCTTAAAAATCTGTTATATTCGGTTTTAGCAAACGAGGGGCGAGTGCGCTGTGGCAATCGCCCCTCGATGCAAAAAAGTTTTGCGATACTAAATTTATTTGCGGGAGGAAATTTCAAGGCTTGCGCAGCAACTCAACGCGGAGCATACTCGGCGTATGTGAGCAGTTGAGTGGCAATCGTAACGAAGAAATTACCCGCGCAAAAAATTTAGGCCAGGAACTTCTTCAGCGCAGCAGCCATACCCAGCTCCTCAATATCCTTGAGGTACTTCGCTACGGCGGGGATGAAGCCCGGAACCTCCGAGAAGTCAACGGTGAAGATACCGCTCTCCTTCACGATCTTCGTTACCGTGCCCTCGAGATCCTCCGAGTTCCAGTTGTTGCGGATGTAAGCAACGAACTCAGCCGTATCATCGGGCTCGAAACCGCTCTTGGGGCTGTAGTAAGCCATCAGGGCAGCGAAGCTCATGCACTCGTGCTCAGCAACCTTACCGGCCTTGAACCAGTTGTCCTTAACCGTCGGGTAGTTACGAGCCTCCCACTTCGAGAGCGAGTTGAGCGAAATCGACTTCAGCATGTGCTTGATGTAGGGGTTGTAGAAGCGCTCCAGGATGCTCGAAGCAAAGGCCTTCAGCTCCTCCTGATCCTCCTCGATCATCGGGATAACCTCCTCAGCAACCATGTCGTTCACGAACTTCTCGATCTCCGGCGTGTTGAAAGCGTCCATAACCGTCTCGCAACCCATCAAGAGAGCCATCGTCACCATACCGGTGTGCGAACCATTCAGGATACGAACCTTCTTGTCGCGGAACTGCTTGATCGAGGGCATGAAGATTACGTGCAGACCGGCCTTATCGAGCGGCAGCACCTCCATTACCTTCTTATAACCCGGACCACCGATAGCCCACAGGTGGTAGAGCTCAGCCTTTACAACCAGGTTGTCGTCGAAACCAACCTCCTCCTTGATCTCGTTGATCGTCTCACGGGGGAAACCGGGAACGATGCGGTCAACGAGCGTGTCGCAGAAGTGGCAGTTAGCCTCTACCCAATCGATGAAGTCCTGACCCAGCTTGTGGTACTCAGCGTGCTTGATCACATACTCGCGCAGCGTCGAACCGTTGTTCTCGATCAGCTCGCAGCAGATGATAGCCAGACCCTTCGTGGGATCACCGTTGAAGTGCTTGAAACGCTTGTAGAGCAATGCCGTCATCTTGGCAGGATACGACTTCGGCGGGCAAGCCGTCAGGTCGTCACCCTCCTCATAGCGGATACCGGCCTCGGTCGTGTTCGAGATCGTGATCTGCAGATCGGGCGAGAGGAAATACTCCTCATACTTGGCATACTCCTCGTAGGGGTTGAACGAATCCATTACGCTCTTTACCATGCGTACGTCCTTCTTGGGCTGCTTGTTCTCGATACCCTCCAGGTATACGTGGTAGAGGTTGTCCTGCTCGTTGAGCATCTCAATCATCTTCAGCACCTTCTTCTCGGGGTCGATGATCGGCTGGCACATTGCGATACCGGCGTTCATTACACCCTTCTCATTGGCGATGTCAATCTGCCAATCTACGAAAGCGCGCAGGAAGTTACCCTCACCAAACTGGAGAATTTTAACCGGGCGCTCGACCTTCTCTACGGTCGTCTTATTAAGTTTCTTAATCATTTCTGTATAAGTTTGTTGAATTATCAGACTTCGTGTATTACTTGAGAACGATCGGCTTGTGCTTCGGAACCAGTGTCTTCATGATCGACCATGCGATCAGGTAGGCAACGGCGCAGATGCAGAAGATGATCATGTAACCGGCGGGCTTACCCTCGAAACCGGCAAAGGTGAAGGCCGAACCCTGAGCATCGGCATACGTAAAGAGCATACCGGCACCCTTATTAATAAGGAACGAACCGCAACCACCGGCCATAGCACCGATACCCGTGATGGTGGCAATCGTCGACTTGGGGAACATGTCACCCGTGGTCGAGAAGAGGTTAGCCGACCATGCCTGGTGACCAGCACCGGCGATACCGATAATCAGTGCGGGGAACCAAACCGAAATACCCTGCAGCGGCTGAGCGAAGAGGGCGAAGAGGGGGAAGAATGCGAAGATCAACATCGCAAGCATACGACCCGAGTAGGGCTCCATACCCTTCTTCTCCACAAACAGCTTGGGCAGGTAACCACCACCGATCGAAACAACCGTTACGATCAGGTAGAGGACAAATACGAGCATCTTACCCAGCGTCGTGTCCATACCGTAACCGCACTCCGAGAAGTAAGCCGGAGCCCAGAACAGGTAGAACCACCAAACACCATCGGTAAAGAACTTACCGGCGATGAACGACCAGGTCTGCTTGTAACCGAAGCACTTGATGAAGGGGATCGTCTTCTCCTCCTCCTCAACAGCGGGCTTCACCTCCTTCGGAGCGTCCTTCTCATCCTGGAGAATGTACTCCAACTCAGCAGCATTTACATGCTTCGACTTCTCGGGCTTCTCGTACATGTACACCCAGAAGAACATCCAGATGAAACCGAGAGCACCGATGATGATGAAGGCCATCTCCCAACCCATAGCCTGGGCCAGGATGGGAATCGTCAGCGGAGCAGCCAGAGCACCTACCGAAGCACCGGCGTTGAACAACGACGTAGCCAGAGCACGGTCCTTCTTGGGGAAGTACTCAGCAG
Source organism: Alistipes sp. (assembly GCA_017555975.1). GTDB lineage: Bacteria > Bacteroidota > Bacteroidia > Bacteroidales > Rikenellaceae > Alistipes. The sequence goes on along the minus strand of JAFZFJ010000216.1, from coordinate 20,422 downwards.
TTACCTTAATAGCAGCGGGGAAGTTACCGGCCTCACCCAGAGCGAGGATAGCACGGCAAACAAGGAAGAGCCATACGCTAAGCGCGGCAGCTGCCATGGCAGCCTCTCCGGTCACTGCAGCCAACTCGGCCAACGACTCATAACCCTGGATCTGCATCGTCACCCAGCCGCAACCAGCGTGCATACATGCACCCAGCGACCAAACGCCGATAGCCCAGAGGAAACCCTTCTTCGTACCCATCCAGTCCACGAACTTACCGGCAAAGAGGCAAGCGATGGCATAGAAGATCGAGAAGAAACCGGTGATCGTACCGTAGTCCGAGTCGGTCCAGTGGAACTCAGGAGCAATAAAATCCTTCCACGTCAGCGAAAGCACCTGGCGGTCCATGTAGTTGACGGTCGTAGCCACGAAGAGCAGCAGACACATCCACCAACGCCAGTTCGTCATTTTTTCCTTAATTTGTGTCATTTGTTGGTTGTTTAACTATTGATTTTGAATAAATTACTTTGCACGAATCTCAGCGATGATATCGAGGCACTCACGGCACTTCTCGGTTACGTAAGCCCAATCCTCAGCCTTCACCTTATCCGAGGGGAAGAGCTTCGAACCCATACCTACGCAATATACGCCGGCCTTGAACCACGACGTGAGGTTTTCACGATCGGGCGAAACACCACCCGTAACCATGATCTTCGACCAGGGGCAGGGGGCAATCAGACCCTTCACCATGTTCGGACCGTAAACGTCACCCGGGAAGAGCTTCGTCAAGTCGCAACCCAACTCCTGAGCCTTACCGATCTCCGATACCGTACCGCAACCCGGGCAGTAGGGAATCGAACGACGATTGCAGACGGGAGCAATGTCGGGGTTGAAGAGCGGACCAACGATGAAGTTGGCACCCAGCTGGATGTAGAGCGCTGCGGTCGGAGCATCAACGATCGAACCGATACCCAGAGCCAGCTCGGGGCACTCAACAGCAGCCCACTTTACCAGCTCACCGAAGATCTCGTGTGCGAAGTCACCGCGGTTGGTGAACTCGAAAGCACGAACACCACCCTCGTAGCAAGCCTTTACGACCTTCTTGGCAACCTCTACGTCCTTGTGATAGAATACGGGAACCATACCCGTCTCGCCGATCTTCTTCATGACGGCGATCTTATCAAACTTTGCCATTATTGAAAATTCAATTAGAATATTGTATTCTGTTTTACCGATTTTGCATCCAGGTTTCCATCAAGCCAAAGTCGGTTTTCTTTTTTGCAGGTAGTGCGGATGGCTGTATTTTTTCATACAATCCATCCGCAACTCACCCGAAAAATCACAAGCTAACTCGCTTGACGAAAAGGCCTTATTAGCGCTGTACGCGACCGTTAGCGTTACCACCGGCCAGCGACTCAACCTCCTCAACCGATACGAGGTTGAAGTCACCGTTGATCGTGTGCTTCAGAGCCGATGCAGCAACAGCAAACTCGAGAGCCTCACCCTGGTTGGGCTTCGTCAGCAGACCGTGGATTACACCACCCGAGAACGAGTCACCACCACCTACGCGGTCGATGATCGGGTTGATGTCGTAACGCTTCGACTCGTAGAACTCCTCGCCGTTATAGATCATAGCCTTCCAGCCGTTGTGCGTAGCCGAGAACGACTCGCGCAGGGTCGAGATCACATACTTGAAGCCGAACTCCTTGGCCATCTGCGTGAAGATGCCCTTGTAGCCCTCAGCGTTCGTCTCACCACCCTCTACGTCAGCATCGGGCTTGAAGCCAAGGCAAAGCTCAGCATCCTCCTCGTTACCGATGCAAACATCTACATACTGCATCAGCGGACGCATGATCGACTGAGCCTTCTCCTTCGTCCAGAGCTTCTTGCGGAAGTTCAGGTCAACCGATACGGTTACACCGTGACGCTTTGCAGCCTCGCAAGCGAGCTTCGTCAGCTCAGCAGCCTTGTCCGAGATAGCGGGCGTGATACCCGACCAGTGGAACCAGTCAGCACCCTCCATGATAGCATCGAAATCGAAGTCGGTCGTGTCAGCCTCGGCAATCGACGAGTGTGCACGGTCATAAATTACCTTCGAGGGACGCATCGAAGCACCCGTCTCGAGGAAGTAGATACCTACACGGTCACCACCACGAGCGATGAAGTCGGTCTTAACACCGAACTTGCGCAGTGCGTTCACAGCCGACTGACCAATCTCGTGCTTCGGCAACTTCGTTACGAAGTAAGCCTCGTGGCCGTAGTTAGCGCAGCTTACAGCTACGTTAGCCTCACCACCACCATAAACCACGTCGAACGTATCCGACTGAACGAAACGCGTGTTGCCCGGCGTCGAAAGACGGAGCATGATCTCACCTAAAGTTACGATTTTCATCTCTAAAAAAGTTTGAAATTATTAAAATTTAAAGTAGTTCTTTGCATTGCGGTAGCATACGCCCTCAACGATCTCCTTACCGATGAAGTCGATCTCCGAAGCGGGCAGCAGACCCTGCTCGATGTCGTTACCCAGCAGGTTGCAGAGCGTACGACGGAAGTACTCGTGACGGGGGTACGAGAGGAACGAGCGCGAGTCGGTCAACATACCTACGAAGCGGCTCAGCAGACCCAGCGTCGAGAGGGCGTTCATCTGCTTCTCCATACCGTCCTTCTGATCGAGGAACCACCAGCCCGAACCGAACTGGATCTTACCCGGACCGTAGCGACCATCCTGGAAGTTACCCAACATCGTAGCCACCAACTCATTGTCGCGCGGGTTGAGGTTGTAGATGATCGTCTTCGTGAGCTTATCCTGATCAGCCAGCATGTTGAGGAACTTCGACATCTTCTTGGCTACCGTAAAGTCACCAATCGAGTCAAAACCCGTATCGGGACCCAGCTGACGGAACATGCGGGCGTTGTTGTTGCGAATAGCGCCATAGTGGAACTGCTGCGTCCAACCCGACTCCCAGTCCATAATAGCGAACTCAACCATCATCGCGGTCTTAAACTTCAGGATCTCGTCATAGCTGAGCTCCTTGCCGCCATAAACCTTATCGAAGATAGCCTCAACCTCGGCCTGCGTGTAATCCTCAGCATAGAACTCCTCGATACCGTGGTCCGACAGACGGCAACCCACCTCCTCGAAGAACTTGTGACGAACGCGCAGTGCCTCGATCACATCCTGGAATTTCTTGATCTCGACACCCGATACCTCGGCGAGCTTATCGATGTAAGCCTTGAACTCGGCGGGAACCTCAACGGCCATCGCCTTGTCAGGACGCCACGTGGGCAGCATCTTCACCTTGAAACCATCGGCAGCAACCTTCAGGTGGTGCTCGAGCGAATCAACCGGATCGTCGGTCGTGCAGACCGTCTCCACGTTGTAGTGCTCCATCAGACCACGAGCGTAGAACTCGGGCTGCTGCAGCTTCTCGGTGCAGACGTCATAGATCTCGCGTGCGGTCGAGGGGTTGAGCAACTTCTCCACGCCAAAGGCGGTCTTGAGCTCCAGGTGCGTCCAGTGGTAAAGCGGGTTGCGCATCGTGTAAGGAACCGTCTCGGCCCACTTCTCGAACTTCTCCCAGTCGGTCGTATCCTTGCCCGTGCAGTAGCGCTCGTCTACACCGTTGGTACGCATAGCGCGCCACTTGTAGTGGTCACCCTCGAGCCAAATCTTCGACAAGTTGTCGAACTTGTGGTTCGAAGCCACGTACTCGGGAATGAGGTGGCAGTGGTAGTCGATAATCGGCATCTTGGCTGCATGCTCATGATAGAGACGCTCAGCGGCCGGCGTCTGCAACAGGAAATTCTCGTCGTTAAACTGTTTCATAATTTGGTATTGAGTTAATTGGTACATATACACATTCCAGCATGTAAAGATAAAACATTTTTCCCGATTTCGCAATGAAATTTACGATTAAAATCGCAGGATAATTTCACAAAGTGTGTCCGATTCTACGAATTAAATTGTAAATTTGCCCATCGAGAGACAAATTTCAAACATTTCATCATGAAAAGAATCATTTTTATGCTGGCCGCTGCCGCTTTAGCAGCCTGCCAAACGAACAAAGCCATTGAGGTCGAGGTATCGAATCCGACCGACGTAGCCCGCAACGCCGAGACCATCGAGTTGTGCTGGAACAAGCTCACCAAAACCCACACCGGCCTCACGACCGAGAACGTGGTTGTCAAGAACGCCGAGGGTGAGGAGATCCCCTCGCAGGTGATCTACCGTGGCGAGAGCGAGCCTCAGAGCCTCATCTTCCAGTGCTCGATCGAGGGTGGCGAGACGGCTATCTACACCATCGAGACCGGTGCTCGCTCGGAGTATGAGCAGCAGGCCTTTGGCCGCCAGGTTCCGGAGCGTTACGACGACTACGCTTGGGAGAACAACCTCTGCGCCTACCGCCTCTACGGTCCCGCCCTGGAGACCTCGCCCGAGAAACTCATCACGCCGGGTATCGACGTATGGGTAAAGTGCACCGAGAAGCTCGTAATCGACGAGTGGTATGCTACGGGTGACTACCACCATAACTACGGTGACGGTATGGATTGCTACAAGGTAGGTCGCACGCTCGGCGGTGGCGCTTCGGTGCCGATGGTTGAGGGTAAGTTCTGGCCCATGGAGCACAACTACGCTACCTGCACGACGCTCGACAACGGTCCGATCCGCACCAGCGTCAAGCTCGACTATGTAGCTTGGGACGTAAACGGCACGGCTGTTTCGCTCGTGAAGACCATCACGCTCGACGCCAACCAGCGTTTCAACCGCATGGAGAACATCTATGAGGGTGCGTTCGAGGAACTGCCGATCGCTGCCGGTTTCGTACGCCACGACGTGAAGGGCACGGAGCAGGGCGAGGGTTGGCTCGCCATGGTTGAGGCCGTTTCGGACTCGAAGCAGCCTGAGGTGGATGGCGACATCTATCAGGCTGTGGTACTGCCGGGTGCCGTATTCAATGCCGATCTGCTGGGTCACTCGTTGGCCATCACGCCGGTAAAGTCGGGTGAGAAGATGACCTACTACAGCGCCTCGGGCTGGAGCCAGGGCGGCGTAGAGAACATGGAGGAGTGGATCGAGACGATCAAGGAGCAGGTTGCTTCGATCGAGAGCCCGCTTCAGGTAACCCTCCGATAAGGATACCGACACAACAAGCGGGTGAGCAGACTTTCAGTCGGTTCACCCGCTTATTTTTACATCAACCAATTACTAAACCATTAAAACATCAAGATGATGAAACGAACACTATTGATTTGCGCGGCGATTGCGGCCCTGCTTGCGGCCTGCACCTCGCCCCGAAAAAAGGCATGGGCGCACCTGGATCAGGACACGCTCTACGTCGTTGCCTCGCAATTCAAGGCAGGCAAGGAGATGGCTGCTTTGGGCGACTCGGCCAACGTCGTCAACTACATCCTCAAGGAGCGCGAGCAGGTTCCCTTCTCGCAGTCGGCCGTGCATCAATCCACCTCGGAGGCCATCCACGGTCCGAATCCCGAGGAGCCCTTCTTTACGGTGCGCTTTACCCTTCCGATCCCCGCTTCGTACACTCCTACCGAGCAAGGTGAATTGGTCGGTCTGGACTACGGCGTCTTCCACCACTGCCACTCCCCCGGCTTCGAGGTACTGCCCAATGGCGACGCCTTGGCCATCTATTTCAGCTCGCCGCGCGGACGCAGCGAGAATGACACGATGGCCACCTTCGTACAGGCGCGCCTGCGATTCGGTGCCGAGGAGTGGGACATGCCCGAACTCTTCTTCGACACGAAGCTCGGCAACGACCAATCGGGCCTCCTGTGGAACGACAACGGCAAGATTTGGTTCTTCGGTGGAGGTCGTTACATGTCGAATTATGTCCCCTTCCGCATGGCCACCTCGGAGGATAACGGCGCCACCTGGACCTACTCGGTTCCCCAGCTCGACACCATTGCTACGGACTTCACGGCCCAGCCGATCAACAGCGCCTTCCGCGACCCGAAGGGCAACATCTACATGGCCATGGATGCCGACGGTAGCGAGAGTTTTCTCTGGCGCAGTTCGGACGAGGGTGTAACGTGGCACGACATGGGCGGCCGCACGATGGGTCGCCACTCGACCATCATTCCGCTCGACGAAGAGGGAACTCTGCTTTCAATCGGTGGCAAGAATGCATCGCTGGAGGGTTGGACCCCGCAAAACATCTCGCACGACTGGGGCGCAACGTGGGAGGAGGCAACCCCCTCGCCCTTCCCGCCGCTGGGCAGTGCACAGCGACCCTCGATCATCCGTCTGCAGTCAGGCAACCTGGTCTACATCACCGACTCGTACATGCTCAAAAAAGACATTCCTGCCCCTGAAGGCTGGAAGAACGAGGATAAGTGTGTGATTGCTATTTCGAAGGATAACGGTCAAAACTGGCACATCAAATCGCTGCCCGTGGCCCTGCCCCACAACAAGCGCACGGCACACCCCTCGCTCGGATATTCGACCGTACGCCAAGCTCCTAACGGCCTGATTCACATCCTCACCTCGGCCAACTACCCCGCTCTGCACTATGAGCTGAACGAGGCCTGGATCTGGTCGGATGAAGGCGAGGTTACGATTTCGAAGGAGAACGGCGAGCAGAAGAGCTACACGGAGCACTACCCCAACGGCTCGCTCAAGGCCGAATGGGAGGCAGTGATCTACCCCAGCGGTCGCTACCTACTCCACGGTCCGATGACCGACTACTACGCCGACGGCACCATCCAACACAAGGTAGTCTACGACCATGGTCGCAAGACGGGTGAGGAGCTCTTCTACAACCCAGACGGCACGCTCCGCTGGCGTTGGGAGCGTAATCTGGAGACCATGTGCGGCGTCTGGACGCAGTACTACGCCAATGGCCAAAAGCGCGTGGAATCGCACTGGAACATAGAGCCTACACCCCGCGATTTAGACCGTAAATTCATCGGTTACGTAGCCGAAGGCCCTGCCACCCATTGGAGCGAGGATGGCTCAGTAACGGCTGTCTATAAATTTGTTAAGGGCGAAGTTGTGGAGAATTAAAAATTAAAAATTAAGAATTAAGGGAGATGACTTTTGGTCATCTCCCTTGTTCTTTTCTCGCTCCGCTTTCCGCTTTAACCCACCTCCGGTGGCTTGACTTTGCTCCGCCTCGGCAAAGTCTGCAAGCAGTCTCTGCTCTCGGCTCAATTGCAAAGTTCCGCTTTATTTCAGTTTGGGTAGGATTTGCTCTTCAAAAATCGAACGATGGATGATGCGATAATGCGGATGGTAGGCATCACGAAATGAGGCACTGTGGTGCATCACATAATTACCTCCGGCAAGCAGCTCGGCAAGACGCATCGAGTCGGTCTGAAAATTGGCCAATTGATCGTCTAATTCAGCCTTGCAAATCGCTTGCAGAATCTCGTTCCACTCCGCAATCCACGCCTCGGTAACCTCATTCGAAGAGAAGGCCACACTCGCCATAAAGGCATCGGTGAGTTCATCGGCCGTGAGCCGTCCATCGCGCACCACAGCAAGATTGACACGTACGAACCGGCCCTGCCATCCACAAAGCTCGTAGTAGCTCACATCAAAGGCCGCAGCCGTTGCGAGTTCTCGTTCGATGTACCCCTTGACACTTGCACGGTCGGCCAAGAGATGCGCCACACCGAAGTGATCCTGAAAGCAACTCTTGTAGATATCTTGCAACGTGGCTGACGGATAGCGTTGAACAATCCCAGCCATAGCCTCAGCAATCTGCTTCTCACGACTCACGTGACCACATGCCGTAGCGAACAACAGTACACCGAGCGCGACAAATGCCCCTATACGATGGATTTTCACCTAGAACTTTTTAGCTTAAAAGAGCTTCTTTTTCGAGGCCGTAACCACAAAGTCCTTGAGATAGAAGGGCTCAAAGTAGGCAATATCCTCGAACTTCTCGGCCGCATAGGCCTCCTCGGCCAGACGCACCAAACCACGAGCCGACGGTGCTACCGAAACCCACTGCGCACCGCTCAACACCTCTTCACACTTCTTGGCGCCATTGCCAAAGATGACAAACGGACGCTCCGAAGCACGCTCAGCCATAAAACTTTCGGCGGTAATAATTTCGGCCGAGACCTCACTCTCAGGTTCTCCCTGGCTGTTGAAACGCTGGGTATAGACCTCCATACGGCGCGCATCGACCATCGGGCAAAGCACCGCGTCGTCCCAATCCTCGATATCCAAAATACCAGCCTCATAATCCTCACGAGCCACCTCAGTCAGGGCATCGAGCGAGCCGATGGCCAACAACGGCTTCTGAATGCCATAACAGAGTCCTTTAGCGAAGGATACACCGATTCTGAGACCCGTATACGAGCCGGGGCCCTTACCCACGGCCACCGCATCCAAATCATCGGGTTGCAACCCCATTTCCTCGAGCAGTTCATCGACAAACACACCCACCTGGCGGGCATGGTCGCGACCCTCATCACTCTCGCGCAGCGAAATCAGCTCACCATCGCGAGCAATACCCACCGAACAAATATCCGTACCGGTTTCAATGCAGAGTATCAGTGCCATAGTTATTATCTAAATTTTTTCATTGCTTTATCCATCTCGCGCTTTGCATCATTCTCCTTGAGATACTCGCGCTTATCATAGGCCTTGCGACCGCGAGCCAGACCGATGACAATCTTGGCCAGTCCACGCTCATTGAGGAAGAGTCTCAGACCGACAATCGTGAGTCCCTTATCCTGCGAGGCACGCTCCAACTTCTGCAACTCACGCGCCGTGAGGAGCAGTTTGCGATCGCGACGCGGGGTGTGGTTGTTGCACGTTCCCCAGGCATACTCGGCGATATTCACACCGCGAATCCACAACTCGCCCCGATCGAAATAACAATACGTATCGACCATCGAGGCCTTGCCTGCACGGATCGATTTGATCTCCGTGCCGACCAGCACCACGCCGGCAACCCACTCCTCGAGAATCTCGTAATCGAAGGTAGCTCGCTTATTTTTGATATTGATCTTACTCTTTTTTTGTTCGCTCATGGCTCAAAACGGCATGTAAATTGCACTTTCAGTCGCAGGGATGGGTATCGGCTAAAGGTAACTAATTCTTTTATCTTTTGAATGTTTTACACATCTTTCTGTTTATTTTCTGTTTGCACACGGTATGCGTAGTGATGCGCGTACGCCCCGATGCTCATCCCTCGAATCGCTCGCCCTACGGGTCGGGCGATTCGTCGTTATAAAATCAGACGCTGGGTCTTCTGGGCCAGTTTCACCTTCACCTGGTTCAAATGGGAGATCGTCAGCGCAATCTTGGACTGTTCGTCTTCGCTCTGGGCATTGGCAAGCAGTTGCTGTTGTTCGCGAATCAAGCGATCGATGACCTTCGACTTGTAGATCGTGATGGTCTTCGGCACACCGGCAGCCAGCATCTCCACATCGCTCTCAACATGGACATCCTTACGCTTCCACAACTCGCTCATCACGTAGTTCTCGCCCTCGGTCGAGATCTCAATCGAAGCGTCGATCACTGCAGGATCGATGTGGTTAATCAGACACTGCATCGGCACCTGCTCACCCACGCCACGCTCTGTCCACTCGGCACGATAGGTATCCAGGATTTTGTCATAGACCGGATTCTCGAAGTGGAGCTGATCGGCATCGAGCTCGCCGAAGATCACCTCGGCCACGTTGCACTCAACCATATTTTTACCCTCCTTAACCTCGAAGTTCAGATGACCAAAACGAATCAGGAATTGCACCAGCTCACGCTCCAGCGTCGCCATACTACTACCCGCCTCGATCTGGACATTCACCAACGTCTCGGGGGCAGCCTCGCGTTGCTCCTCACGAATTTGAGCACTCTGACGACGCACAAAATCATCCGCCTCGCGATCGCCCGTAGTCGATAGGCGCTTGCGGGCCACCTCGGCGATAAGCACCTGCTCGGGGGTGTCGGTTGTGCGAGCACACTCCTTGATGTAGACCGAGCGCTGAATCGCATCGGGAATCTGGGCAATAGACTGCACCATATCGCCAATCACCATCGCCTTACGTGCCGGATCGCCCTTCGTCTCATCGAGCAGCAGGCGTGCCTTGAAGTTCAGGAAGTCCTGCTCATGGTCGGCAATATATTGGCGCACCTCATCGGCCGTATGGCTGCGGGCAAAGCTATCGGGATCCTCTCCCTCGGGTAGGAGCACCACACGCACATTCAGACCCTCCTGCAGAATCAAATCGATTCCACGCAGCGAGGCCTTGATGCCTGCCGGGTCAGAGTCGTAGATGACCGTCATATTGCGCGAGAAGCGTGCCAACAGGCGAATCTGCTGCTGCGTTAAGGAGGTACCCGACGAGGCCACCACATTCTCGATACCCACCTGGTGCATCGAAATCACATCCAGGTAACCCTCGACCATGATGGCACAATCCTGCTGTTGGATGGCGCGCTTAGCAAAGTAGAGGCCATAGATCTCGTTACGCTTGCTGTAGATCTCACTCTCGGGCGAATTGAGGTATTTAGCCACCTTCTTATCCGAGCGCAACGTACGTGCACCGAAGGCAACCACACGGCCCGAAATATTATGTACCGGGAAGATGACACGATCGCGGAAAGGATCGTAGAGATGGCCATCGCTCTCGCGTGCCTTCGTCAGACCCGTACGCATCAGGAACTCCTCCTTATAGCCGGCTGCCAGCGCATCGCGCGTCATCCGATCGCCATACGACGGGCAAAATCCGAGCGCAAATTTACGAATCGTGGCGTCGGTCAGCTTACGCTGCTGGCGGAAATAGCTCAAGCCAACGGCCATGCCCTCCTCATCGCGATGGAGGTAGTTCATAAAGTACTCCGCCGCCCAACCATTGACCGCGAACATACTCTCACGATCGTTGTTGCGACGAATATCCTCCTCGCTCTCCTCTCGCTCCTCGACGGGAATATTGTAGCGCTTGGCCACCATCTTCAGCGCCTCGGGATAGGTGATACTCTCATGCTCCATGAGGAACGTGACAGCATTACCACCCTTACCGCATCCGAAACATTTGTAGAGCCCCTTTGAGGGCGACACGACAAACGAAGGGGTCTTTTCGTTGTGGAACGGACAACACGCCATGTAGTTGACACCTTTACGTTTGAGCGTCACATATTCGCCAATAATCTCGACGATATTGGCTGCAGCATAGATTCTATCAACGGTTGTCCTGTCAATCATAGTGGACAAATTTACGGATAAAAAATCGAAAATTAAAATTAAAAAGTGGGAGAAAGGCGCGAAGGGTGCAAAGGGCACAAAAAAAGTTGGAGAGACCAAAGTCCCTCCAACCTTCAACTCTTAACTTTCAACTTACTTGCCCATGGCGCGATCATACTCCATGGCTGCCCAGATGAAGGGTCCCGTAGCCTTGGGATCATTGTCACGAACCGGCTCCGAGAGGTAGTAATCGTACGTACCGTCACGGCGTGTACCTTCGGTATCCAGACCGGCTACAGCACAGCACGAAGTGATCGAGATCGTGCCATCCTCTTCTGCCTTAAGGAAGCGATCAACAAACTGACAATAGCGCTTCATCCACTCATCGCGATACGACTCCGGCAGATAGCCCAAGCGAATCGCCTTGAGCACCGAGTAGATGTACATAATCGAACCCGTGGACTCCTCGTAGTTGCCTTCGCGACCGGGAAACTCAACCACCTGATACCACATGCCGCTCTCGGGATGTGCATAGCGCGGCAAGGTATCGGCGATGTGGGTCAGAATCTCAACCATCGGTTGCGTCTGCTCGTTCACACCCAGATACTGCAACGTCTCGACAATGGCCATCATGTACCAGCCCAGCGCACGATTCCAGGTGTGGGCCGAACGGCCCGTCTCTTTGTCGCACCAGAACTGTGCGCGCACATCGTCGAAAGCGTGGCAGAAGAGCCCCGTCTCGGGCACATAGGTACCGCGTGCAGCGCAGATAAAGTGGTTGACAATATCATCCACATAACGCTTACCCGCCTCGGCATCAACAGGCATCACATTTCGCATCACATACTCGGCATAGAAGGGCTGGCCCATGTAGATACCGTCGAGCCACATCTGCTGCGGGTAGCGTTTCTTGTGCCAGAAACCACCAGCCGCAATGCGCGGATGCTCGTTCAGTTGCTCCCACAGGGTCTCGATCGCCTGCTTGTAGCGCTCCTCGCCCGTCTTCTCGTAAATCTCAAAGAGCGGACGACCCGGACAGATGTGGTCGATGTTGTACTTCTCCTTCGTGTAGCTGATTACCGAACCATCAGGCTGCACAATCGAGTCGTAGTAGCGCAGAGCATAGGCCTCAAAATCGGGGCGGTTGTACTCCTTCGAGGCCTCCATCATGGCCAGCAACTCGAGACCCGTCGTGTAGTTCCATTTGATCTGCCCAACGGGGATAAAGTCGATCTGTGCGGGCGAAGGGAAGCGCGTCATCTCGCTCTCCGCCATCCAAACCGCCAACGGTTTATCAGCATCGAGGAAGGGGTGCTTCTCTGCTTGCGTACAGGCAGAAAATCCCAGCAACAAAGCCAATAAGGTCAAAATCATGCGTTTCATAGTGTTCAACGTTGGCTGATTATTTCATGTACTTATCGATGAGCTCCTGAGCCTCCTTCTTGCTGAGCTGGTGCGACCACTCTACGCGGCCCTTCTTATTGGCTCCCTTACCCTTCGAACCATACTCACCATAGTAGGTGGTCGAGGGGTTCTCCTTGTTCGACCAAAGTTCCCAACCGGCCGGCGCAATGTGCTCACCCAACTCGCAGTTGATGAAGATGGTCTTGGCATAGGGACGCCACGGACGGCCCAGGTAACACTTCGTCACCCCTTCGGCAGCCGTTAGGCGGCAGTTGAAGAAGATGTAGCCCACCTCCTGCTCCTCAACGGTCGAAGCGGCCGTTACGTAAGAGTTCGTGAGCGAACAGATCTCGCAATCGCGGAAAATAGCAGCCGCAGCACCAAAGATAAAGTCGGTCGTACCCTCGATGTAGCACTTATCGAAGTAGTTCCAACGCTCACCACCAATCTTTTCGTTCGAGTTACCCGTACCGCGCGTGTAGAGCGTATCCTGATTACCCAGGAAACGGCAATTGCGGAAGCGGAGGTTGTTACCCAGCGTCTGCACGGCAACAGCCTGACCTACACGACCTGCCGTATTCTCGAACGTGATGTTGTCGACCGTCCAATTATCGGCACCAAAGTAGATCGTAGCCGAGCCCGAAGTACCGAGATTCTGACCCTTGATATTCTTGCGACCAGCATAGTCATCCCACGAAATAACGGCATTACCTACGCCATAGAGGTGCACATTGCGCTTGGTCCAGGGGATCGAAATCTTCTCACGATAAACGCCCTCCGAGAGGCGAATCTCGATCGTGGCGTTGCAATAATCGGGAATGGCATCAACAGCCTCCTTCACCGTAAAGAAGTCACCCGTACCATCCTTGGCCACCACATAATCGGGCACGACGAGGTGCTCGGCCAGGGCGGGAATATGCTGCTTCACGAGGTCGGCCACCATGCGCGACAGCACGTGTGCACCCTGCACATTGAGGTGGGTATTATCCTCACGGCCATCGGGATAGAGGGGCGAAGTGCCTGCCTTTACCCACATAAAGTAGGCGCGCGAAGGCTCGTCACCCAGCTCCTTGAGCCAAGCCTCGGTCACGGGCTCCATATCGAGCAGCACGACATTCAGTTCCTCGGCCACCTGACGTACGCGATCGGGGTACTCGCCGTGAGTCTTGATAAGTGTACCCTCCTCGGTAAAGTGACGACGAGCGATCGGCGTCATGAGCACGGGGATACCACCCTTCTCGCGGGTCTCACGCACATAGCGACGCAGGTTCTCGGCAAAGACCTCGGGCACCGAGCCCACCTTCGGGCGATCCACCTTCTCGTCGTTGTGACCGAACTGGATGAAGACATAGTCACCCTTTTGCATCTGGGTGTAGATAGGTTCCCAGCGACCCTCCTCGCGGAACGACTTGGTCGAACGACCGTTCATGGCGTGGTTATCGACCACAACCGTTTCATCAAAGAAGGCGCGGAAGAGCTGGCCCCAGCCACGCTCGGGATTCTCTTTTTCGAGGTTCTTGTTGGCACAGGTCGAGTCGCCGATCAGATAGACGTGCGTCGGACGCTGCTCCTCGGCCGATGCGGCCGCGAAGCAGAAGAGTGCCAAGGCTAACAGAAGTTTTTTCATGACGTTTTTTATTCTAATTTGGTGTAGTTGCCAGCTGCAGTTTGGGCAGCAGTGATATCCTGCACCAGGAAGTGCAGGTAGATTTCGAAGTTGGTATACAGGCCCTGCGGATCGAGCGTCTTGAGCGATGCATCACTCTTCGACTTATCCAGGCCCAGCAACGCCTCGTAATAGTCGGGAATATTGTCCTTATCCGTGTCGATCGTAGCGCGCTCAATCTCCTCGTTGGTTGCGGTCAATACCGGATAACCATCCACATCCGACGGCAGGTCGATAATGCCGTTTTTCGAGCCATTCGAGCCATTCTTGTAGAAGGTCGAGGCGCGGGTATGGGTCACCGTACGGCTATCCACCGCATCACGACGAAGCGAAGCACCAGCATAATCGAGCACCTGGTCGTAGGCCTTCGAAGCCGTGTGGTTCGTTACGGCGCACGCCACCTGATCCTTGCGAATGGGCAGTACCGACGCAAGCCACGTCACATCGGGCTTTACCTGACTCATCGAGCTCTCCACAATCGGGAAGCCCTTTTTGTTGTCGGCATTGAGCTGCGCACCCACCGAACTGGAGGGGTCAATCGACGAGTCAAAGCGGTTCGAGTTGCCATCCGTGAAGATATGGGCAGCACCTTCGTCATAGGTTACGCCGCCGTTCGTGTAGCGACCATCGACGTTGTAGAAATAGCTACGACGCTTGCCGCCATTCTCCGTACCCGTACCGTTCTTGTAGCTGATACCCTTGCCGTTGATCGAACCGGGGCCCCACTTGTAGTAGTTGCCCACGAAATTCATGCGCGCCCCCTCACCTCCGTAGGCCGTATTGCTACAGAAGTTATAGACTACGTTGTTACGGTAGTCGATCGAGCGCTCCGACTGCTTGATATCGTGATCCGTAGAGTGGGGATAGTAGGTATTGGGCGAGCCAAAGCGCGGATTGCGCGAATCGTGGTTGGCCAAGAGGTTGTGGTGGAACGAGGCCGAAACGCCATCCCACACACCGCCATAGCCGTGCGAGCCCTTCGTGTGGCCGGCATTGTGCAACGACTCGGCCAGCATACACCACTGCATCGTAAAATACTGGTTGGCATAGAACGAGGCACATTCGTCCGTAGACCACGACATCGAGCAGTGGTCGAGGATGATGTTCTTGTGGTAACGACCCCAAACGGCATCCAAACCGTCATCATCACTCGCATTGCGCACACCAGGTCGGAAGCGCAGATAACGAATAATGACGTTGTCGGCATCAACGACCGTCGAGTAGTAACGCAGGCAGATACCACCACCGGGGGCTGTTTGGCCCGCGATAGTCAGGTTACCCTTCTTGATTCTCAGATCCGATTTCAACTCAATCGTACCTGCTACATCGAAGACAATCGTGCGTGCGCCCTCCGTATCGATTGCAGCACGCAACGAACCTGCGCCCGAATCGTTGAGATTGGTCACATGGATCACCTTACCGCCACGACCTCCCGTGGTGTACATACCACCACCCTCGGCACCCGGGAAGGCGCGGATCACACCATCCTGCTCCGCGGCGGGGAGTTTCAAGGCAGTGGGCTGGGGCGTAGGATCAGGCTGCTGCTCTTCGATATACGAGCAGGAACAATAGGCCGACCACTCCGATTCTGCGTAACCCTTATTACCGAGCGGGAGCGCCTTCACGCGCACCTGATAGGTTACATTCGGCCGCATCGTAAAGCGGTATTCGGTGACGGTTAGTTGTTCACTTTTAGGCGTTGCGCCCTCCTCTGCCACCTCGCACATATAGGCTGCTGCATGTGCCACAGCACTCCAGCGCAAAGTAGCTTGCGCCCCGTTCATTGAAACCAATGGACGGGGCGTAGCAAGCTGTTCAAAGAGCTCTTCACTGCCCGAGCCACCGCCACAGGCCATAAGACCTGTGGCGAACAGCATCGCGCAAAATAATCTTGAAACAAACGACATTTGTTCGGATAGTTTATTACTCCAACTTCGTGTAGGTTCCGCCTACCGCCTGCGCAGCCGTAATGTCCTGCACCAGGTAGTGGAGATAGGCCTCAAAATTGGTGTACAGGCCCTGCGGATCGAGCGTCTTGAGCGAAGCATCGTCCTTGGTCTTATCCAGGCCGAGTTTCTCCTCAAAGTAGTCGGGGATGTTGTCCTTATCCGTATCGGTCGTCATGCGGGCGATCTCCTCCTCGGTTGCCGTGAGGGTCGGCCAGCCACCTACGGCCGTTTGCGTGTCAATCATGCCACCCGTCGAGCCATTACCACCGTTCGTATAGGTAGCCTTGCCGTTGCGGGCATCATCGATCAGACGTACATCCACTGCAACGCGCTTGTGCACAGCACCCGAATAGTCCAGCACGCGGGCATAGCTGTCGGCCACCTTATGCGTAGTCGTGTAGCAGCTCGTCACATCGTCCTTCTTGATCGGCAGCAGCGCGGTCTGCTTCGCACCCGTCGGATCACCTACATTCTGACCATCGTGCCAATAGATACCGTTCCAGTTGTCGACATTGATGGCCGAGGCGTAATCACCGGCGTGGTAGTTATCCTCAAGATACAGACGCGGATAGTTGTACTGCGTCGAACCCGACGAATAGTACGAGTTGGCATCGAGAATGTAGTTTCGCTGTTTCGAAGCCGGACCGGGCTTGTAGTAGTTACCTACCATATTAATATGGGCATCCTCACCACCGTACGAACTGTTATCGCCCCAGTTATAGACTATGTTGTTGCGATAGTCGACATGACCGCGGTGGGTCGAGAGGTAGTTACCATAGACCTGCGGATGGCAGAAGCGCGGGTTACGGCTGCTATGAGCCGTCAAGATGTTGTGGTGGAACGAAGCGTTCTTACCACCCCAAATACCACCATAGCCATGGTTACCCTTGCCGTGTACCGAGGCACGCAACGACTCGCCAATCAGACACCACTGCATCGTGAAGTTCTTATTGCCGTAGAACGAGGCGCACTCATCCGTAGACCACGACATCGAGCAGTGGTCGATGATGATATTCTCCTTGTAGCGACCCCAGATAGCGTCGCCCTCGTGCTTCTGCGCGTCACCCATACGGAAGCGCAGGTAGCGGATAATCACGTTGCTGGCATTTACGACTACCGAATAGTTGGCAATCGTAATACCGTCACCCGGAGCCGTCTGACCGGCGATGGTTACATCACCCTTGCCGATTTTCAGCTCGTCGTTCAGGTAGATCGTACCACATACGTCGAAGACGATCGTACGCGCACCGTTCATATCAAGCGCCTCGCGCAACGAACCCGTACCACTATCGTTCAGGTTTGTCACGTGAACCACCTTACCGCCGCGGCCACCCGTGGTGTACATACCACCACCCTCGGCACCCGGGAAGGCACGAATCACACCGTCCTGCTCCGAAGCGGGCCACAGCAATGTACCGGGAGCCTTGCTCTCCACATCGAACATAGCCACCTTCAACAAGGCGCTGTTCGACACCGCGTAGATCGTCACCGTACCCGCACTCACATAGTCAGGGGCAGTAACCTCTACCGAGTTCTCCTTCACCTGGACACGCCAGCCCTCGGGACGCTCGATGGCAATCTCAGCCACACCGCTCTGCGTGAGGGCGAACGAGCGCATTTGACCCGTGGTAAAGAGCTCACTCTTCTCAACCGTCAGTGCAAAGACCAGACCGCTTGCTACGGGCAGCGAAATCTCATCGCCCGAAAGCAGCGTCACAACGATCCATGCACCATCCTCGCTCACCTGAGCATCGAGGAAGAAGCTCGTAGGAACTTTGTCGGGATCGGCCACAATCAGGCGACCCTCCGCGTCGGTCAGCAGCTGCGGACCATTGCCGTCACCCAGGTCGATCGTCCAATAACCCTCGGCGCTGATGCCGAGCGTCGGGGCAGTACCCGTGACACCCGTAGCGCCCTCCGAGCCACCCTCGCCCGTATCACCGAGACCCTGTACGGGGTTGCCGCTCTCATCGAGCAGCAACTCCCAGGTCGTTCCATCGTACGAAATGTACCAGTAGCCGTCCGCCGGATCGATCTTCAAGAGGGGCATATTGATCTTGCCCATCTCGCCCTCAGGACCCATCGGACCCTCTACACCCGGAGCACCGGTAGTACCGGGCTTCAGGGTTACACTCGTACCATCGTTATAGGTGATCGTAACCACACCCTGCGATTCGCTCACCTGCGTAATATAACGCGCACCCTCCAGCCCCTCGAGCAGCGTCTTATAGCTACCCAGGTCGGTATTGATGGCCGTCAACGAGGCTTGTGCCGCTTGGATTCGTTCAGCCAACGTCTTCAGATCGCCGCGCAGCGCCGAGTCATCATACGTCTCCGAACAACTCCACGAAGCCACACCCGCCACGAGCATTATATATAATAGTATACGTTTCATGGCTTGCTTCGATTACGAAATTACTGAGCAGGCGTCCACTTGATGTTGTAGACATTGATACCGCTCTTCATGCTATACATCGAAACGATCGAACCAGCCGTGGCTGCCGAGCAATCAATCGTATAAATCTGACGAGCATCGGGATCTGCGAAATAACCGTCCGACGAAACATCCGTACCGTTGATGGCAACACCCATCTTACGAACCTCACCCTCTTTGTAACCGCTGGCCTGGAAATCCAACGTCAGCGTACCGGGACCGGTTACCGTCAGCAGGAATACACACTTCTCGGTGGCATTACCCGAACCACTCAACTGAACACGGCAGTCGGGATCGCTACCGGCGAACTTAACGCCCTTACCCGAGCCCTTGCTGAAGATCAGGCCGTTGCCACAATCAATCGTCTCAGCGGTCGTCTCGCTCGTACCGTACTGCTCCTGGAGAGCCTTCCACACAGCATTACCCCACTCCAGAGCCGTAGCAGGCGTCGGGGGCGTTACGGGCGTCTGAGCCTCCGTTACGGTCAGCGTAGCCTCACCGGCAGCCGACTTCGTATAGGCAGCGTCGCTCGATACAGCCACCACCGAAACCTTATACTCACCCTTTGCCAGAGCCTTCACCTCCGTAGCGGCAACCGTGTAGGTCGGCTCGCTTACCGTCACAGCGGCAGCACCGTTAAACGATACCTCATAAGCCGTAGCATGGTCAATAGCAGCCCACGTAGCAACAACAGCCTGCTCCGTACCAGCCTCAACCGATGCGGGGTTGATCGTTACAACGGGCGTAGCAAGCTCGGTGGGAACAACAACACCCTCTACCAGCACCTGCATACGCAGTACGGTAGCCATGCCATTCTTCATCACAACCAGCAGCGAAAGATCGTAAGCCGTATCGGCCGTAGCACGCGTAGCAGCAGCAGCCTGAGCAACCGTAGCGGGAGCCGTTACCTCAAGCGACATCTCCTTCAGCGTAGCCGTCCACTCATCGGGCTGATCAACCAGCTTCACCAGGTCGGCCGTCGGAGCTACTACCGTATAGGTGCGCGTCTCGCCCAGCGCGAAGTGCTGCACACCCTCCACGGGATTCTCGCCCAGATAGAGCTGAGCCAGAGCCTTACCACCCACGGGAATCTCGAGTACATCGGTCGAACCGGCCAGGGTCACCTTCAGCGTCGAACCATCCTCCGAAAGCTCAACCGAGGTAAACACCGACTGGTAGGTAGCCGACGTCGTGTCGCTAACCACAGCCTTGATCGGGTTGCCGGCAGCATCCTTCATGCGCTCGTAGGTCTGACCTCCGTCGTAGCTAACCGTCCAGTAGCCCTCCGAATCCACGCTGATCTGAGGCGTTACACCCTGAGCACCCGTGGCACCCGTAGCACCCGTAGCACCGGTCTGACCCAGCGCCGAGATCTTCTCACCACCGGGATACTCCCACGTCTGGCCACCGTCGTAGCTCACCTGCCAATAACCATCGGCATCGATGCGCATCATCGGCGTCGAAGCGGGACCCTCAGGACCCTGCGGGCCCTGCGGACCGGTTTCACCCTGCTTACCGTTGGCAATCGTGTAGCTCTTGCCGTTCGAGAAGGTGATCGTATAACCACCATCGGCAGCAGCCTCTACCTTCGTGATAGCAATACCGTTGGCGATAGCCTGCATGGAAGCGATGTCGCCATTGATCTTCTGAGCCTCCTGCTTGAGCGTCGCAATCTGCTGCTCCAAGGCAGTCACCTTATTTTTCAGGTCATCGATCTGACCCTTCAAATCCGAGTCATCGTACCCTTCCGAGCAACCCGTCCACAGGCAGGCGGCCATCAGGAAATAAAAAAGTTTACGCATAATAAGTTTGTTTTAAGGTTAATTGGATTTT
>JAFZFJ010000022.1 GCA_017555975.1 Alistipes sp. | reverse complement strand
ATCGCGAATCACCTTCTTCACCTTGTCGGCAACCTCGCCGGCCTCACCCGTGAGTCCAAGCGTGGGGTAGATAATGCGGCTGTCTGCCGGATAGATGGCGGTTTCGAGCGCGTGCTCCTGATATTCGTTGAGTGTCATAGTGCTATAAATTTTTGTTGTTTGTTTCGATATAATCGAACAAAAGTAACGAAAATTTTTTAGATTTTAGACAGAAAACCCCCGAATCGGTCGGATTCGGGGGTGATTTTTTTCGTTTGTGTGGTCGGGTGTGCTTAGAGTAGCTCCAAGAGACGCTCCAAACCGATACCGCGCGATGCCTTGATCAGAATCATGGAATCGGTCAAAGGATCATCCTGTAAAGCTTTATATAATGCATCACAACTATCGTAATGCTCGGCAGTTAACTCATCTTTTATTGCGTTGAGTGCTTTGCCGAATTCTTCGCCTACGAAGATCGTGCGCACCCCTGTTTGGTGGGTTGAGAGACGAATGATGCGCAGGTGCTCCTCCTCGGACCAACGACCCAATTCGCGCATATCGCCCAGGAGCATCACCTTGCCCGCAGGGCGGTTGGTCGACTCTGCGAGGAAGTTCTCGATCGAGGCCTGCATGCTCGAGGGGTTGGCGTTGTAGCAGTCGATGATGAGTGTGTTCGAGGTGCGCTCTTCGCGTTGCGAGCGGTTGTTGTCGGGGTGGTAACCGGCAATGGCGTGACGGATGGCCTCCTCCTCGACGCAGAAATAGCGACCGATGGCAGCTGCGGCAGCCACGTTGTAGCGATTATAGATACCCTCAAGCTGATGAGGGATGTCTGCTGCCTCCTGCTCCGAGTAGCCCTCTACGTGTAACATCTCACGCTCCTCGGCCATTGAACGCAGGGTGTCATCCTCCTCGCGCACGAATGCAATTCCCTCGTTTTGAGCTAAATAGTCGTATAGTTCGCCCTTTCCGCGGCGTACGCCTGCTTCGCCACCAAAGCCCTCTAAGTGGGCGCGTCCTACATTCGTCAGTATGCCAAAATCGGGGTCGGCAATGGCGCACAAGGCAGCAATTTCGCCACAGGCGTTGGCGCCCATCTCGACGATGCCCAGCTCCGTCTCTTCGTCCATGGATAGAAGGGTCAGCGGAACGCCGATATGGTTGTTGAGGTTGCCACGGGTGGCGTAGATTCGAAACTTCTCGGCCAGCACGCGACTGGTCAGCTCCTTAGTGGTCGTCTTGCCGTTCGAGCCGGCGATGGCCAGGATCGGAATGCCGAGTGCCGTGCGATGTTCGTGGGCCAACTCCTGCAAAGCTCTGAGTGTATCGTCAACCACAAAATAGCGCTCGTCGACCGCCACCGACGGATCGTCTACAACGGCAATGGCTGCCCCCTTTTCGAGCGCTTCGGCAGCAAAACGGTTGCCGTCGAATGAGGCGCCTCGCAGGGCAAAAAAGAGCGATCCGGGAGCGATACTTCGCGTATCGGTTGAGATAGATCGATGCTTTAAGTAAATATCGTAAAGCGCGGACATTCTTTTAGATGTGTTTGTCTCCGTTGTGGAATTTCACCTCGTCGATAAACTTCTTGATCGATTGCTCCTCGCTCTTGGGACAGATCATCAAAACGTCCTCCGTATCGACCACGATATACTCCTTCAGACCGCTGATGACGGCGATCTTATCCTTCGGCAGTTGTACGATCGAGGAGCGGGTGTCGTAAAGGTAGCAACCCTCGCTCGGCACGGCATTCGCATAGCGATCTTTGCGGGCGTGCTGATAGACCGAGCCCCAGGTGCCAACGTCGCTCCAACCAAACTCGCCGCAGCGCACATAGACGTTGTCGGCCTTCTCCATCACGCCGTAGTCGATCGAGATGGCGCGGCACTCGGCAAAGACCTTTTCGACGGCCTCCTGTTCCTGCTCGGTTCCGAGCGCAGGCTGCAGATCGGTAAAAAGGGCGTGGTGCTCGGGAAGGTGCTTTTTGAAGGCCTCGATAATGGTCTCAACGCCCCAGATGAAGATGCCCGAATTCCAGAAAAATTCGCCACACTGGAGGAAGGTCTGCGCCAATTCGAGGTTGGGTTTCTCGGTAAAGCATTTAACTTTTGAGATGGGATTCTCGTCCGAAACCTGGATGTATCCATAGCCCGTGTCGGGGCGTGTGGGCTTGATGCCGACCGTCAGCAGCGAACCGCTTTTGGCGGCAAAATCCAGACACTCGCCGATGATCGAGCGGAAGACCTCCTCGCCCAAGATCAGGTGATCGGCGGGGGTGACTACCATCTGCGCTTCGGGGTTGATCTTCTGCAGCGTGTAGGCGGCGTAGGCGATACAGGGGGCGGTATTGCGGCCGATGGGCTCGCAGAGAATCTGGCTCTCCTTCAGTTCGGGGAGGTGCTCCAAAACCAGCTCCTTGTACTTGCGGTTGGTGACTACGAGGAAGTTTTCGGCCGGAATCATGGCGGCAAAACGCTCGTAGGTGTGACGGATAAAGGATTTACCCGTTCCCAAAATATCTAAAAACTGCTTGGGCATCGATTGGCGGCTTTTGGGCCAAAAACGCGAGCCGATACCGCCGGCCATGATGACACAATAGTGGTTACTTGCCATTGTTACGTGTTATTTTATCGTTTCTAAAGTACAAAGATAAAATCTTTTTTGTAACTTTGCCACCTACGAGCAATGAATTTTAAGCCCGATTATGAAAATAAGACTCTTTACGTTGCCGAACTTCATTACGCTGGGCAACCTCTTTTGTGGTGCGCT
>JAFZFJ010000215.1 GCA_017555975.1 Alistipes sp. | reverse complement strand
TCAACCTGCTGCTGACGATGCTCCTGGGTGGTTTATGGCACGGTGCTGCAGTACGTTTTATCCTCTGGGGCGCCCTCCACGGTGTTGCCTTGGCAGTACATAAGATGTGGCTGCAGGTGATCCCCGGCGCCAAGACCTTAGGCAAAGACATGAACCCCGTGATGCGCTTTTTGGGCATCCTCTTCACCTTCCATTTAGTCTGCCTTGGCTGGCTCGTCTTCCGTGCCGACTCGATGCAGACCGCAGGGCTCATGTTACACCAGATCTTCTCGGCATTCGACACGTCACTCATCCCGCAGGTCATCACGGGCTACAGCGGCGCCTTCCTGCTGTTGACGATCGGTTACCTGCTCCACGCCATTCCCGATCGCGGTGATCAGTGGCTACGCGGGGTGATCACCCGTGCTCCGATGGGCGCACAGGTGGCCATGCTGGTGGTGATGATCTGGCTCGTCATGCAGGTCAAGTCGTCCGACATCCAACCCTTTATCTATTTCCAATTTTAATGTTCATTGCCATTGTCCTTACAGGAGACTTTGAATTTCTAATTTTTGCATTTTAAGCAATGTATACCTTTGACCACGATCTGTTTCTGGCGCTCAACTTCGACGGAGGCGACCTCGTCGATAAACTGATGCTTGCCATCTCGGGAACTCCGCTTTGGATTCCGCTCTACCTCTTCATCTTCTGGTTGGTGCAACGCAACTACGGCTGGAAGGCGTTGGGTATCTTCGTCTTGCTATTGGCCGCCTCGATGGGGTTAGCCGACATGGTAGCCGGCATTTTCAAACATAGCGGACCGCTCGGAGGACTGCTCCCGCAACTCGAGCCGCGTTGGCGACCGATGTTCGAACCGGCGTTGGAGGGGTTGATGATCACGCCCGATTCGCTCCGCACGTTGCGAGAGGGGGCACTCTTGGCCACCCCGGAGGTACACGTTCCGATTGAGGCCCTGGGTGGTCGCTTCGGTACGGTTTCGGCACATGCTTCGACCGTCTGGGCGCTCTGCATCCTCTCCTCGAAGGTAATTCGCCGCAACTGGTTCACGATTCTGATGGTCTGCTGCACGCTCCTGATCTGCTACTCGCGCATCTACTTAGCAAAACACTACCCGATGGATATCCTTTGGGGTAGCCTGCTCGGCGTGGTGCTCGGTCTCATAGCAGCTCGCCTCTTTGCGCACTTCACGAAGCGCCGCTCGCGCTTTGCAATCCGCTAACAAAGATGGGAGCTCTACGCGAATTGCTGTTAGTGGCCTTGGGTGGTGCGCTGGGTAGCGTAAGCCGCTACAGCCTGAGCCTGCTCGCAACCCTTGTCGGAGTTTCGAGCCTTTGGGCCACGATGGCTGCCAACGGTCTGGGTTCGTTACTTATCGGTGTGAGTATCGCCCTGCTCAAGGGTGATGGATACCTGCTTGCTGCGGTGGGATTTTGTGGTGGTTTCACCACCTTCTCGACCTTCTCGTTGCAGGCCGTCCAACTCTTTCAAGGCGGTCAAAAGGGGTTGGCACTACTCTACATCGTAGGTAGCCTTGCGCTCTCGATCGGCTGTGTCGTGGCGGGTCTCTATACGGCAAACCGCTATCTGAGATAGCCAATTGCCCCGCCTTTTTATGATTTCATCATAAAGCCTTCCGCGATTCACTTATTTTTTGTATTTTTGCGCGCTACACAAGTAGGACAACAAGATAAAAACTCAATTATATGGCTTTCGAACAATTAAGCGAACAAGAAGTTTTGCGTCGCAACTCGCTCAAGGCGTTGCGCGATTTGGGCATTGAGCCCTACCCCGCCGAGCGTTTCGACGTAACGGCCACGGCTACCGAGATTGCCGAAAATTTTGATGCCGAGCCTGCCCGCTTCGAGAAGGTGCAGATTGCTGGTCGTATGCTTTCGCGCCGCATCATGGGTAGCGCCTCGTTCTTCGAGTTGCAGGACCATACGGGCCGCATCCAGGTCTACATCCGTCGCGACGACATCTGCCCCGAGGGCGATCCGACGCTCTACAACACGGTATTCAAGAAGCTCCTGGACATCGGCGACTTTATCGGCGTAGAGGGTTTTGCCTTCCGCACCAACACGGGCGAGCTGTCGGTACACTGCCAGAAGTTCACCGTGCTCTCGAAGTCGATCCGCCCGCTGCCGATCGTAAAGGAGAAGGATGGCCAGCAGTTTGACGCCCTGACCGACCCCGAGGTACGCTATCGTCAGCGCTACGTTGACTTGGTTGTAAACCCCAAGGTTCGCGAGGTATTCGTAAAGCGCGCCAAGATCGTATCGACCATGCGCGACTATTTCAACGAGCAGGGTTGCTTGGAGGTGGAGACCCCCATTCTGCAGCCCATCCCCGGCGGTGCTTCGGCGCGTCCCTTCATCACGCACCACAACGCCCTGGATATCGACTTCTACATGCGAATCGCTACGGAGCTCTACCTCAAGCGACTCATCGTGGGTGGTTTCAACGGTGTTTATGAGTTTGGTAAGAACTTCCGCAACGAGGGTATGGACCGCACGCACAACCCCGAGTTCACCTGCATGGAGATCTACATCGCCTACAAGGACTACAAGTGGATGATGGAGTTCACGGAGCAGATGCTCGAGCGCGTATGCCGTGCCGTAAACGACGACAAGACGGAGGTAGAGATTGACGGCAAAACGATCTCGTTCAAGGCTCCCTTCCGCCGCCTGACGATGACCGACGCAATTCGCGAGAAGACCGGTTACGACATCACGGGGCAGACGGAGGAGCAGCTGCGTGAGGCTTGCCAGCGCCTGAACGTCGAGATCGACGACACGATGGGTAAGGGTAAGCTGATCGACGCCATCTTTGGTCAGTATTGCGAGGCCGACCTGATCCAGCCCACCTTCATCTGCGACTACCCGATCGAGATGTCACCCCTGTGCAAGCGTCACCGCGAGAACCAGGATCTGACGGAGCGTTTCGAGTTGTTCGTAGCCGGCAAGGAGCTCTGTAACGCCTACTCGGAGCTGAACGACCCGATCGATCAGCTGGAGCGTTTCCAGGAGCAGATGCGCCTTTCGGAGCGTGGCGATGACGAGGCGATGTTTATCGATATGGACTTCGTACGCGCTTTGGAGTATGGTATGCCCAACTGCTCGGGTATGGGTATGGGTATCGACCGTCTGACGATGTTCATGACGGGTCAGACCGCCATCCAGGATGTGCTCTTCTTCCCGACGATGCGTCCGGAGAAGAAGCCGACGATCGATGAGCCTGCCAAGTACATGGAG
The DNA here is from genome assembly GCA_017555975.1 of Alistipes sp. Taxonomy (GTDB): domain Bacteria; phylum Bacteroidota; class Bacteroidia; order Bacteroidales; family Rikenellaceae; genus Alistipes. Next base: position 11,565 of record JAFZFJ010000215.1, on the reverse strand, counting down.
ATCGGTGTTCCCGAGGAGTGGGTTGAGGTGATCCAGAAGATGGGTTACGTGACCGTTGAGTCGCTCAAGAAGCTCGCCCCGGGTAAGTTCTACAACGACCTCTGCGGTTTCAATAAGAAGAATAAGCTCGGCCTGAAGGCTCCCTCGATGGAGGAGGTAAAGGCTTGGTGCGCCACGAAAGAGTAGGATTCGAAATTTAGAATTCAAATGTAAAATTCAAAATTAAATTTATACAAACATGAGAAAGAAGATTGTAGCAGGTAACTGGAAGATGAATACGCTCCCCGCTGAGGGCGTGGAGCTGGCCAAGGGCGTAGTAGCGATGCGCGGCGAGGTTTGCGATTGCGTAAACTTCATCGTATGTCCTCCCTTCACGCACCTGGCACAGGTAGCCGAGGCCCTGAAGGGTTCGAACGTAGAGCTGGGTGCGCAGAACTGCGCTGCCGAGGCTAAGGGTGCCTACACGGGCGAGGTAGCCGCTTCGATGATCGCTGCCCTGGGTTGCAAGTATGTAATCCTCGGCCACTCGGAGCGTCGCCAGTACTACGGTGAGACGGCTCAGACCCTCAACAAGAAGATGGAGCAGGTTTACGCCAACGGTCTGACGCCGATCTATTGCGTAGGTGAGAACCTCGACGAGCGCGAGGCCGGCAACCACTTCGCCGTTTGCAAGCAGCAGATCGAGGAGGTTGTATTCAACCTCACGGAGGAGCAGTTCAAGAACCTCGTAATCGCTTACGAGCCGGTTTGGGCTATCGGTACGGGTAAGACCGCTACGGCCGAGCAGGCTCAGGAGATTCACGCCTACATCCGCGAGGTGTTGGCTTCGAAGTTCGGTGCAGCTGCTGAGGAGTGCCCGATTCTCTACGGCGGTTCGTGCAAGCCTTCGAACGCTGCCGAGATCTTCGCTAAGGAGGATGTTGACGGTGGTCTGATTGGTGGTGCAGCCCTCAAGGCTGAGGACTTCATCGGCATCGGCAAGGGCTTCATGGCCTAATGCCCCAATGCATCAAAACAAGAAGAGGAGTTCCGAATGGAACTCCTCTTCTTGTTTTATTTCTCCGCGTAGTACGCTTGCCACGAGAGATAACCTTTATCCAATTCAAAGACCTTAAACCCCGCTTTGACGGCACGCTCGGCTGCCATCTTGCTGCGACGCCCACCACGACAATAGAGCGCCACGGGACGCTTCGGATCGAGCGTAGCAAGCTGTGTATCGAACGCTTCGCTCTTGACATCCATATTCACCGCACCTACAATATGTCCTTCCGCATACTCCTCAGGGGTACGCACATCGACCAACTGCACCTCCTCGCGGGCAATCACGCGCGCGAAGTGTTTCACATCTACCGACTTAAACCCATTGTCGGCATTGCACCCAAAGAGGGCACAAAAAAGGGTAGAAATTATCACCAAAAAGAGCCTTTTCATAGCTATTTCGTTATGGATATGTTCTCATGAAGCCAGGCCACCAAATCGGCCATAAGTTGCTCGTCAATCGTTGTCTCAATCTGGCCATACTCAGCCACCGCACCCGTAGTACAAGGTTGCAGCATGTGGTTCAGCCCCTCGAACCGGCGCGTGGTAATCGTCGGCTTCTGCAACGCTTCCAAACGGCCCAGATTCGCCTCGGCATCCACCTGGATATCCTTCGTACCATTCACCGCAAAAATCGGGCGATCGCCAATCTTCGCAGCGCCCTCCAGCGGATTCATACGCACGAAGCGATAGAACCAGGGATTTTGCGCCCACTTAGCCACTTTCTTCAGATTCTCAAGCAGCGCCGCCGACAGCGTCTCGCCCACAGTGACCTCCGCCACGAGGCGGTCGACATCAGCCGTCAACTCATTGGGCGTTTCGTCGAACCACTTCGCATAGAGTCGCTCCAACGCACGGCAGTAGCTATCGGTCACCTCCTGAGGAACGCCCTGCACGGTCATCGTCGCCCGATTCTGCGTCACCATCAGCTCCGCACCCGAAACCATCATGCCTGCCAACGAAACCACATAGGGCAACTCGGGCTCCTCGGCCAATGCCATCACACCAATCGCTCCGCCCTCGCTATGGCCACAGATGCCCACCTTCGAGGCGTCAATAGCCGAATGTTTACGCAGGGCATCGAATGCACCCAACGCATCGAGGACATAGTGGTCGGTCGTCGTATACTGCAGACGCTGCTGCTCCTCAGGCGAAGCCCCATAGCCTCGATCATCAAAGCGCAAAACCGCATAGCCCGCGCGCGTCAATCGATCGGCCAAGACCAAGAAGGATTTGTGACCCTTGAGCTCCAAATCGCGATTCTGCGTACCGCTACCCGAGATCAAAATCAAGGCCGGGAAGGGTCCCTCGCCTTGGGGAATGGTCAGTGTACCCTGCAACGGAAGGGCCTCATCACGGCTCACAAAGGCAAACTCCTCCTCGCGATAGGGATAGGGCTTCACGGGTTCCTGCGGACGACGCAGTGGTTCCACAGCCCCACGCGTGAGCATAAGCGAGAGTTGCTGACCGTGCTGTGTCAGGGCACCGATTAAGTTGTCTTTGCCCATAAAGCCACCCGTGTAGGTCATCTTAAGCGGCGAGACTGTCAAGGTCACCCCCATCGGCGAAACAGCTACCGAATCAACGGGAATTCCCGTTGCTCCCTGATCGGGGCTATCCATCGTAGCCTGCCAACCGTCGGCATGTGGCGTGAGGTGAAAGACGATGCGCAGCGACTGACCACCCACCTCCAGTTTACCACTCCACGTACCGGCCACCTCCTGCGCCATCAGCGAAAGAGGGAGCAAAAACAAGATGCATACAAGAAACTTTTTCATAGCCATGCAGTTTTATAGATACAAATATACAAAAAAGGGAGCTAAGAGCACCCATTAGTGTCACTTTGCAATAAAAAAGAGGCCCTTTTTAGAGTACTCATTGGTGTTCAATCACAACAAAAAAAACGAGACCCCGAAGGATCTCGTTTTTATTAAAGAGTGTATAAAGCGTTTGGATGATCGAGCTATTTTTAGGCCCACGAAGTGGCTAAAAGCGGAGGGGTGCTAAGAGCACCCTTCTATGCCCCTTCCACAGAACAAAAAACGGGACCCGAAAGGTCCCGTTTTTATAGAAATTTCGTATGAGGTGGAGATTTCAAGGCTTGCGATACAGCCGAAACCGGAGCATACTGAACGTATGTGAGGATTTCGGATGCGAGCGTAACGCAGAAATCACCCCTCAGACAAATTCCGAAGAATTACATCTTCTTACCCACGTTGGTCTTCTTAGCCACCTTCGGAGCCGAAGCCTTAGCAGCAGCCTTGGGAGCAGCCGTCTTGGCGGTCTTCTTCTCTACTACGGTAGCATCCTCAACGGCATCCGTCGTCTTCTTCGCACGCGAACGACGCGTCTTGGGCTTAGCCTCAGCAGCTGCAGCAGCCGGCGTTACGCCCAGCGTGTAAGCCTCGTTGAAATCAACGAACTCGATGATGCACATCTCGGCAGCGTCACCCAGACGGAAGCCCGTCTTCAGGATACGCGTGTAACCGCCGTTGCGCTCAGCGATCTTCGGAGCGATCGTACGGAAGAGCTCCGTAACGGCCTCCTTCTGCTTCAGGTACGAGAATACAACACGACGCGAGTGGGTGGTATCCTCCTTCGACTTGGTTACCAGGGGCTCAACGAACTGACGAAGGGCCTTAGCCTTAGCAACCGTGGTCTCGATGCGCTTGTGCAGGATCAGCGACGATGCCATGTTCGACATCAGCGCCTTACGGTGACCTGCCTGGCGACCGAGGTGGTTAAAGTTTTTGTTATGTCTCATAGTGCTTTAATCTTTGTCAAGTTTGTAGATTGATACGTCCATTCCGAACTTCAAGTTCAGCGATGCCAGCAGCTCATCAAGCTCCGTGAGCGACTTCTTACCGAAGTTACGGAACTTCAGCAGGTCGTTGCGGTTGAGCTTAACCAAATCACCGAGCGTATCTACGTCGGCGGCCTTCAGGCAGTTCAGAGCGCGTACGCTCAGATCCTGATCCGAAAGCTTGGTCTTAAGCAGCTGTCGCATGTGCAGAACATCCTCGTCGAACTCCTCGGCGCCATTCTTATCCTCCATGTTCACCGTGATCTTCTCGTCCGAGAAGAGCATGAAGTGCTGGATCAGGATCTTAGCGGCCTCCTTCAGAGCATCCTTGGGGTGAATCGAACCGTCGGTAGTAATTTCCAAATTCAGTTTCTCGTAGTCCGTGCGCTGCTCAACGCGGTAGTCCTCGATCGAATACTTCACGTTCTTGATCGGCGTGAAGATCGAGTCAATCGCAAGCGTACCGAACTCGGCATCGGCGGGCTTGTTCTCCTCAGCGGGAACATAACCACGACCCTTGCCGATCGTCAGCGTAATCTGCATCTTGGTACCGGGAGCCAGGTGGCAGATCACCAGATCCGGATTCAGTACTTTGAAGAACGACAGGTAATTCGAGATATATCCGGCAGTCAGCTCCGTTACACCCGCAACGTTGATCGACACCTTCTCGGCATCCTGATTGTCTACCGTGCGGATAAATCGAATCTGCTTCAGGAAGAGGATGATGTGTAACATATCCTCCTTCACGCCGGGGATGGCGGCGAACTCGTGGTCGACACCGGCTACCTTGACGGTCGTAATCGCATAACCCTCGAGCGACGAGAGCAGGATACGGCGCAAGGCATTGCCAACAGTACGACCGAATCCGGGCTCCAGCGGTCGGAACTCAAACTTTCCGAACGACGAAGTAGATTCGAGCATAATGACCTTTTCAGGCTTTTGGAATGCTAATATTGCCATAATCTTGAATTTGTTTTATTTACTACTTCGAGTACAACTCGACGATGAGCTGCTCCTTGATGTTCTCGGGAATCTCCTCACGCTCGGGCTTCTGCAGGAACTTACCACTCATCGTGGCACCGTCCCACTCCAGCCATGCATAGCGGCTCTTCGAACCACCAGCCAGCGAGTTGGTAATAACCTCCAGGCTCTTCGACTTCTCACGTACCGATACTACATCACCGGCGCGCAGCGAGTACGAAGGAATGTTTACAACAGCACCGTTTACGCAAATATGGCAGTGCGAAACGAGCTGACGAGCAGCAGCACGCGTCGGAGCAATGCCCAGACGATATACTACGTTGTCCAGACGGCACTCGAGCAACTTCAGCAGGTTCTCACCCGTGATACCGCCCATACGGGCAGCCTGCTCATAGGTACGCGAGAACTGCTTCTCCAGCAGACCGTACGTGTACTTTGCCTTCTGCTTCTCGTTGAGCTGCGTACCGTACTCCGATACCTTCTTACGCTTGCGTGCCAAACCGTGCTGTCCGGGAGGATAGTTGCGCTTCTCCAGTACCTTATCAGCACCATAGATAGCTTCGCCAAACTTACGGGCGATCTTCGATTTAGGTCCAATATACTTTCCCATTGTTTTCTACTTTTTTTTAGTTTGTTTTTACGCTAACCTTTCGTGTGTGGATAATCTCAAAATTATACCTTACGACGGTTAGGAGCACGGCAACCGTTGTGCGGCAGCGGAGTAACGTCGATAATCTCCATTACCTCGATACCGGCACCGTGGATCGTACGCACGGCCGACTCACGACCCTGACCCGGACCCTTAACGTATACCTTTACCTTGCGCAGACCCATATCGTAAGCCACCTTTGCGCAGTCGGCTGCCGACGTCTGAGCTGCATACGGAGTATTCTTCTTCGAACCACGGAAACCCATCTTACCGGCCGACGACCAGCTGATGACATCACCGTTCTCGTTCGTGATCGTGATAATCACGTTGTTGAAGCTCGAATGTACATAGGCGTTGCCCACCAGGCCCACCTTAACAACCTTCTTCTTCGTTGTAACAGTTTTCTTTGCCATAATTCTCTAAAGATTACTTCGTTGCCTTCTTCTTGTTTGCTACAGTCTTCTTCTTACCCTTACGCGTACGAGCGTTGTTCTTGGTCGACTGACCACGAAGGGGAAGACCCAGACGGTGACGGATGCCGCGATAGCAACCGATATCCATCAGGCGCTTGATGTTGAGCTGAACGAGCGAACGGCACTCGCCCTCTACCTTCAGACCCAGGTCGGCAATCGTCGAACGAATTGCACCTACCTGCTCATCGGTCCAATCCTGGACCTTAACCTCGTAGCTGATACCTGCTACGTCGAGAATCTGACGAGCCGTCGAACGACCAATACCGTAGATATAGGTCAGGCCGACTTCGCCTCTCTTATTTTTGGGTAAATCTACACCGACAATACGTGCCATAATGTTTCTTTTTCTTCTTTAATTGGTTTAACCTTGGCGCATTTTAAACTTAGGATTCTTCTTGCAGATCACGTAGAGCTTACCCTTACGCTTCACGATCTTGCAATCCTCGCTACGCTTCTTGATGGATGCTTTTACTTTCATGGTTTTTCAAGCAATCTGGTTAATTCTTTGTTATTTGTATCGGAACGAGATGCGACCCTTCGTCAAATCATAGGGGGTCATCTCAACCTTTACCTTGTCTCCGGGAAGAATCTTAATGTAGTGCATACGCATCTTTCCCGAAATGTGGGCCGTCAATACGTGGCCATTGTCCAACTCAACGCGGAACATTGCGTTCGACAGTGCCTCGATGATCGTCCCGTCGCGTTCGATAGCAGCTTGTTTTGCCATAGAGTTTCTTAGTGTTTTATAGCCTTTTCGATGATGCTAAAATCCGTCAGCACGTCGGGGCCGTTTTTACGAATCGCTACTGCCCACTCAAAGTGTGCTGCAGCCTTGCGATCTCGCGTACGAACGGTCCATCCGTCCTCTTCAAATACTACCGTTTTGCTGCCCTGGGTGATCATCGGTTCAATACAGATGACCATGCCCTCTTTGAGCAGCGGGCCGCGGCCTCGTGCGCCGTAATTAGGAACACCCGGGTCTTCGTGCATCTTACGACCAATTCCATGTCCCTCCAATTCTCTTACGACACCATAGCCGAACGACTCGGCGTATTGTTGCACAGCTGCCGAAATGTCGCCTACGCGATTTCCGGCCTTGGCTTGTGCCGCACCTTTACAAAGAGCCTCTTTGGTGACCTCCATCAGTTGTCGTACTTCCTCGGCAACCTCTCCAACGGCAAACGTATATGCCGAATCACCAACAAACCCCTTCATAAACGTACCACAGTCTACAGAGACAATGTCACCCTCCTTCAGAACGACCTTGTCCGACGGGATACCGTGTACAACCTGTTCGTTGACCGAAATGCACAACGATGCCGGGTAGCCCTGGTATCCTAAAAACGCGGGAACAGCTCCATGCGCGCGGATGAAATCCTCGGCTATGCGATCCAACTCCTTGGTCGTGACACCCGGCTGAATGTGGCGACCCACTTCAGCCAGTGTCTCCGAGACCAAGATGTTGTTTTCGCGAAGGAGCTCAATCTCCTCGTTAGTTTTCAGATGTATCATCTATCTGTAGCTAAGATGCTCTAAAAGTCTAACTATTAATGACGACCCTGGATACGGCCGGTCTTCATCAGACCATCGTAGTGGCGCATCAACAGGTAGCTCTCTATCTGCTTCAGAGTGTCGAGTACCACACCTACCATAATCAGCAACGACGTACCGCCATAGAAATAGGCGAACTCCTGCTGAATACCGAGGAATCGAATAGCCAGAGCGGGCAGAATTGCCACGACGGCCAGGAAAATCGAGCCCGGCAGGGTGATACGCGTCATGATAGCGTCGATGTAGCTCACGGTCTGCTTACCCGGTTTCACTCCCGGGATGAAGCCACCGTTGCGCTTCATGTCATCGGCCATCATTTGAGGATTGATGATAATCGCCGTGTAGAAGTAGGTGAAAGCGATTACCAACACAGCCAGCGTAAAGTTGTACCAGAAACCGGTCATCGAGCTGAAGGCAGCTGCGAAAGCCGTACCGGTGAACAACATCGGAACAAACATCAGAGCCTGTGCGAAGATGATAGGCATCACATTCGCAGCATTCATCTTCAGGGGGATGTACTGACGCACACCACCGTACTGCTTGTTACCGATGATACGCTTGGCGTACTGTACGGGCACCTTGCGGACAGCCTGTACCAGCGCGATCGTTGCCATGAACACAAGGAAGAGCAGTACCAGCTCAAGGATCAGCATGATGGCGCTACCGGTAGCCGTCTGGAAACGAGCATTGACCTCAGCCAACAGCGCGTGGGGCAGACGAGCCACGATACCGATCATAATGATCAGCGAGATACCGTTACCGATACCCTTGTCGGTGATCTTCTCGCCCAACCACATAATAAACATGGTACCGGCGATCAGAATCGTCGTTGCATAGCAAACGAAACCGAACGTATTGCCGTAAACGAACGCCGTGGGGGCCTGGTGGTAGAGGTTGGCAATGAATGCCGGACCCTGCAGCATCAGGACACCGATCGTCAAGAAACGAGTCCACTGGTTCATCTTGCGGCGGCCGCTCTCACCCTCCTTCTGCATCTTCTGGAAATACGGGATCATCATACCCATCAGCTGGATGATAATCGAGGCGGTGATGTACGGCATGACTCCGAGTGCAAAGATGGCAGCGTTACCAAATGCACCACCAGAGAAGACGTTCAACAGACCCAGAAGTCCGTTACCCTCCAACTGGCTGGCATACGCCGAACCCTCGCCCAGGGCGTTAGGGTTGATACCCGGAATCACTACGAAACTACCCAAGCGGTAGATCAGGAGCAGACCAATCGTGTAGATCACACGCTTGCGGAGCTCCTCGATCTTATAGATATTCTTGAGCGTCTCGACCACTTTCTTGTTGGTTGCCAGAAGAGCGATAACCGCTAAAAAGACAATACCAACAACGAGATATTGATTCATAAATTTGGTTTAGTTTAAGGTTCAACCTTAGATTTTCTCGATGTTACCGCCGGCGGCCGTGATGGCAGCCTCAGCGCTCTTCGAGAAGGCGTGAGCCTTCACCGTGAGAGCCTTCGTTACCTGACCGTTACCGAGGATCTTCACCTTGTCCTTCGACGAAATGAAGCCGGCACCAATCAGCGTCTCAACGGTTACCTCCTGGAGCTCCTTCTTCGAAGCCAGCTCCTCGATCGTCGAAAGGTTGATAGCCTTGAACTCTACACGCTTCAGGTTCGTGAAACCGAACTTCGGCAGACGACGCTGCAGGGGCATCTGGCCACCCTCGAAGCCGAGCTTACGCGAGTAACCCGAACGCGACTGAGCACCCTTGTGACCACGCGTGGCCGTGCCACCGTGACCCGAACCTGCACCGCGGCCAATACGCTTATCGTGGTGCGTAGAACCCTTTGCGGGTTTCAGATTATACAGTTCCATTCTCTTTAACTTAATTACAGGTTAAACATTAGCCGAGCTTCTCGACCTTTACGAGGTGCTGTACACGCTCGATCATGCCCTTGATGATTACCGAATCATCGTGCTCGACCGTTGCACCGATCTTCTTCAGACCGAGTGCGTCAAGGTTGGCGCACTGACGCTTCGTAGCACCGATGCGGCTCTTGACCTGGGTGATTTTCAATCTTGCCATAGTCTTGATTCAAAATTAACCGTTAAACACCTGATTCATCGAGATACCACGTACACGGGCTACGCTGGCTGCGTCACGCAGCTCGCACAGAGCGCCTACGGTGGCCTTTACGAGGTTGTGGGGGTTCGACGAACCCTTGCTCTTTGCGAGCACGTTCTTTACGCCGAGCGACTCCAGAACGGCACGCATAGCACCACCGGCGATAATACCGGTACCCGGAGCGGCCGGACGGATCATAACCTCCGAACCACCGAAGCGGAACTCCTGCTTGTGAGGAATCGTACCGTTGATTACGGGGATCTTCACCAGGTTCTTCTTAGCATCCTCAACGCCCTTGGCGATGGCTGCCTGAACCTCCGAAGCCTTACCCAGACCATAACCGACTACGCCGTTCTCGTTACCTACTACGACGATTGCCGAGAAGCTGAACGTGCGACCACCCTTCGTTACCTTCGTAACGCGCTGAATGCTTACGAGTCTGTCCTTAAGCTCGAGGTCGCTGGTGCGTACTTTCATATTGCTGTTAGCCATAATATTTGCTTAGAATTTAAGTCCGCCTTCGCGTGCTGCTTCGGCCAGCTGTTTAACTCTTCCGTGATACAGGTAACCGTTACGGTCGAACGATACCGTCGTGATGCCCTTAGCGGCAGCACGCTCGGCAGCCAACTTACCCACCAGGGCGGCTACCTCCGACTTGTTCTTGCCTGCGGCTGCCTCTACAACCTCCTTCTCCAGCGAAGAAGCCGATGCGAGCGTTACGCCTGCCAGGTCGTCGATGAACTGTACGTAGATCTGCTTGTTGCTACGGAACACCGTCATGCGGGGCTGAGCGGCCGTACCGGTAACGATCTTACGGATGCGCATCTTGATGCGCTCTCTTCTCTCTATTTTGTTCAGTGACATAACTTCAGCTTATTTACTATTTGCCAGCCGACTTACCGGCCTTACGACGAATCTGCTCGCCTACGAACTTAATACCCTTACCCTTATAAGGCTCCGGCTTGCGCAGCGAACGCAACTTGGCGGCAACCTGACCTACCAGCTGCTTGTCGATGCTCTTCAGCGTCACGATCGGGGCACCCTTCTTCTCGGTAACAGCCGTTGCCGTAACCTCCTTCGGAAGCATGAAGTGCGTATCGTGCGAATAACCCAGGCTCATCTCCAGGATCTGACCCTTAACCTCGGCCTTGAAACCTACGCCGACCAGCTCCTGCTTGATCTCATAACCCTTCGTTACACCCACTACCATGTTGTTGATCAGTGCGCGGTACAGACCGTGCATCGAACGGTGGCGGGGCTGATTCGTCGGACGCGATACCAAAACGGCGGGCTTCTCCTCCTCCGAACGTGCGTCCTTGTGCGTGCCGACCGTAACGGTAATATCCGAGTCAACCTTCTGACTCAACTCACCAAGAGGCCCTTTCACGCTTACCGTATTGTCGGCGGCAACCGTAACGGTTACACCGGCAGGCAGGTATACAGGTAATTTACCAATTCTTGACATTGTGTTGATTGTTTAATTGTTTGTTTTTGTTTTCGGATTGACTCACGATTAGAATACGTAGCACAGCAGCTCACCACCTACACGCTCCTTGCGAGCCTTGGCATCGGTCATGATACCCTTCGACGTCGAGAGGATAGCGATACCCAGACCGTTCAGTACGCGCGGCATCTCATCAACCGAGGTGTACTGACGAAGACCCGGACGCGATACGCGCTTCAGATCCTTGATCGCATTCGTCTTCGTGGCAGCATCCCACTTCAGAGCGATCTTGATGGTCGGGTGACCCTTCTCGTCATTGTCAAACTTGTAGGCAAGGATGTAACCCTGCTCGTAGAGGATCTTCGTGATCTCTCGCTTAATTTTGGAACCGGGAGCTTCAACCACCTTGTGGTTGGCTTTCACCGCGTTTCTAATTCTGGTCAGAAAGTCCGCAATAGGATCTGTCATAACGAATAAGAAATTAATAATTAGTGTAAATGGTTAATTATTAGTTTTTTAAGTCGCCTAT
>JAFZFJ010000214.1 GCA_017555975.1 Alistipes sp. | reverse complement strand
GTTGTAGGTTCTGTTTTCCATGGTGTTTTCCTCCTGGTTTTCGATAATTTTACCGGTTACGTTTCCGGCTGCGATGTTTGCACGAAGCTGCTGACGTGTCTGCGCTTCGTTCTGAATCTGCTGACGCTCAGCAGTAAGGTCTGTGACTTCCTGCTCCAATGCGGTAAGTGCTTCGCCAGATGCGTTGTCGATCTCGCCCTGGATGGCTGAAAGTCGGGTGTTGATTTCATCAATTCTCATTGATTTTCTCTCCTTGTAATTGGATTTTAAGGCGCAGGCGTCTGCGTCTATCGTCAAGCTCAGCCTCACTCCGGACTGCGAGGTCGATCACTCCGTCGACCCAGCTGCGAGCATTGATCTCTGTGTTTTGGTTCGCGGGAATGGATACGCCCGAAACGTCGAAGATTTTCTTGACGCTCTTGTGGACGATGGTCCTGCTCTCGCGGTCATAATGGTAGTCGCCGAGGATGAAGCCCCAGGACATCTTGGTGATCATGCCGGTGCTGATCTCCTCGTAGTGGTTACGCGCTGCCTCGGTTCGGCCAAGGTCTGCGGCAGTGAAGAGTCCGTTCTCATCCACCTCCACTATGAGCGAGCCGTTGCCGGTGCGGGCCATGACCGTGCCCTGGTGGTTGAGCTGATATATGATGTCGCTCATGTCGCAGTTATCAAAGCATCCGCGCTCGAAGCGTTCATATATCGGGCCGTCCTCGGTTTCGTAGAGGACATACGGCTCATAACGCGCCGCGTAGCCCTCGACGTAGTAGTTGCTATCGATGCGCTTATTCGTCGCGGGTGTAAATGTTGGCAACGCGCGAATTTGGCGCTCATTCTTCAGTTTGATCTTGTCGTTCGGGGTCATCGTCCTCCTCCTTCTCCGGGTCATCCGGTGGCTTTTTCGTTGCGTTCAGCTGGTTCTGGGCTGCGGTCAATTCCTCCTGGAGCGCCGCGACCTGGTCGAGCTGACTGATTTCGGTGTATTCTTTGCGGATATAACGCTTGTCGCCGTCATCTACGTGAGGAAGGTTCCAAATGTCCATTATCATGTTCAGGCTCAGGACTCCGCGGTCAAAGAGCTGGCTTGAAACCTGGAGCTTTTCATTGTTGCTCATATACTGCAGGCGATTCGCGCTCCAGACGATAGCGTTTCCGCGTTTGCGCTCGTTCTGGTTAAATGTCATGCACGTCATCGCGAGTGAGAGCTGAAGTGCGAAGGGTTCGATTTTGCCCTCGTAGTATGCCGACCACGCGTCGCCGACGGTCTTGTTCTGGAGGACGTCCTCGTTGCTGCCGAAGTAGTTAAGGACGCGGGTTTCGATGATTTTCATCTGCTCCGAGTCGACGATGTTGGCGTGCGACTGTATCTGCTGCGCGTTGGTGTATGTTGAAGGGAATAGTGCCAGGCCTCCAGCGTCGGGGCCGAGGTTATCTGCCACCCACTGCTTTCGTTCCTTCTTCATATCTTCCTTCTTTGCAAGGTTCGCAACCGTCGCCATGAAGCGAATGCTCGCGCTATTCTTTATACCCTCCATAATGCCCTGGTTCTGCGTCGCCAGGAGCTGAAGCGTCGGGTGGAGCGCGTGGTTGCTCTCGCCTATAATGTCGTTATTGTATAGATATTTACTTACCCAGCCACAACGCGCGAGCTCGATGGCTGCCTTCTTTCCGTTTCGGAAGGTGTAGCGAAGCCACGCCTCTCCTCCTACGTCGAGGATTTCCGTCTGCTGCGGGTTCACGGGATAATAGCCCGTCAAGCGGTCGAATTCGTCCAAAATCGGGACGATGAAGCAGGTGTTTTTCGCGTCGTATATCGTCGCCACTTTATAGACAAACTGCGCCGCGGTCATATACGGGTTGGGCTTACCATCGAGCATCTGTTGGATGCCACGATTGTCAGGGCCACTCACCGCGGGGAGGAGCTTGCTGCAATGGTTGGCGAAGGTATGAATGCAGGAGCGCGTCAGTTCCATCTCGTAGATGCCGCCGTCGTAGTCGGTGAAGATCGGCGTGTAGCCGTCTAGCATCTGGAAGTAGCCATCGACTTGCTTCTGCAATCGTGGGCGCTTGAATATTTTTTCAAAAACTCCCATCTCTTTCTCCTTGTTAATTATTCTTTAGTTGCTCCCCGATTTGATC
>JAFZFJ010000213.1 GCA_017555975.1 Alistipes sp. | reverse complement strand
CTTGTTGAACATCTCGGGGATGACGATCATCGGGTAGTGGCAAGCCTCGCCAATACCAAATGCCAGGTGGCCGGTCGAGCGACCCATGGCTGCCAGCACAAACCAGTTGCCGCTGGTGCGAGCGTCCACATAGACAGCGCGAGCGATCACGGCACCCTTATCCTTGGCCGACTCATAACCAAAGGTCGGAGCACCCTTCGGAAGCGGGAGGTCGTTGTCGATCGTCTTCGGAACATGGATGTTGGCGATGGGGTACTGCTTCGCCTCCAAGAACTTGGCGATGCGGTTGGCCGTCGAGGCGGTGTCGTCACCACCTACCGTTACGAGCAACTTGATGTTGTTCTTGGTGAAGAACTCGAGGTTGAAATTGTTCTCGAAATCCGAGTCCTTCGGCTTGAAGCGGCTCATCTGCAAGAACGAACCGCCCTGGTTGAAGATGGCATCGGCCATGCCGAAGTCGATCTCAACGGTGCGAGGAGTGGGGTTGAATAGGCCGGTGTAACCCTCGTGCAGACCAATGACTTTGTAGCCGTGGTGGAGGAAGGTCTTGGCAACGCTGCCAACCACAGTGTTCATACCGGGAGCCGGACCGCCACCGGTTAGAATAGCAATAGCTTCTTTCATAGCTTTGATAATGAGTGTTTTGTATGTGAATTTGTTTTCTTTGTCCTTATAGGGCTATTAATCATTCAAAAATAGAGAAAAAAAATGGTCCAAACAAATAATTTCGGGCTGTTTTAGAACTTTTTCCATGCTGATTTTTCTTTTCGACCTAAAATCACTATCTTTACGCACTAAAATTGAAACTTTATATCGAATGAAAACAATCTCTATGCGCATTTTAGGTCTTCTGATGGCCCTTTTCTGCACGACGACGCTCTCGGCTCAGCAGGTTGATTGGCGTGTTGCTGCCGACCCGATCCAGGGTGACAGCTGCCGCTTGCTCTTCGAGGCGCGTATTCCTGACGGTTTCCACATGTATGACACCGAGAAGTATGTCGGTGGCCCGACCTCGACGAGCATCGAGCTCACGGTCGAGGGTGGCGAGGCGCTGGGCGAGCTCCTCTCGCTCGATACGCCGCATCGTTACTTCGATGAGATCTTCGGTATGCAGATCGGCACCTATGAGGGTACGGCGCGCTTTGCTCAGTGGGTGAAGCTGGCCGCTCCGACTGCCGAGGTGAAGGCTGCGATCGACTACATGATCTGCAACGACATGAGTTGCATGCCTTCTGACTATGAGCTTACGATTACGATCGGTGAGCCGCAGGCTGCCGTGGCTCCTGCCACTCCGAAGAATGCTGCCGATAGCGGTTCGCTCTGGTCGCAGATCATCGAGGCAATCATCTGGGGCTTCGTGGCGCTCCTGACGCCCTGCGTCTTCCCGATGGTGCCGATGACCGTATCCTACTTCCTCAAGGGTGAGGGTGGTGTGGCTCGTGGTCGTCTGCGTGCTGCGCTCTATGGCCTCTTTATCGTGGGTCTCTACACGCTGCCGATTGCTGCGATCATCCTCGTGACGCGCCTGGTGGGTGGCGATGCCGTGACGGCCGAAATCTTCAACTGGCTCGCTACGCACTGGTTGCCGAACCTGCTCTTCTTCCTCGTCTTCATGAT
>JAFZFJ010000212.1 GCA_017555975.1 Alistipes sp. | reverse complement strand
TGTCGAGAATCTGCGCATCTTCATCAAGGCAGCCCTGATGCGTGGCGACTCGCTCGACCACGTCCTGTTGCATGGTCCTCCGGGTTTGGGTAAGACCACCTTGGCCAATATCATTGCCAACGAGATGGGCGCGCAGTTGCGCCTCACGTCGGGTCCCGTGCTTGACAAGCCGGGCGACCTGGCTGGTCTGCTCACGAACCTCAATCCGGGCGATGTGCTCTTCATCGACGAGATTCACCGCCTTTCACCCATTGTTGAGGAGTATCTCTACTCGGCCATGGAGGATTATAAGATCGATATCGTACTCGATAAAGGTCCTTCGGCGCGCTCGATTCAGATTGAGTTGGCTCCCTTTACGCTCATTGGAGCCACGACGCGCAGTGGCCTGCTCACCTCGCCGCTCCGTGCACGTTTCGGTATCAACTGCCACCTCGAGTACTACGACACGCCCGTCTTGGCCGGCATTGTGAAGCGCTCGGCGCGCATTCTCGACATCGAGATCGACGATCAGGCAGCTCTCGAAATCGCCATGCGCTCGCGTGGTACGCCGCGTATTGCCAATGCATTGTTGCGTCGTGTGAGAGACTTTGCAATGGTTAAGGGTGAAGGTTACATCGAGCTCAAAATCACGAAGTTTGCCCTCTCGGCCCTCAATATCGACGCGCGCGGTCTGGATCAGATGGACAATAAGATTTTGGCTACCATTATTCAGAAGTTTAAGGGCGGTCCGGTCGGCCTGAATACCATCGCTACGGCAGTGGGTGAGGATGCGGGTACGATCGAGGAGGTCTACGAGCCGTTCTTGATTAAGGAGGGCTTCCTGAAGCGTACTCCGCGTGGTCGTGAGGTGACCGAGCTGGCCTATGCTCACTTGGGCTTTAATCCGGAGCTTCGCGACGGCGAATTATTCTAGGCAACCCCGTTTTCGGTTCAATATTTGCGTGTTCCTCGGCAAAAATGCCTATGGAACACGCTCTTTTTTATCCCACACGCGACGAGGATGAAGCTCTCGCATACCATGCCCGTCAACCACACGGCAAGACGGCTACGGTGCTAACCAAACCGCTGGTGTCGCCTCGCGATCTTGCGCTGGCCTATACGCCGGGTGTGGCCGCTCCGTGTCGAGCCATTGCGCGGAGTGCGGACAACGCCTATCACTATACCAATCGGGGCAACCTGGTGGCGGTCATCACCAATGGCTCGGCTGTACTCGGTCTGGGTAATCTCGGCCCACTGCCTGCTAAGCCGGTCATGGAGGGAAAGTGTATGCTGCTGAAGCATTATGCCGATATTGACGCCTTCGATCTGGAGATAGACGAGCAAGAGGAAGATCGCCTCGTGGAGGTTGTTCGTGCCTTGTCGCCCGGTTTTGGCGCTATATTGCTTGAAGATATCAAGGCTCCGCTCTGCTTTGCTGTGGAGCGTTGTCTGCGCGAAATGCTTTCGATTCCTGTGTTGCACGACGATCAACATGGCACAGCAGTCGTGGTGGTCGCGGCTGTAATGAATGCTGCCAAACTCATTGGTAAACCGCTCGAGAACATGCGTACGGTTGTTTGCGGGGCGGGGGCCGCTGCCATTGCCTCGGCGGAGCTGTTGTTGCGTGTCGGCATCCGTCGCGATCGGTTGGTGATGGTCGATTCGCTGGGGGTGATCACCACCCACCGCCCGCTGCTTCCCGACTACAAGCGACGTTTTGCCACCTCGCGACGCCTGACCACTTTGGCCGAGGCGCTGGTGGATGTCGATCTGGTAGTGGGCGCATCAAAGGGCGATTTGATGGATGCGCAGATGGTGCGCACGATGGCCGAGAGGCCTATTGTGTTGGCTCTTTCGAATCCCGTGCCCGAACTTAGGGCCGAGATGGCTGCTACGGCTCGTCCCGATCTGATCTATGCCTCGGGTCGTTCGGATCAGAAGAATCAGGTCAACAACGCCCTGGTGATGCCCTATCTGTTCCGTGCGGCGCTGGATTGTGAGGCGGCTCTCTTTAACGAAGAGATGTTGCTGGCGGCTGCTCATGCGCTGGCGGCATTGGCTGAGGAGCAACCACCGCAATCGCTCCGAGAACGCTATCCGCAGGAGTCGCTACGCTTTGGCGTTGATTATCTGCTGCCAAAATTGGATGATCCGCGCCTGATTACCCGCGTCGCGCCGGCTGTTGCCGCTGCAGCCGAACGCACCGGTGTGGCCCGCCGATCCATTGGTGATAGGGCTGATTATATGGAACGCCTTAAGGGGCGTATCACACACAAAGAAAGCGAGGAATAATCCTCGCTTTCTTTGTGTGTGATGCTGGGGCAAATGGTCGCTAGCGTATTCGTGAGTGGCTGCTATTTCGAAAACCGAAATGGGGGAGTCAATAATCCTAATAAACTATTGTATAACCCGAATTTTTTATTATCTTTGCAGGATGGCGGAGTATGTTCTTTGTGCGTGCGTGTTGTGCGAGTTTTGTGCAACTGCTGTGCGAAAGGAATGAAAAAACCGCCCTGCAGTGGCCTGCGAGGCGGTTTGAGTGATCCCGTGGAGATTCGAATTTGGATTTTGACTTTTCGTCTTTTGAATCGCTAAATCACTGAAAATCAAATAGGCGTGATGCTTTATGCGTTGCGCCTATTTGCATGAAAAGTTGCAAAAAATATCAAAAAGTTGCAAG
>JAFZFJ010000211.1 GCA_017555975.1 Alistipes sp. | reverse complement strand
GAATAATGGGAATAATGGGAATAATGGGAATAATGGGAATAATGGAGCTTCCTATCACTCCTATTATTCCCATTACTCCTATATTATAAATATGTATCGGATGCTTACTCCTCTTCGGGCTCCTCGACGGCTTCGGTGAGTGCGGCCGAGAACTCCTTTTTGGAGTGCAGGCGGGCGGTCTTCTTGAGTTGCTGACCCAGGCGCACCACGTTGTTATTTCCCGTGTGGAGGCGCTTGTAGGTGTCGTCGTAGGCCGACTGCGCCTTTTGCAGAGCCGTGCCGACCTGCTCCAGCGAGGCGGTGAGGGCCACGGCCTGCTCGTAGAGCTTCAAGCCACACTCGGCAATGCGCTTCGTGTTCTTGTCCTGCGCATCGTATTTCCAAAGGTCGGCCACCATCTTCAGCAGGGCAAAGAGGTTGGTGGGCGAGGAGATCAAGACCTTCTTCTCGTAGGCCTCGCTCCAGAGGGTGGGGTCGGCCTTTAGGGCCTCGAGGAAGGCGGGCTCGTTGGCCACAAACATGATGACAAAGTCGGGTGACTGGATCAATTTTTGGTACTCCTTGTTGCCCAGCTCCTTGACGTGCTTGCGCACCGAGGCAACGTGGGCTGCGAGGTGTTGGCGACGCTCCTCCTCGTCCATGGCGGCCGAGTAGTTGACGTAAGCCGTGAGCGAGACCTTCGAGTCGATGACAATCTGCTTCTCTTCGGGTAGGCAGAGGATGACATCGGGGCGGAGGTTGTTGCCCTCCTGATCCTTGAGGTTGTGTTGGGTGTGGTAGTGGACACCCTTGACCAGCGACGAGTTGTCGAGAATCGTCTCGAGCATCGTCTCACCCCAGTCGCCCTGCACCTTCGAGTTGCCACGCAGCGCATTCGTGAGGTTGGTTGTCTCGGTCGTGATGCGGTGGTTGAGCTCCATGAGGTGCTTTAGTTCGTTCTTCAGCTCGCCACGCTGGATGTTCTCGTGCGAGTAGATCTGCTCGACGCGCTCGCGAAAATCGGTGATGTTGTCGCGGAAGGGCTTCAGCAGTACGTCCATCGACTCCTTGTTTGTCTCACGGAACTGCTTTGACTGCTCGTTGAGTAGCTCCGTGGAGAGGCTCTTGAAGTGGCTTTTGAGGTGCTCGAGCTCCTCCGTGCGACGCTTCTCGGCCTCGCGCTGCTGCTCCTCGTTGCGCGCTCTCAGAGCAGCAATATCGTGCTCGGCGGTAGCCTTTGTAATGGCCAGCTCCTGCTCGGCGCGGTTGCGCTCGCTGCGTTGGTCATCCAGCTCCACGCGTGCACGCTCCAACTCGTTTTGCGAGGAGGTAAGCGCTTGGCGCGCGGTGCGCAAATCACGGGAATAGACAACCGCATAGACGATCGCCACAACAGCCACAAGGGCCAAAACTGCACAAAGAATCAAGATACCGATATTCATATAGACAAAGATAGCGGTTTTTCGGCGAAAATTCTTACCTTTGCATAAGAATCTCTTGACGAAAAAGAAAATGAGACGAATGATAGCACCTTCGGTTTTGGCAGCCGACTTCGGACACCTCGAGCGCGACGTGCAGATGGTGGACCGCAGTGAGGCAGCGTGGGTTCATGTCGATGTGATGGACGGCGAATTTGTGCCGAATATCTCGTTTGGCTTCCCGGTCTTGCGTGCCGTGCGCCGTGCAACGCAGAAACCGGTTGATGTGCATCTGATGATTGTGCAGCCGGAGCGCTACATTGCCCGTTTTGCCCACGATGGAGCTGACTGGATTACCTTCCATCTGGAGGCTACGCAGGATGTGGAGCACTGCATCCAGCTCATCCGCGAGAGCGGTGCAAAGGTGGGTATCTCGATTAAGCCCAAGACATCGGTCGAAGCATTGCGCCCGATTCTGCATCTGGTCGATATGGTTCTTGTGATGAGCGTTGAGCCGGGTTTTGGTGGCCAAAAGTTCATTCCTGAGTCGTTGGATCGTATTCGCGAATTGCGTCGGATGGCCGAGGTGTTGAATCCGGAGCTCTTGATCGAGGTTGATGGCGGTATCTCGTCGTCGAATGCTGCTGATCTGTACGAGGCGGGAGCCAATGTCCTGGTAGCCGGCTCGTCGGTCTTCAAGGCCGAGGATCCCGAAGCGGAGATTCACGCCATGTTAGAAGCCCGATAACGTATGATTTCACTCGATAACCTCACCGTCTCGTATGGCGGTTGGACCCTTTTTGATAACATCTCGTTTCTGATCAATCCCAAGGATCGCATTGGCCTGGTGGGACGTAACGGTGCGGGTAAGACGACCCTGCTGCGCCTGATTATGGGCGAGCAGCAGCCTACGTCGGGTGCCGTGACGATCGGTGCGGAGTGCACGCTCGGCTACTTGCCTCAAACGATGCGCGTACACGATACGACGTCGCTCGTCGAGGAGACCGCCAAAGCCTTCGAGGAGGTTAACGCCCTGGAGGCTGAGATTGGTCGTCTGACGGCTGAGATTGCCGAGCGCACAGACTACGAGAGCGATTCGTATGCCGATCTGCTGCACCGCCTGAACGAGGCGCAGGATCGCTTTGCGATTCTCGGTGGCGACACGCGCGAGGCCGATATCGAGAAGACCCTCCTGGGCTTGGGTTTCAAGCGCAGTGATTTTGCGCGCCCCACGGCTGAATTCTCAGGCGGTTGGCGCATGCGTATCGAGTTGGCGAAGCTCTTGTTGCGTCGCCCCTCGATCTTCCTCTTGGATGAGCCTACGAACCACCTTGATATCGAGTCGATTCAATGGCTGGAGGATTATCTGAAGAATTACAGTGGTGCGGTGTTGCTCATCTCGCACGACCGCGCCTTCCTCGATAATGTGACGACGCGCACCGTGGAGCTCTCGCTGGGTAAGGTGACCGACTACAAAGTGCCCTACTCGAAGTATGTCGAGCTGCGCCGTGAGCGTCGCGAACAGCAGAAGGCGGCCTACGAGAACCAGCAGCGCATGATCGAGAAGACCGAGGAGTTTATTGAGAAGTTCCGCTACAAGCCTACCAAATCGAATCAGGTGCAATCGCGCATCAAGCAGCTCGAGAAGTTGGATCGCCTGGAGATCGAAGAGGAGGATTTGGCGCACCTGAACATCAAGTTCCCCCCTGCACCCCGCTCGGGTCAGGTGGTGGCTGAGATCAAGGAGGCCGGCATGTCGTTCGGAACGAAGCATGTCTTCTCGGGTGCCGACTTTACGATCGAGAAGGGCGACCGTATCGCCTTGGTGGGTCGTAACGGCGAGGGTAAAACCACCCTGGCTCGCATGCTTATCGGTGAATTGACTCCGACCGAGGGCTCGATCCGCCTCGGTGCAAACGTCAACATCGGCTACTATGCCCAGAACCAGGACGATTTGATGGATGGTGAATTTACCGTCTTCGATACATTGGATCGCGTGGCGGTGGGCGATATTCGTACCCGTTTGCGCGATATTTTAGGCGCCTTCCTCTTCCGAGGTGAGGATATCGACAAGAAGGTCAAGGTGCTGTCGGGTGGTGAACGTTCGCGTCTGGCCATGGCTCGCATGATGCTCGAGCCACGCAATCTCTTGGTGCTCGACGAGCCCACGAACCACATGGATATGCGCTCGAAGGATATCCTGAAGGAGGCGATTCTCAAGTACGACGGTACGGTGGTCGTGGTATCGCACGACCGTGAGTTCCTGGACGGCATGGTGGATAAAATCTATGAGTTCCGCGATGGTGGCGTGCAGGAGTATCTGGGCGGCATCTACTACTTCCTCGAGAAACGTAAGCTTGAGTCGCTGCAGGAGATCGAGCGCCGCGATAAACCGACGCAGACGACAGCACCGACGCAGAGCGCCGGTAAACTCAGCTACGAGCAGAAGAAGGAGCAGGAAAAGTTGCTTCGCAAGTTGCGTAAGCAGGTAGCCGAGATTGAGGAGGAACTGGCTAAAGTCGAAGCAGAGATTGCCGCCTTTGATCAGAAGTTTGCCACCGCTACCGACTATGTCGAGGCCGATTACAAAGCATACAACGACCTCAAGGCGCATTACGACCACCTGATGCATGAGTGGGAGAAGGCATCGTATGAGGTGGAGATTGTCGAATACAATTAAGAATTAAGATACGATATGGCTGAAAACCTGATTTTTGGAATCCGTCCCGTGGCTGAGGCCATCGAGGCACGCCAACAGATTGAGAAACTCTACATCCGCAAGGGGGCTGAGGGCCCGCTGATGCAGGAACTCAAGGACCTCATCGCGCGTCATCGCCTGCGCTACCAGGAGGTGCCTGTAGAGAAGCTCAACCGCCTGACGAAGGGTAACCACCAGGGCGTGGTGGCCCAAACGGCGTTGATCTCATACGTCGAGTTGGAGGATATTCTGGAGCGTGTACCTGAGGATGAGACACCCCTGATTGTGGCCTTTGATGGCGTTACCGATGTGCGCAACTTCGGCGCTATCGCCCGCTCGGCTGAGTGTGCCGGTGCGCATGGTCTGATCACCCCGCTGAAGAACTCGGCGCCGGTGAACTCGGAGGCCATCCGCTCGTCGGCAGGTGCGCTGAGCGTCATCCCCGTAACGCGCGTGGGTTCGATCCGCATGACCCTTGCCCAGCTCCAGCAGGCCGGCTTTCAGCTTGTAGCTGCCACCGAAAAGAGCCGCAAGCTTCTCTACGATGCCGACTTCAAGAAGCCAACCGTTCTGGTGATGGGTGCCGAGGATACCGGTATCTCGCCTGCAGTCCTCAAGCTTTGCGATGAACAGCTCGCCATCCCCATGATCGGCCACATCGAGTCACTCAACGTCTCGGCCGCAGCGGCGGTGATGCTTTTTGAGGTGGTGCGTCAGCGCATCGGGTAATTTTGAATTCTAAATTCCGCATTTTTAATTGTGAGCGTTAGCGAACCCACCCTAGTTTGCTCTCCGCGAGCACGTCGCATCACCCTCTCGGTGCGTGCGTCGGGTGAGGTGCGTCTGACCTATCCGCGTTTTGCCTCGCGTGAGCAGGCGTTGGCCTTCTATGAGGCCAAGCGCGCCTGGGTGGAGCGTGCCCTGCAGCGGGTGCGTGAGCGTCAGCAGGCGATGCCTCCTGCGGCGAGTGAGGAGGAGCAGCGGGCCGAGATCGAACGTCTGCGCCGTCTGGCCAAGGAGGACCTTCCGCCTCGCATTGCGCGTCTCTCGCAGCAGACCGGATTGCGCTACACGAAGCTCTCGATTCGTGCGGCACGCACTAAGTGGGGGAGTTGCTCCTCCCGAAATGCCATTTCGCTCAGCCTCTTTCTGATGCAGTTACCCGAAGCCTTGCGTGATTTTGTTATTTTGCACGAATTGTGTCATACCGTGCACCACAACCATTCACCCCGTTTTCACGACCTGCTTGATCGTCTGGTCGGCGGTCGCGAAAAGGAGTTGAATCGAGCTTTGCGCGGCTTTCGGATTCGATAATGTAACCTATAATACAACCGCATGAAACACTTTTATGTCTTCCCGGGTCAGGGTGCTCAATACACCGGTATGGGCAAGGACCTTTACGATACCAACGCTGAGGTGCGCCAAATGATGGAGCGTGCCAACGAGATCCTTGGCTTTCGTCTTACGGATATTATGTTTGAGGGTACAGCCGAGGAGTTGCGTCAAACGAAGGTGACCCAGCCGGCTGTCTTTCTGCACTCGGTGGCCATGGCCAAGGCGCTCGGAGTAGTGCCTGATGCAGTTGCGGGCCATTCGTTGGGTGAATTCTCGGCGCTCGTAGTAGCCGGAGCACTCTCCTTTGAGGAGGGCTTGCGTCTGGTGTCGAAGCGTGCGTTGGCCATGCAGGCCTGCTGTGAGGCAGTGCCAGGAGCAATGGCGGCGATTCTCGCCCTGGACGACGAGACGGTGGAGGCGGTTTGTGCAGCAACCGAGGGTGTCGTGGTGGCGGCCAACTACAACTGTCCGGGTCAGCTGGTGATTTCGGGTGAGCAAGGTGCTGTAGAGGCGGCATGCGTGAAGGCCAAGGAGGCCGGAGCTCGTCGCGCCATGCCCCTGCCCGTGGGTGGAGCATTTCACTCGCCGCTGATGGAGCCTGCGCGCGAGGAGTTGGAACGAGCTATTGCCGAGGCAACCTTCTTGACGCCCCGTTGTCCCATCTATCAGAATGTTGACGCTCGTCCGCATACCGATCCCGAGACGATTCAGCGAAACCTGATTGCGCAGCTGACAGCTCCCGTGCGCTGGACGCAGATCGTATGTCAAATGGTAAGCGATGGGGTAGCGCAAATTACCGAATTGGGCCCCGGAACGGTGCTGCAGGGTCTGGTGAAGAAGACGGCAGCAGAGGTTGCCGTCGAGTCGAAAGCTTCGCTCTAAGTGGCCTGAAAATAGGTCAGAGTCTACTCTGAGGGGGAATCTGCTGAGCTACAGCAGATTCCCCCTCTCTTGTTTTTGGGACTCGGGCAAGTTTTTTAAATTTAT
The DNA here is from genome assembly GCA_017555975.1 of Alistipes sp. GTDB lineage: Bacteria > Bacteroidota > Bacteroidia > Bacteroidales > Rikenellaceae > Alistipes. The sequence goes on along the minus strand of JAFZFJ010000211.1, from coordinate 9,153 downwards.
TTAATAAAATCTTGTAATTTTTAATTATCCTTTTTATATTTGTAAGGTTAGTTACGAAAAAGAACCTTACTTTATGACTTCTCTTACCGAATTTTTCGTCAAACACAATGACGAAACCGTCAAGGGTGTAATCCATAAGAACGGTGTTATTAAGCGCAATATCATTGCCCACATGGCCGTCAACGGCGAGTGTACGCTTTCGGAATTAACGAAAGAGTTGCACATCAGCGTGCCGACCATCACGAAGTTGGTGCAGGAACTCGTTGAGGAGAACATTGTCACCGACCTGGGTAAGGTCGAGACTCCGGGTGGTCGTCGACCCAACATCTTTGGCCTGGCCAACTCGGCTATCTACTTTGCCGGTGTCTATGTTGGCCGCGACACGATGTGTTTTGTGATCACTGACCTGCAAAACAACATCATTGTCGAGCATACCGATCCGACCTTCGAGTTGCAGGATCGTCCGCAATGCCTTGAGAAGATCTGCGCCTCGACCGAGGCCTTTATCAATGGATGCGGTGTCGATCGTGATAAAATTCTCGGCATGGGCCTCTGCCTGGTGGGTCGCGTAAACCCCGATACGGGTCGCAGCTACAAATACTTCACCTCGTTTGATCAGTCGTTGCGTGAGATTCTCGAGGAGCGCATCGGTCTGCATGTGCTCATTGAGAACGATACGCGTGCTCGTTGCTATGCCGAGTATACGACCGGTAAAGCGAAGGACGAGAGCAACGTGCTCTACCTCCACATGGGTCGTGGTGTGGCTATCGGTATTGTGATGGATGGTAAACTCTACTACGGAAAGAGTGGTTTTGCCGGTGAGTTTGGTCACATTCCCTTCTTTGACAACGAGATCATCTGCTCGTGCGGTAAGAAGGGCTGTCTGGAGACGGAGGTCTCGGGTATTGCCATCGAGGAGAAGATGTGCCGTGAGATTGAGAAGGGTGTCAATACGATTCTGCGCGAACAGTATGCCCAGCGTAAGTCGATCCACATTGACGAGATCATCGCTGCAGCTAAGAACGACGATAACCTCTCGATCGAGCTGATTGAGGAGGCGGGAGAGAAGGTTGGTAAGGCTGTGGCCTTCCTGATCAACACCTTCAATCCTGAGACGGTGATCGTGGGTGGCAACTTGGCGATGGCGGGTGACTACATCATGTTGCCTCTGAAGTCGGCCACCAGCAAATACTCGCTCAACTTGGTCTATAAGGATACGAAGTTCCGTGTCTCGAAGATGAATGAGAACGCCGGTGCATGGGGCGTTGCGATGCTGATCCGTAACAAGATTATTGGCCTTTAATGCATATCGAGGGGGAGAAAATAGCCCTGCGCGCCTTGGAGCCGGAGGATGTGGAGTTGATGTATCGTTGGGAGAACGATGCGTCGGTATGGGCCGTGAGCGGTACCATCGCCCCCTTTTCGCGCTACCAGTTGCAGCGTTTTCTCGACGAGCAACAATTCGATCTGCAGCAGACCCGTCAACAACGTCTTATTATTCAGACCTTGGAGGAGGGGCGTGCAGTCGGTGCGTTGGATCTTTTTGAATTGGACCTGGTGCATCGCCGTGCAGGTATCGGCATTCTGCTGGCTGATCCCGCAGATCGTGGCAAAGGTTATGGCAAAGATGCCTTGGAGGCTGTTTGTCGCTATGCACGCGAGGTGTTGGGACTCAATCAACTGTGGTGTAATATTGGGGCCAAGAACGAGGCCAGTCGTGCCCTCTTCGTGGCCGCAGGTTTCGAGGAGTGTGGTTGCAAACGCCAGTGGCTGTGGAGTCCCGAGGGGTGGCAGGATGAGGTAATGATGCAAAAAATGTTATAAGAAAGCTCTTTAATGCAACTTTTGGCAAGATGAAAGGGCGTGTCCACAATCGTTGGACACGCCCTTTTTGTTTACAGTCTTGTTCTGTCCTATTTTGCCGACAGACAAGCCAGTGCAATCGAGTAGAGCTTGCTCTGGCTGCTATCGCCACGCGAGGTCAGCACGCAAGGCTTCTTGGCACCTACCAGCATGGCAGCGATCTCGCCGTGGCAGAGGTGCGATGCAGCCTTGAAGAATACGTTACCCGACTCCAGGTTGGGGAAGAGCAAGCAATCCGGGTCACCTGCAAACGGAGCACCCTTTACCTTCTTGTGCTCGGCAACCTCCTTGAAGAGAGCTACGTCGAGCGACAGCGGACCATCTACCATGATGTTGCCCAGCTGACCACGATCGGCCATCTTCGAGAGCAGTGCACCCTCAACAGCCGACGGAATGTTGGGGTTGAGCGTCTCAGCGGGAGCGATGCAGGCAATCTTCGGAACCTCAACACCCAGCGTCTTAGCCGTCTGTGCCAGGTAACCAATCATCTGCATCTTCTGCTTCATGTCGGGCAGCGGAATGATGGCGATGTCCGATACGATCAGCAACTTCGGATAAACCGGCATCTCGATTACCGAAACATGGCTCAGCGTAGCCTTCGGGGGGAACAGGCCGGCCTCCTTGTTCAGGATACCGCGCATATACTTCTCGGTCGTAACCAGACCCTTCATCAGCACGTCAGCCTCGCCCGAAGCAACAGCCTGAACAGCAGCAGCTACGCACTTTACGTCGCTCTTCTCGTCCACGATCGTGAATACCGATACGTCGATACCGTGCTCGGCGCAAACCTGCTCGATAACGGCCTTCTCACCGTAGATAATCGGATCTACCAGACCCTCCTGGTAAGCAGCATAAACAGCCTCCAGCGTGTGCGAATCCTGACCATAAGCTACGGCCATCTTCTTGCGGCCCTTTGCTCTTGCCTCAACAACGATGTCGGCAAGCTTCTTAATCTCTCCCATTGTTTTATGCGATTTTTTAAGTGATTATTTTACCAGGTTATAGGTGTCGGTAGCAATCATCAGCTCCTCGTCGGTAGCGATTACGGCTACCTTTACGCGCGACGAATCGGCCGAGAGGATCTTGTCGATACCACGCACACCGGCGTTCTTCGTAGCGTCGAACTCTACGCCCATGAACTCCAGGCCCGAGCATACCCACTCGCGCATCTCGCTCGAGTTCTCGCCTACACCACCCGTGAAGACGATCAGATCCAGGCCACCCATCTCGGCAGCATACTCGCCCACGAACTTCTTAATGCGGTTGTAGTACATGTCGCGCGCCAAGATTGCACGCTCGTTGCCCTCATCATAAGCAGCATCGATGTCGCGCATGTCGCTCGAAATGCCCGTCAGACCCTGTACACCCGACTTCTTGTTCATCATGGCGTCCAGCTCGGCGTAGCTCATGTTCTCCTTCTGACCGATGTAGGTTACGGCGCTGGCGTCAACACAGCCGCAACGCGTACCCATCACCAGACCATCCAGCGGCGAGAAGCCCATCGACGTGTCGAACGATTTGCCGTTCTTTACAGCCGTTACCGAACCACCGTTACCGATGTGGCAGGTTACGATCTTGGCATTCTCGAAATCCAGACCGGCCAGCTTAGCACCCGTGCGGGCAACATACTTGTGGCTCGTGCCGTGGAAACCATACTTACGTACGCGGTACTTCTCGTAGTACTCATACGGCAGTGCGTACATGTAGTTCGTGGCGGGAATCGTCTGGTGGAACGAGGTGTCGAATACGGTTACCTGCGGAACGCCCGGCAGAACGGTCTCGATAGCCTCGATACCCTGCAGCGAAGCGGGGTTGTGAAGCGGAGCAATTACGCACAACGAAGCGATCTTCGCCTTTACGTCCTCGTCTACGAGGCAGCTGGCGGGGAAGAACTCACCACCATGTGCTACGCGGTGGCCGACGGCCTTCACCTCGTCGAGCGACGAGATAACACCGTGCTCGGGGTTGATCAGCGCATCCATTACGAGGCTGATACCGGTCGTGTGGTTGGGAATCGGCTGCTGGATGTGGAAGTTTTCCTTACCTACGGGCTTGTGCGTCAGGTCGCCCTCAGCAAGACCGATGCGCTCAACCAGACCCTTGGCGAGCAGCTTGCTCGATGCCTCCTGCATATCGATTACCTGATACTTAATCGACGAGGAGCCACAGTTCAATACAAGAATAACCATTGTAAAAGTGTGTTTTATTTTGTGAATTTTTCTGTTATGTCGAAATCATCCCTTAAAGGTAGGTAAAAATTTGCGGTCGGGCAAATTTTAATTCAAAATTTAGAATTCAAAATTCAAAATGGGGGATTTTGAAGGGCGGAAAAGGGTGTCAATGGTGCGAAAAAAAGGGCTGCTAAGGGTTGCTAAAGGAGACTAAAGGAGGACTAAAGTAGTCTTGCCGTCTTGCTCTTTTGAAAAATAGTTCTTAATTTTGTAAGGCAATCCACGGGGTTGCGTACATATTTATTAGTGAAAGTGTTTCGCTAATCCTTACTTCGAAATCTGGTAAATTTCTTTAACCAAGGATAGCAATCACTCGTCACTCTGTATTGGTATGTCATTTGGGTTATGCCCACACCAATACGAGTGTGGGGTATTGTTTATTTGGTTAGGGCTTACCAGAGCCTCGAAGTAGATAAACGGTCGGCTCCACACTTTTGTGTTATGGTAGGTTACTAACTCATAAATGATATTTACTAATACTAATTGCTATGGACTTTAAAGATTCAATCAAAGCGATATCGCAAAGAATCGCTACGCTAAAGGACAATCTGCAAACCGAGGAAGCGACAAAAAATGCCTTGATCATGCCTTTTATTAGCGCATTGGGTTACGATGTGTTCAATCCATTGGAGGTTTTGCCCGAGATGAATTGCGATGTTGGAACTAAAAAGGGAGAAAAGATTGATTATGCCATTCTTCGTGACGGTCAGCCTATTATTCTGATCGAGTGCAAGCATTGGGCCCAGGACTTAAATTTGCACGATAATCAGTTGTTGCGCTATTTTAATGTTTCGGCAGCTAAATTTGGCGTTCTGACAAATGGTATTGTATATCGTTTCTATACGGATTTGTTGGAGCCGAACAAGATGGATACAAAACCCTTCTTGGAGGTCAATCTGCAAGATGTTAAAGATGCTCAAATTGAGGAACTGAAAAAATTCCATCGTTCCTATTTTGATGTAGAGTCCATCTTGAACTCGGCAAGCGAACTGAAGTATATGGGGGCTCTTAAGACTGCTATTGATGCTGAATTCGCTAATCCGTCGCCCGAGTTAGTAAAGTATTTTGCTAAACAGGTTTACGATGGTATTTGTACACAAAAGATTGTGGAACAATTTGGAAGTCTCTTAAAACGAACGATCTCCGGCTATATTAGTGATAAAATTGCTGATCGATTAAAGGCGGCTATTCAAGATGAGGAGAAAATTAGTGAGCCGGTGGTAGAGCCGATTCAGGTGTCAGAGGAGGAGAGTTCGGGTATCGTTACAACCGAAGAAGAGAGAGAAAGTTTTTATATTATTCGTGCGATTCTGTGTGGTAAAGTAGGCGTAGATCGTATTGCCATGCGAGACGCTCAAAGCTATTGCGCTATCTTGTTTGATGACAATAACCGCAAACCGATATGTCGTTTGCGCTATAATGGTAAGGTAAAGAAGGTTGAAACTTTTGATGCAAATAAGAATGCAACCTTACATGTTGTAGAATCACCAGTAGATTTGTATCAATTGCGCGAACAGCTTGAAACAGTTGTTGCTGCATACCTGCAAGCTGAATCCTAATAATGCATATCTTCCAAAAATGTGGGTTGCAAAAATGTGGGTTGCAAAAATGTAACCCACATTTTTTTTGTGCTTCTCCCATTCTTGGCGATATATCAAAGATTTATCATTAATAATAAATCTGAGATCGGAAAGCGTTGAAAGATAGGGTGGTAAGGGTTGATAAATAAGATTAAGGATAACTAAAAAAAAGCGACCAAGTCTCCTTAGTCGCCCTTCTCGCCTTTAGCTCCCTTAGTGCCCTTAATAGCCTTCTAGGAAAATGCAATTTTTAATTCTTAATTCTTAATTTTTAATTGTAAGAATTTACTTTTCGTACATATAGCCCACACCCTTGATGGTGTGGATGTGTTCTTCGCCGATTTTTTTGCGCAATTTGCGAATATGAACGTCGATCGTACGGTCGCCAACGACCACTTCGTGACCCCAAATGGTGGTGTAAATTTCCTCGCGCGAAACCAGCTCGCCGGCGTGGTCGATGAGCAGTTCGAGCAGGGCAAACTCCTTTCTCGGAAGCTGGATCTCCTCGCCCTTGGTGATGACTGTGTGACGGTTGGCGTCGAGTCGGATATCTGATTGTTTTTCTGTGGTTTGCGATGGTTGTTCGATGCGGTTTAGGATGGCGCGTACGCGGCTTACGAGCAGCTTCATCGGGATCGGTTTCGGGAGGTAATCATCCGCACCGGCATCGAAGCCCGTAAGCTGATCATCCTCCTCGCCCAGGGCTGAAAGAAAGACGATGTGTGTTCGTCGGAGTGTCGGGTCTTGGCGCAGTGCGCGGCAGGTCTCTACGCCGTCCATGACGGGCATCATGCGGTCGAGCAGAATCAGGTGCGGGCGAAACGAGGCGGCCACCTCGAGCGCTTCGGCTCCGTTGGTAGCGGTGCGAATGTCGTACCCCTCGCGCTGAAGGTTGTAGCCGACAAACTCCAGGATATCCAGCTCGTCGTCGACGAGCAAAATGCGGTGACTCATAGTCTTTGATCTTTTGCTTCGAGGCCTCTTGGTCGCGGGAAAAGCGCCGAGAGCCGATGCGAAGATACGAAATTTTGGCAAAAAACTTTCGCCGATAGCAGAATTTCGTTATATTTGTCGCATTGTTTTGTCGCGCGTACGCATAATGGGCGCGCGTTGAGCCTAAAACTTTTAACCCCTAAACCCAATTCCGCAAGGAATTACAAGAACATGGCTACCGAAAATCGTACCCTTTCTGCTCCCGAGGAGCAAGTCAGCCCCGTAGTTGCGGTTGAAGATGTGCAGACGATGGCAACCGAAGAGGTTGTTGAGAACGAAGAACAGAACACGCCCGAAGAGGTGGATTTTGCAGATGAGGAGGCCGCTCTGGCGGCGCAGCAGGCTGACCTGGAGGTTGGCGAGGAGACGGCCGAGGAGGCTGCCGACGAGCACCTCGTGAAGGAGGATGAGCTGGCCGACAAATCGAAGACCGAACTGCTCGATTACTTTGCAACCCAGCTCGAGGAGAAGCCCGTGCCCGCATTGCGTCGTACGGTGGAGGCTATCAAGGTGGCCTTTTACCGCATTCGCCGTGCTGAGGTGGAGGCTGCGCGTCGTCAGCACCAGGAGGCAGGAGGTACGGAGGAGAACTTTACGGTACCGACCGATGAGGCCGAGAACCGTCTGAAGGAGCTCTTCAAGGAGTATCGCGAACGCCGTGACCACTACATTGCAAACCTCGATGCCGAGAAGGAGGCTAACCTCAAAATTAAGCTCGGTATCATCGAGGAGCTGAAAGAGCTGATTTCGTCGGATGAGACGTTGAACCATACCTTCACCAAGTTCCGCGAGTTGCAGAACCGCTGGAAGGAGACCGGCCTGGTACCTCAGGCTCAGGTGAAGGACCTTTGGGAGACCTACAACCTGCATGTGGAGCACTTCTACTCGTTCATTAAGATCAACAAGGAGCTGCGCGACCTGGATCTGAAGAAAAACTATGAGCAGAAGGTGGCCCTGTGTGAGCAGGCCGAGACGCTCGTCATGGAGCCTTCGATTGTGGAGGCCTTCCATAAGTTGCAGAAGTTGCACGATGAGTGGCGTGAGACGGGTCCCGTTCCGATGGAGTTCAAGGAGTCGCTTTGGGAGCGCTTCAAGGCTGCTTCGAGCCGCATCAACAAGCAGCACCAGGAGCACTTCGAGACGCTGAAGGCCGAGCAGACGAAGAATCTGGAGCTCAAGAGCGAGCTGTGTGCAGCCGCCGAGGAACTTTCGATGGAGCCCTACACCTCGCGCAAAGAGTGGAACAAGGCTTCGGATCGCCTGCTCGAGATTCAGAAGACGTGGAAGACGATCGGCTTTGCACCCAAGAAGGACAACAACCGCATCTACGAGCGTTTCCGCGCGGCTTGCGACAAGTTCTTTGAGCTGAAGCGTAGTTTTTATACCGACGTGAAGAGCGAGATGGAGCAGAACCTGCAGCTCAAGCACGAACTCTGCGAGCAGGCCGAGGCTTTGCAGCTGAGCGAGGATTGGAAGAAGACGACCGAGGAGTTGATCGCTCTGCAGGCTCGCTGGAAAGAGGTGGGTGCTGTGTCGCGTCGCCATTCGGAGCAGGTGTGGAAGCGTTTCCGTGCAGCGTGCGATAAGTTCTTCGAGCGCAAGGCGGCTCACTTCTCGTCGGTGGACGATGCCCATGCTGCCAACCTGGAGAAGAAGCTTGCGTTGCTCGATGAGATGGCTGCGGCCGATGTCAAGACGGGCGGTTACGAGGTGATTCGTGAATTCCAGCGTCGCTGGGGCGAGATTGGCTTTGTGCCCATCAAGCAGAAGGACCAGATTCAGAAGCGCTACAAGCAGGCTGTCGACAAACTCTTCGAGACGCTGCGTGGTTCGGAGCGTGAGCGTCAGATGGGTCGCTTCAAGGAGAAGCTCTCGACGATGAAGGGTGGCGGTGAGCGTCGCATGCAGTCTGAGCGCGAGAAGCTCTACAACAAGGTACGTCAGCTCGAGCAGGAGATCGCCCTGTTGGAGAATAACATCGGCTTCTTCTCCAAGTCGAAGAATGCCGAGGCGTTGGTGGCCGACGTTAAGCAGAATATTGACAAAGCAAAGGCTCAGATGCAGGACACGATCGAGAAGATTCGTCTGATCGATCAGCAGGCTGAGTAGATAATAGATGTATAACCCGTAAAAAGCGTTTACAGAAAGTAAGAAAAAATGGATAAGAAAACAATTTTAGGCTTCGTTGTCTTGGCGTTGGTGTTTGTAGGCTTTGCCTTCCTCAACGGCAAGGAGCAGAAGCGTTATCAGGAGGAGCTGGCAGCCTATAATGCCTATCAGGATTCGGTGAAGGCCGCAACGATGCCCCAGGTGGTGGTTGATTCGACGGCCGTGACGGCTGAGGGTGTGGCTGTGGTGACCGATGCGCCGATGCAGGAGGCTGAGAACGCGTTCGCCCGCCGCGCAGAGATGTTGGGCGTAGAACTCGCCACGGCCGAGATGGCCGAGGCTGAGGAGTTTACGGTCGAGAACGACGTGATGACGAT
>JAFZFJ010000210.1 GCA_017555975.1 Alistipes sp. | reverse complement strand
GATTGGCATCAACATGATCCGCGAGGCATGCGGCGAGGAGGAGGAGTCGTGCCACACCAACGACTTCGCACCCCGCACCATGCTCCTGCTGGCCATCGCCACCTCGATCGATGCCCTGGCTATCGGTATTTCGTTTGCCTTCCTCGGTGTCGACATTTGGAATTCGGCCGCAGTCATCGGCCTCACCACCTGCCTACTTTCAATGGTTGGTATCCGCATCGGTCACCACTTCGGTAACCGCTACAAGTCGAAGGCCGAGATTTTGGGCGGTGTGATTCTGATCATCATCGGCATTAAGATCCTGACCGAGCACACGCTCACGGCTTAAAAGCCTCTTAGGTTAAGAAAAGGTTACGCAAAAGTTACAAAAAGGTTACGTAAACATTAAATAAAAGTTACCTCTTGTCTGAGGGGTTGCCAAAGCGGAAAATCGCCTCTATTTTTGCGCCGAAAACAAAGCTCACACAAGCATAAAAACAAAGAAAACAAAATATCTAATTCAAATTTAACACTATGCTATTGCAAATTTTTACGCTTCTGGGTGCTCTCGGCATGTTCCTCTACGGCATGAACCTGATGAGCGGCGGATTGCAGAAAGCCGCCGGTAATCGTCTGCGCAACCTGCTGGCTGCAATGACCTCAAGCCCCTTCAAAGGCGTGCTGACCGGTCTGGGTATCACGACCGTCATCCAGTCGTCGAGTGCCACGACCGTCATGGTGGTGGGCTTCGTAAATGCCGGTCTGCTGACCCTGATGCAGGCCGTGGGTGTGATCATGGGTGCCAACATCGGTACGACGGTAACCGCCTGGATCATCTCGATTCTGGGCTTCAAGGCCGACATCTCGATCCTGGCTGTTCCGATGATGGCCGTTGGTTTCGTCATGAGCATGGCCAAGAAGGAGAAGTATCGCAATATCAGCGAGTTTATCATCGGCTTTGCCCTGCTCTTCCTGGGTCTGTCGCTGATGAAAAACTCGGTACCCGATCTGCGTGAGACGCCCGAGGTGCTGCAGTTCATCACCCAGTGGACCGACTATGGCTTTGGCTCGGTACTGATTTTCCTCTTGATTGGTACGATCATGACCCTCGTGCTGCAGTCGTCGAGTGCCACGATGGCCCTGACGCTCATCATGCTCAGCATGGGCTGGATACCCTTCACGGCCGCTGCAGCCATGGTGCTTGGCGAGAACATCGGTACGACCATCACGGCCAACATCGCCGCCTCGGTGGGTAGCCCCAACGCCCGTCGCGCCGCCATGGCTCACACCTTCTTCAATGTCTTTGGTGTGATTTGGGCGTTGATTCTCTTCACCCCCTTCCTGATGCTCATCGGCAAGATCATCACCTGGATGGGCTACCCCAACCCGCTTGAGATCGTCTACTCGGCCGGTATCGAGAGTGGTTCGACCGAATCGACTGCCGCCCTCTATGGTGTTTCGATGCTCCACACCTTATTTAACACCTTCAACACCTGTCTGCTCATCTGGTTCACGCCGCTGATTGTGAAGGCAGTAACGGCACTCATCAAGTCGAAGCCCGAGGAGAAGGAGGACAAGGTACGCCTGAAGTACATCAACGCCGGTCACATCGGTACGGCCGAGTTGGCACTGGGTCAGGCCATGAAGGAGATCGTTCACTTCGCGCAGATCTCGCGCAACGGTCTGGGTTACGTCCGCAGCGCCGTACACGCCACCAACGACGAAGAGTTCGAGATCTACCGCAAGAAGCTGGTAAAATACGAGGAGATTGCCGACCGCATCGAGTATGAAATTGGTACCTTCCTGAATGCCCTGCCGCAGGAGGAGCTGAGCGAGGCTACACGCAAGAGCACCAAGCGCATGTATAAGATCATCAACGAGCTGGAGTCGCTGGGCGATTCGGGCGAGGCCATCAGCCGCATCCTTTCGCGTCGCAATGTTCACGGCAAGCGTTTCACAGACAAGAACGTCGAGAAGATCGACATGATGATAAACCTCATCGACAAGACCTACGGCGTGATGATCGAGAACCTTTCGGTCAAGGAGTTCACCGAGCAGGATCTGCGTCGTGCCCTTGACTGCGAGCACGAGATCAACGAAATGCGCAACATGCTGCGTGAGGAGGAGATCCTGCGCATCGAGCAGAACGAGTCGAGCTACCAGAGCTCGGTCTACTACCTGGATATCATCTCGGAGTTCGAGCGCATGGGCGACTTCATGATCAACATCTCGGAGGCTCGTCAGTAGCCACCGCTCCCCTATCAAACAACGAGCGACCACCCGGAGAGGATGGTCGCTCGTTTTCCATATACCCTTAGTGCGGTTGCTGGCGCACGCTTCGTTTACGCAAACGATCCACTGCATGCTCCAACGATTCGGTGGGCTCAAGAATGTTATAATCCTGCCAATAGTTGGGATCAGCATAGGCCTCCACCTCGTCGTAGAAGATCTGATCGGCACGGAAGCGGTCACGGTTGCGGATAATCTCCGGATTCTCCTCGCGGTCAACCATCACCATCTCCGACAGCGCCGTATAGGTTGACGAAAAGAGACGCCGTTTCCAATCACACTTAAAACGGAATTCGCTGCGCACATAATTCAAGTAGCTGCGGTCGCCCTGCTGGCGATAACCGATAAGGAAGCTGATCCCCTGCGGGCGGAAGCGCAAGCCGGCAGGTTTACGATGCAACAATAGTGCCGAGGCGGCCACCGGATCCGACATATCGAGTTCGAGTTCTACGCGCGAGAAGGAGCCGCGCTCCTGATCGATATAGATCAGACCCGAGAAGAGGGCGTAATCGAGTTTCACGCGCGGTGTTATGCGAATGACATGCTGCATGCGATTATCCAGCAACACGGGGGCCTCCAACTGATAGTTATAGAAGTCAAGCTGGCTATACGACAGCACCTCCTCGTCATTCTTCACCACATCCATCACCAACGAGAGCGACGGACCTCCCACAATCTTCACCGCCAACGTATCGCTCGCCTGGTGATTCACCAAACGACGGCCCTTTCTGAGGCGCACCTTATCGCGATAGATCGAACGGTCACTATAGGGCGTCTTGTAGAGATCCATCACCGCCTCCGAGACGGCAATATAGGCTTTACGCTTCTGAACCGTCTCACGGTAAAAGGTCGTATAAAGGTGCTCGTTGGGACTGTAATTCTGCGGAATCTTCTCGATAGCCTGCACGATCAGTTCGCGCGGCGTACCACCATAGATCGTCACCTCGCCCATCAGATGCGCCGTAGGCACCATACTTACCTCAATGCGACCACGCGCTGCATCGACACGCTCAGCACCCAACAGATAGTTCATATAGCCCACATGCGTGAATTTCAGGCCATCTGCCAACTCTTCGGAGGTGAGTTTGAGCGAGAATTCACCATCGGCATTGGTTACCGTACCGATGTTCGAACCCACCGCCACGACCGCCACTTGCGACAGAGCCGTTTGCGTTTCACGATCGACCACCACGCCGGTAATCAACCGCTTCGACGCCGGCGAATCCGACGCATGGCTACGCGAGGTAGCCGGACCTATGATCAAGAACAAGAGCAGCGTGAGCAGGATCTGTTTCATCTTTTGGTATGACTATTTAAGTGAAGGCCTACTTGACCAATATGGACAAATATACGAATCTTTTCGAGCAGTTGCAAGTTCGACACAAAAAAAAACGACGGCCAAAGACCGTCGTTTTTCGTTGCTTCATGCATCGGATTACATCACCTCGGAGACATTCCACGCAAAGGCACGCAGACCCTGGTTCGAGTTCTCCTCGTCGAGCTGACGCAGCGCTGCCAAGAACTCCTGCGCCTTTTCGTCCTCCATCATGGCAATCAGTGCCGAGTTCAAGGCCGGCCAGGCGTGGCTGCCCAGGTGCGGCTCACCCGTCTGCGAGCCACGGCCAATCAGCTCCTCCCAACCCGTATAGCCACGAATGGCCATCTTATCCATGAGTTGCATGACGCTATCATACATCGCCTGATCACAGGCTACAAATACTGCTTTCATACCGTTACCTTATTTGAGATTTTCGATCTTGAGCGACTTCTTCAGCTTACGCTCCTCACCCGTGAAGGCAAACGAAGCGTAGAGCGTCGGAATCAGAACCAGCGTAATGAGCGTCGAGAACGACAGACCCCATGCTACCGACATACCAAGCGAGTTCCACATCTCAGAACCTACGCCATTACCCACTGCCATCGGGATCATACCGAGCACGGTCGTCAGCGTGGTCATCAAGATCGGGCGCAGACGGCTGCGACCTGCCGTAACGACAGCATCAACCACCGACATACCACGCTCGCGGCAGAGAATCGTATAATCCACCAACACGATACCGTTGTTCACCACAATACCGATCAGCATCAGAATACCGAGCATCGACATGATGTTAATCGGCGTACCCGTAATGGCCAGACCGATTACCACACCCAGCACGGCGAAGGGCAGCGAGAACATGATTACGAAGGGATAGGTCAGCGACTCGAACTGCGAAGCCATGATCACAAACACGAGGATCACCATCAGCGCCATCAGCAGCGTCAGGTCACCGAACGTATCCTGCTGGTCCTCATACGAACCACCAATCTGCCACGTGAAACCCTGCGGCATCGGAATCTTTTCCATCTCAACCTTGGTCTGATCGACCAGCTCCGAGAGTGCATAACCGGCACCTACCGTACCCGAAATCGTGATATAACGCTCACGGTCCTTACGCGTAATATCGGGGGGCGTCGAAGCCTCCTTCACCTGACCAATGTCACGGATCTTCACACCCTGACCGGCCTGGTTGTAAATCGTGATGTTCTCGATATCCTCCAGCGACTCGCGGAACTTCTTGTCGTAGCGTACGCGGATATCATACTCATCACCATCCTCGCGGTAGTACGACATCACCGAACCATTGATACGGTTACGCAGGTAGGTCGATGCAGTCGTTACGTCCAGACCCGAACGAGCCAGCTTCTCGAGGTCGAAATCAACCTTATACTCGGGCGTGTACTCATTACGCGAAATGGTTACCTCGGTACAACCCTCCATCTTGCGGAACATGCCGGCAATCTGCTCGGCCAAGGCATCCGCAGTGTCGAAATCGTGACCATAGAGCTCGATATCCACCGACGACTTACCGGCCATACCGCCGCCACCGCCCTCGGTTACCGTATAGGTGCGAATCTGGCTGTACTCATCAAAGATCTTACGCACACCGTCACCAATCTGGGTCAGCGACAGATCACGCTCGGTCTTCTTCACCAACGCGATGTTCATCGAGATCAGGTGCGTACCGTTCTCCTGCAGCGAAGCAAAGACGTTATCCGTATCGGCCTGACCCTCACGAACGTTGACCATGATGATCTCATTCGGATAGGCAGCCTTGATACGCTCCGTGAGCTCCAGCGCCAAATCGCGCGTTACATCCTGGCGCGTACCCGCCGGCAACTTGATCGTAGCGCTGATACGGGCACTATCCTGTACGGGGAAGAACTCCGACTTGAGCTTCGGACCCAGCAGACCCAGCACACCTACAAAGAGGATAATCGAGCCGAGCAGTACACGCTTACGGTGCGTTACACAGAAGGCCAACACATGACCATAGATGTTGTTGAAGCGATCCATGACGGCGTCGATGTGACCCTGGAACCATGCCTTCTTCGGGCTCTTCTTCATCATCAGCGAGCAGAGCACCGGCGTAAAGGTGATAGCCGCAATGGTCGACACGGTCAGCGTAATGGTCACCATCCAACCCATCGAGTTAAACAGAATACCGGCCATACCCGTCACCATCGTCAGCGGCAGGAACACGGCGATCGTCGTCAGCGTACCACCCATAACCGAGATACCTACCTCCTTCGTAGCGAAGATAGCAGCCTGCTTGGGCTGAGCACCACGGTCGATGTGGGTCGTAATGTTCTCCAGAACCACAATGGCGTTATCGACCACCATACCGATAGCAATCGAGAGCGACGACATGGTGATGATGTTCAGCGTCTCACCCGTAGCCAGGATGTAGATCACGGCTGCCAGCAGCGAGATAGGGATCGTCAACACCACGATGATCGTAGCGCGCCAGCGACCCAGGAAGAGGAACACCACAATCATCACGAGCACGAGGGTCGTGAGGATCGTATCGCGCAACGAATTTACGGTCGAGATGATGTTGTCCGACGTATCCACGATGTTGAACATCTTCACGTCGGTCGGCAGGTCATCCTGAATCGAGGCCAGGTGCTTCTTTACCTCGCGAGCAATAGCTACGGCGTTGGCACCCGACTTCTTCTGGATGATGATCATACCACCCTTGTCACCGTTGTTATAGGTATCCTGAATACGCTCCTGCACCGAGTCCTTAATCTCAGCCACATCCTTCAGCAGGACCGGAGCACCGTTGCGATAGGCAACCACCAGGTTCAGCATCTCGCTCGGATCCTCGAACTCGTGGTTTACACGCAGCGAATAGGCGTTCGAACCCAGGTCGAACGAACCGGCCGGGGTGTTGCGGTTAGCTGCAGCAATCACCGACGAGATGGTCTCGATCGGAATGTTGTAGGCCTCCAGCTTGTTCGGGTCGCAAGCGACCTGAATCTCACGCTGGGCAATACCAGCAACCGATACCGTACCCACACCGCTTACACGAGCCAGCGGCGTAGCCACCTGGTCATCGAGAATCTTATACAGACCGCTCATGCTCTCCTCGGCCGTCACACCCACCATCAACACGGGGATCATGTCCGCCGTAAACTTGAAGATAATGGGCTGTGTCGTACCATCGGGGAGCGTCGAAAGCATGTCCAACTTATCGCGTACGTCGTTGGCCAAGATGTCCAAATCATAACCATACTCGAACTCAAGCGCCACGACCGAGATGTTCTCCTTCGAAGTCGAGGTCATGTGCTTGAGGTGGTCCACACCGTTCAGCACGTTCTCGATCGGACGAGTTACGTTGGTCTCGATATCCTCAGCACTGGCACCCTGATAGGTGGTCATCACCATCATCGCGTTCGACTCGAAATCGGGGAAGAGATCGATACCCAAACGCGTGAAAGAGATGACACCCATAATGGCGATCGTCGCAAAGAGGATGATCGTCGTAATCGGGTTTTTAACCGATGTCTTATAGAAATTCATCTGTTGTCTCTTAAATGTTTAACGTAAGTTTGGCTTACTTTTCAACTTCTTACTCGTTTACCAGCTCTACAGCTACGCCGTCCTTCAGCGCCACCTGACCCGAAACAACGACCTGATCGCCGTCGTTCACGCCACTCAGCACCTCATACTTGTAGCCCATGCGCAGACCCAGCTCCACCTTCTTGTAGCTTACCGTACCATCCTCGTTGTAAACAAAGATGAAACGATCACCCGAGCCGAGCATCTTCACAACAGCCTGATCCGGAACGAGGACATTCTTACGCTTGCCATAGATAGCCGTTACACGACCAAACATACCGGGCTTGATCAGCTCGTGGTTGTTCTGGATGGCAACCTCTACCTCGAAGGTGCGCGTAGCAGCATCAATCGAAGGATTCACACGCGAGATCTTACCCTCAAACTTGTGACCGGGCAGAGCGTCGAACTCAACCGACACGGCCATGTAGCGCTTGATGTGAGCATAGAGCGACTCCGAAACATTGACAAAAACCTTGATCGGGTTGATGCGCTGAACGACAAAGATCGGCAGACCGCTTACCATGTCACCGTTGTCGTAGTTACGAGCAGTAACCACACCGGCAATCGGCGAGAGGAGCGTGGTGTTCTCCAGCAGGTTCTCGTACGTGAGCTTCGCTACCTCATAGTTGGTCTTCGTAGCCTCCCAAGCGGCCTTCGACTCACCACCAAACTTATACAGCTCGTCCGAACGCTCGAATGCGCTCTTGGCCGTCTCGTACTGAGCCTTAGCCTGAGCCAGCGTCGAATCGTCGAGCTCGGCAACCTTCTGGCCTACCGAGACGCGATCGCCTACGTCAACGAGCAGACGCTTGATGCGGCGAGCCTGCTGCGGGGTGATATTGTTAACGGCATAACCCTCAGCATTGCCGGTAAAGGTGGCAACCATCTCAACATCCTCAATGTGTACTACCTCGGTAGTTACCTTCGGCTTCACAACAACAACCTCCTCGGTCGTCTGAGCCTCCTTGTTCGAGCCGCAGGCAACCAGAGCCAGCGACGCACCGCTTACGAGCAGTGCACGAAAAATTCGATTCTTCTTCATATTGTTTGCGTATTTTTTAGTTCTCCTCGCTATAAGTTGCAAAGTTATTGGCACCGATCAGCTTGTCAATCTCGACGCTGTTGATCAGGTAATTGTAAATGGCTGACGAACGCGACAGCTCGGCCTGGGTATAGGCCAACTGCGAGTTATCGACATCGACCAGCGTACCGCCACCAATCTCGTAACGCTTTACGGCGATCTCGTAGCCACGCTTGGCCTGCGAAATGTTCTCAGACGAGGCGTGATACTCCTTCACGTTGGTCTGCAGGTTGCACTGATACTGCATCAGAGCCGTGCGCAACTGGCGCTCGATGTTCTCGCGCTGCAGCTCCAGGTTATCCAGGTTGAGCTTCGCCTGGTTGATATCGGCACGACGCTTACCACCGGCAAAGATCGGCACATTGAGGCTCACGCCAATAACCGAATAGGGATTCCAACGATAGTGCTGAACCTTGAGCGTCTCGTCCATGGCCGTATAGGTATAGTTGGCCGACAGGGCGAGCGACGGCAGGTTGGCTGCACGCTGCACCTTGAGCGTCTGCTCGAGCATCTTCTCCTGAATCTCGAGCTGACGGAGGGTCGTATTGTTCGTCATATCACCCTCAGCCTGGTAGACACTCACCATACGAGCCTCGAAATCGGCCAGCGAACCCTCGCAATCGATATCGAGCTCCAGATCCATACCCAGCAGGGCCTTCATCTGCCACAAAGCCAACACAATCGAATTCTCGGCATTGAGCAAGTTGGGCTCCGCATTGGCGATGGTCACCTGCGAGCGGATGAAATCGTACTCCGACACAGCACCGACGCTGTACTTCTTCTCCACAATCTTGTGGTTCTCGACAGCATTGTCGTAGACACGCTTATAAACGTTATAAGCATCCTTGGCCATCAGCACCTGATAGAAGGCCTTCGATACCTGCTCCACCATGTCGATGCGCGAACTGCGAGCCTGCTCCACAGCCAGCTCAACATCCATAGCCGAAAGTTTGAGCGACTTCCACAGCTGCACGTTCACTAACGGCATAGCAGCCTGGATACCTACAGTGGCGTTGTTGGTCGTACCCACCTCCATGGTCTGATCCATGATGTGGAAGGTCTGTTTCTTCACATAGCGCTGATAGGTTGCTGAAGCCGAAATCTCGGGCCACAGGGCCGCATACGTACCCTTCTT
>JAFZFJ010000209.1 GCA_017555975.1 Alistipes sp. | reverse complement strand
GGGCCTGGAGGAGGTCTGGAAGGGTGTCGAGAACTATATCGACCACATCCAGTCGAATGGCTATTTCCGTCACAATCGCAACCGTCAGAACAAGTATTGGATGTACGAGACGATCAACGAGACGCTCAAATCATCGTTCTATCTCAACCCGACCATCGAACCGTTGATTGCCGAAATGGAGGCTCGTGTGTTGGAGGAGAAGACCTCGTCGTTTACGGCGGCGCATGAGTTGCTTGATCGCTACTTCCAGCAGAAATAATTGGGTCTGTGTTTAGATCCGGCGGTGTTTTTGACTGCATTTGAAACTAGGAAGAGAGGGTGTTGATCGCCCTCTCTTCGTCTATTTTTTCGGTGGCTTTTGTTGACGGTTTTTGATCCTCCTTCGGGGGCGGTTGCCAAAAACGCTTTTTATTCGATTTTTCGTCGACTTTTCTGCTTGCCTTTTGCGCTTTATTTTGTATCTTTGTGTGCCCAAAAATGGATTTGGACAAATTACATTCACAAAATATTCACATCAAAATTTATTTTCACTATGAAAGTATCTCACATTGAGCACCTTGGCGTGGCTGTTAAGAGCCTGGACGAGGCAATTCCCTACTGGGAGAACGTATTGGGTCTGAAGTGTTACGCCATCGAGGAGGTGGCTGATCAGAAGGTGCGCACGGCATTCTTCCAGCTTGGCCAGACCAAGATTGAGCTCCTGGAGCCCACGTCGGAGGAGTCGACCATCGCCAAGTATATCGAGAACAAGGGCGTAGGTATCCACCACATGGCACTCGCTTGCGAGGATATCGAGGCTCAGCTGGCTGACGCTGAGGAGAAGGGCATCCGCCTGATCGACAAGACCCCCCGTAAGGGCGCTGAGGGTCTGACGATCGCCTTCCTGCACCCGAAGTCGACGCAGGGTATCCTGACCGAGCTGTGCGAGAACAAGAACAAATAAACCAAACCAATCAATAATTTACATTTAGCAATGAGCGAAATTCAAGCTAAAATCAACAAACTGATCGAAAACCGCGAGACGGCTCGCATGGGTGGCGGTCAGAAGCGCATCGATGCCCAGCATGCCAAAGGCAAGTACACGGCTCGTGAGCGTATTGAGATGCTCCTGGACGAGGGTTCGTTTGAGGAGTTTGACATGTTCGTAACCCACCGCTGCTATGACTTCGGTATGGACAAGAGCCACACCTTCGGTGATGGCGTTGTTACCGGTTACGGTACGGTTGCCGGTCGTCTGGTCTATGTATTTGCTCAGGACTTCACGGTAACGGCAGGTTCGCTGTCGCTCTCGATGGCCGACAAGATCTGCAAGATTATGGATATGGCTATGCGCAACGGTGCTCCCTGCATTGGTCTGAATGACTCGGGTGGTGCTCGTATCCAGGAGGGCGTAAACGCTCTGGCCGGTTATGCCAACATCTTCCAGCGCAACGTGATGGCTTCGGGTGTGATCCCGCAGATTTCGGCCATCTTTGGTCCTTGCGCCGGTGGTGCCGTATATTCGCCCGCACTGACCGACTTCATCATCATGAAGAAGGAGACCTCGAACATGTTCCTCACGGGCCCGAAGGTGGTGAAGACCGTAACGGGTGAGGATGTAACGCAGGAGCAGCTGGGTGGTGCCACGATGCACACGACGAAGTCGGGTGTGGCTCAGTTCGCCGTTGATACGGAGGAGGAGGGTATCAAGATTATCCAGGACCTCTTGTCGTACATGCCGCAGAACAACATGGAGGATACGCCGCTGGCTGTCTGCACCGACCTGCCGACCCGCCTCGAGGATTCGCTCAACGAGATTATCCCCGACAACATCAACAAGCCTTACGACATGACCGAGGTGATCAAGGCCATCGTCGATAACGGTGAGTACCTGGAGCAGGCTGCTGGCTATGCCAAGAACATCATCACCTGCTTTGCCCGTTTCAACGGCCAGTCGGTGGGTATTATCGCCAACCAGCCCAAGTTTATGGCCGGTGTATTGGATATCAACGCTTCGCGCAAGGCTGCCCGCTTCGTGCGTTTCTGCGACGCCTTCAATATTCCGCTCGTAACGCTCGTGGATGTGCCGGGCTTCCTGCCGGGTACGACCCAGGAGTATGGTGGTGTGATTACGCACGGTGCCAAGCTGCTCTTCGCTTATTGCGAGGCTACGGTTCCCAAGGTAACGGTTACGCTGCGTAAGGCTTACGGTGGTGCTTACATCGTGATGTCGTCGAAGCACATCCGTGGTGATATCAACTACGCATGGCCGTCGGCTGAGATCGCCGTAATGGGTGCCAGCGGTGCTGTAGAGGTACTCTATGGTAAGGAGCTGAAGGATCTGGCCGATAAGCCGGAGGAGAAGGCTAAGTTCATCGCCGAGAAGGAGGCCGAGTACAACGAGAAGTTCTCGAACCCCTACAATGCAGCCCGTTATGGCTACATCGACGATGTGATCGAGCCGCGCAACACGCGTTTCCGCATCATTCGTGCCCTCCAGTCGCTCGCTACGAAGCGCCTGCAGAACCCCGCGAAGAAACACTCGAACATTCCCTTGTAATCCCTTTAGGTTATGACAAACTTTTTAGCAGTTACCTGGGGCTGGAACGAGATGGTATGGTGTACGGTGATCAGCATTGCGCTGGTCTTCATCGTGCTCGTTTTGCTGGTCTTCGTCATGAAGCTCTTCGGTGTGATCTTTGCCCAGAAGCCCGAGCGCAAGCTGGCTAAGGTTGCCGAGAAGCCCATTTCGGATGAGCAGCTGCACGAGGAGCAGATTGCCGCCATCGCCGCAGCTCTGAAGCTCTACAAGAGCGCCCTGCACGACCGTGAGTCGGAGGTGCTCACCATCCAGAGCCTCAAGCGCGCCTACTCGCCGTGGAACTCGAAGATTCACGGTTTAACCCAGTTACCCGATAGAAAATAAGAGAAAACTATGAAAGACTACACATTGAAAATCAACGGTCATACGTACAACGTACAGATCGACGAGGTAAATGAGGCCTCGACGCTGGCTCGCGTTACGGTGAACGGCACGCACTACGAGGTAGAGATCGAGGGTGGCAAGGCTGCTCCGCAGGTGAAGCCGCAGGTTGCTGCCGCTCCCAAGACGGCTAACAGCGCCCAGATTACGCCGCAGACGGTTGCTCCGTCGGCTCCCGTTCAGCGCCCCGCTGCTGCTGCCGCAGGTGCTATCAAGTGTCCGCTGCCGGGTACGGTGACGGCCGTGAAGGTTGCCGTAGGTGATACGGTTGCTGTAGGCCAGACGCTGCTCGTGCTCGAGGCCATGAAGATGGAGAACAACATTGACTCGGACCGTGCCGGTGTCGTAAAGCAGATCTGCGTTCAGCAGGGTGCTACGGTGATGGAGGGTGACAACTTAATTGTGATCGAGTAAGCGTATGTTGAACCTCTTGCAATCGAATTTCGCGCTGGAGAGCCTGGAGAAGTTCGTTTCGTCGATGGGTTTTGCCGCCTTCTTCTCGGAGATGGGTTGGGGTAACCTGGTGATGATTCTGATCGCCTTCTTCCTGCTCTATCTGGCCATCAAGAAGGAGTATGAGCCGATGCTGATGATGACCATCGCCTTCGGTATGCTCCTGACGAACCTCCCCGGTGCGGGTCTCTTCCACGAAGAGCTCTTTGCCGGTGGTCATGTACACTGGGATGCCTTCACCTCGCACGAGGGTATCGCTCCCGGTCTGTTGGACTACCTCTACCTAGGTGTGAAGCTCGGTATCTATCCTTGCTTGATCTTCGTGGGTGTGGGCGCCATGACCGACTTCGGTCCGCTGATCGCTAACCCCAAGAGCTTCCTGCTGGGTGCTGCCGCACAGATTGGTATCTTTGCCACCTTTATCGCCGCTTATGCAATGGGCTTTACCCCCGAACAGGCTGGTTCGATCGGTATCATTGGCGGTGCTGATGGCCCGACGGCTATCTTCCTCACTGCTAAGCTCGCTCCCGAGCTGCTCGGCCCGATCGCTGTGGCTGCCTACTCGTACATGGCTCTTGTGCCGGTGATTCAGCCCCCCATCATGCGCGCGCTGACTACGAAGAAGGAGCGTCAGATCAAGATGAGCACGCTGCGTCAGGTTTCGAAGAAGGAGCGCATCCTCTTCCCGATCGTGATTGCTGCCATCATCTCGCTGCTGCTCCCCGATGCAGCTCCGCTGGTAGGTTGCTTGATGCTGGGTAACCTGATGAAGGAGTCGGGTGTGGTAGATCGTCTGTCGAAGACCGTACAGAACGAGCTGATGAACATCGTGGTAATCTTCCTGGGCCTTACGGTAGGTGCTACGGCTACGGCCAACACCTTCCTCTCGCCTGCAACCATCAAGATTATGTTGATGGGTATCGTTGCCTTTGGTGTGGCTTCGGCTTGCGGTGTACTCTTCGCTAAGTTGATGAACTGCTTCCTCAAGGAGGGTAACAAGATCAACCCGCTGATTGGTTCGGCAGGTGTATCGGCTGTGCCGATGGCTGCTCGCGTATCGCAGAAGGTAGGTCAGGAGGAGAATCCTTCGAACTTCCTTTTGATGCACGCTATGGGTCCGAACGTTGCCGGTGTGGTTGGTTCGGCTGTAGCGGCTGGTCTGTTGCTGTCGTTCCTCGGATAGAGGTTTTCCATTTTATGCGGAACCTTCCGCACTTTACTCGCAAGCCCCGAATGGGATGTACGTCAGTACTACCCATCCGGGGCTTACTTCATAAATTGCGAAATCTTCTCACCTAAAATGAAAAACCGGTGGTGGTGCTGACTACCCAATCTCAAAAGCCGGCTCTTAGCCGGCCTCCTCTAAAATCAGAAACCGATTGTGGGGGTGACTAAGGGAGGCTAAAGTTCTCTATAGGATCTTCCCTTAGTAGCCTTTACTCCCCTTTAGCCCCCTTTAATCACCCTTGTTTCAGCCCTTTTATTTTAATTCTTAAATTATTTTGTAGAACCAAAACTTTTTCGTACCTTTGCGCACCCGCAAAGTGCGGGATTAGGATTACAACAAGTTAAATTAAACGTAAAACACAGTGGATTCATTAAGCTACAAGACTATCTCGGCCACTGCTGAGGGCGTAACCAAGGAGTGGTACGTCATCGACGCAACGAACGAGGTACTGGGACGTCTTGCATCGCAGATCGCGAAGATCCTCCGAGGCAAGAACAAGCCCTGCTTCACGCCCCACGCTGATTGTGGTGACTATGTCATCGTAATCAACGCTGACAAGGTGAAGCTCACGGGCAAGAAGATGACCGATAAGGTCTACGTGCGTCACACGGGTTATCCCGGTGGTCAGCGTTTCGCTACCCCCGCAGATTACCTGGCAAAGAAGCCGACCTTCGTAATTGAGAAGGCCGTTAAGGGTATGCTCCCCAAGACCCGTCTGGGCGAGCACATTTTGAAGAACCTGAAGGTATATGCCGGTGAGGAGCATCCCCACGCAGCACAGAACCCGAAGGCTATTAAGTTAAACGAGATTAAGTAAGAAAGAAGATGGAAGTTGTAAACACCGTAGGTCGCCGTAAGGCAGCTGTGGCTCGCGTATACGTGAAGCCGGGTAAGGGTCAGATTACCATCAACCACAAGGCACTTGCCGAGTATTTCTCGCTGGACATTCTCTGCTTCCAGGTTAAGCAGCCCCTGCTGGCTACGAACACGCTGGAGAACTATGACATCACGATCAACCTCGTTGGTGGTGGTATCAAGGGTCAGGCTGAGGCTGCCCGTCTGGGTATTGCTCGCGCTCTGTGCGAGATCGACGCTGAGATGCGTCCGGTTCTGAAGAAGGCCGGCTTCCTCACGCGCGATTCGCGTGTTGTTGAGCGTAAGAAGCCCGGTCAGCCCGGTGCACGTCGCAAGTTCCAGTTCAGCAAGCGTTAATCAATACGCCTGGACCGAATTTCGGCAACGCACGGTACGAGTTCGAAACAGCGAGGGACTACACCTATATATATTATTGTACTGCCCTTGTGTTGCTCGTCCGCGGAAAATCGACTGAGACTCACCTCGTGAAGAGGCCGCTACTCGGTGGATTGAAGAAAAGAGAATTAAAATTAAACCATTTGAATTAAAATGTCACGTACAGATTTTAATACATTACTGGAGGCCGGTGCACACTTCGGTCACCTGAAGCGTAAGTGGAACCCCAAAATGGCTCCCTACATCTTCATGGAGAAGAACGGCATCCACATCATCGACCTGCACAAGACCGTGCTCAAGATCGATGAGGCTGCTGCAGCCATCAAGCAGATCGCCAAGAGCGGTCGCCGCGTGCTGTTCGTAGCCACCAAGAAACAAGCTAAGGAGATTGTTGCCGAGAAGGTGGCAGCAGTAGGCATGCCTTACGTTACTGAGCGTTGGGCAGGCGGTATGCTGACGAACTTCCCCACCATACGTAAAGCCGTTAAGAAGATGGCCACGATCGATAAGATGGCCTCGGACGGCACGTTCGATAATTTCTCGAAGCGAGAGAAGCTCCAGATCGAGCGCCAGCGCGCTAAGTTGGAGAAGAACCTCGGTTCGATCGCTGACCTGACCCGTCTGCCGGCTGCTCTGTTCGTTATCGACGTACAGAAGGAGGCAAACGCCGTGAAGGAGGCAAAGCGACTCAACATCCCCGTATTTGCAATGGTAGATACCTGTTGTGATCCTACCAACATTGATTACGTTATCCCTGCAAATGATGATGCTTCGAAGTCGATTGCCGTTGTTCTCGACGTGATGTGCGCTGCCATCGCTGAGGGTTCGGAGGAGCGTCGCCTGGAGAAGGAGAAGGAGGCTCAGGAGGCTGAGGCTGCTGCTCCCAAGAAGGAGGCTAAGCCCCGCATCAAGAAGGCTGTAAAGGCTAACGTTGATGAGGAGACCGTTAAGGAGGTTGTAGCCGCTACGGAGGCTGCAGACGCCGAGTAATTAGTGACTTAACAAACCTTAAACACACATTTTGACTATGGAAATCAAGGCTGCTGATGTCATGAAGCTCCGTAAGATGACGGGTGCCGGCATGATGGACTGCAAGAAGGCTCTGATGGAGGCTGAGGGTGATTTCGCCCGTGCCCAGGACATCATCCGCGAGAAGGGTAAGCTGGTTGTTGCCAAGCGTGCCGATCGTAACGCTACGGAGGGTGTTGTTGCCACGAAGGTTGTAGGCACGAAGGCCTATATCCTCTGCCTGGCTTGCGAGACCGACTTCGTTGCTCAGAACGAGGAGTACTCGGCTTCGGTAAACGAGATGCTCGAGTTGGCTGTTGCTGCTGACGCTGCTGATCGTGACGCCCTGCTGGCTGTGAAGAACGCCGAGGGTCTGACCGTTGAGGAGATGGTAACCGAGAAGTCGGGTCAGACGGGTGAGAAGATCGAGCTCGCTTTCTATGCGCGCATCGAGGCTCCCTACTGCAACGCTTACGTTCACTTCAACAAGAAGCTCGGTACGGTTCTGGGCTTCAACAAGGAGGTTCCCGCTGAGGTAGCTCACACCGTTGCTATGCAGGCTACGGCTATGGCTCCCATCTCGATCGATGTTGCTGACTGCCCCGCCGAGACGGTTGAGCACGAGCGCAAGATTGCTATCGAGGCTATGAAGCAGGATCCGAAGAACGCCAACAAGCCGGAGGCTATTCTCGAGAAGATCGCCGAGGGTAAGATGCGCAAGTTCTTCGAGGAGAACACGCTGCTGAACCAGTGCGTAGTTGGCGAGTAGGAGACGATCGCTGAGTACATCCACAAGGCCGATAAGGAGGCTACGGTTATTGCTTACAAGCGCTTCGCGCTGGGTGAGTAATCACTGCAAAATCCAATAAGAAAACCGAGGTCCATTGGGCCTCGGTTTTTTGTTTTTGGGTGGGGAAAGTGTTGAAGGGTTGTTAAGGGTTGTTAAGGGTTGTTAAGGGGAGCCCTTAGTAACCTTTAATTCCTTTAGTCCCCTTTAGTTTCCCTTTATTACTCTTCGCAGTATGCCCAAGATTACCCTTCTAACGATAGCCGGTAAACTGCACCAAATCGTTGATTTGCAGCGCCAAATAGCAGATGTGCAATCGATCACCTTGCCCGATGGGCGACGTACACGAACCAGTCGGGCTACGAGAGCGTCGGTCTGGCACCGCTCCTCTAGTTGATAGTTTCCGTCACCGCGCATGACGAGCGTATCGCCCTCGATGCGGTGTAGGCGATGGAGTAGGTGGCGTCCCTGATAGCGGAAGAGGTAGACTTCACCCACGGTGGGTTCTTCGTTGCCGATAGGGGCGATGATGACTCGATCTCGGTTATCCCTCAGTAGTGGGCGCATGCTGTGTCCGCGCAGGATGAACTCTGCCTCCTGGCCCTCACGAAGGAGTTGCTCAACTCCCTCGAAGAAGAGTTTGTTGCTGATCTTCATCGGGCGTCAGCATAGAGGGTTTGACGAGCCAACTCGGCTGCTTCGCGGTTCGGAAGACAACGAAGGTGGTAGACCGGCGTCTGTCTAAGGAGCACCGAGAGCAGTTTGTTGACGCGGTCGAACAGCGCACTGTCGTAGGCAAACGAAGGGGGCATGGAGGGCTGTAATGCACCATAAGCTTGCAAGGTCGAGAGCTTACGTATCTCGTTTACAGGAGCTTGCGAAAGGCGAAGGAAGCCGCGTATCGGTAGATCGAGGTTGCGGTAGCAGGGGGTCTTCCCACTCCACGGAGAGCCAAAGACGCGCACTTCGCCGTCGCAGAGGGCGAGGAAGGGTGAGTCATCATTCAATAGCTCTGTGCCGGGGATATGCTCGCGCCAGAGGCGGGTGTGGGTGCTTTTGCCCGTTCCCGATTCGCCGAGGCAGAGCACGGCACCTCCGTCATGCATCAGCACCGATGAGTGGATGGCCAGGACACCATGGGCCGAGGCTCGGAGGTTAAAGACGATCCATAAACCAAAGCGTGCCAGCGAACGGTCGTCACCTTCGGCGAAGTTGCAGCGCACGACACCCGATGTCGGGATGTAGAAGGCGCACGGGGTGATCTCTTCGCGTGTCATGGTGAAGAGGTGGCCATCGCTGCATTTGTAGAGGCGGCAGATGGCGTTTGCGTCGGTAAAATCGAAGGTGTCGAGCAGTCTATCACCATCCGTGGGCAGGGGCGTTTCTGCGTCGTAGATAACCTCGATAGGGTTGGTGGTTGTCGTGGGATCGATTTCGAAGGGAGTGAGTCCCGGAAAGCAGAGCTGTGGCGCGTGCAGCATCAGCTCGTTGCGCGCTATGCGATAGGCTTTAGACATGGTGTTCGGTATTGTGTGCGATGGTGACAATGCGGTCGCAGGCCTCGAGTGAGGTCTCGCGGTGGGCAATCACCAGCAGGGTAAGCGATTTGTTTTCTAAGGCCAGACGAGCAATGGAATGGTTGATCTCCTGTTCGGTGGCTGAGTCGAGCGATGAGGTGGCCTCATCGAAGAAGAGGACATCAGCGCGACGATAGAGGGCGCGGGCGATGCCGATACGTTGGCGCTGACCGCCCGAAAGACGACAACCGCACTCACCTACGGGGGTGTCGATGCCCTTCGGCAGGGTGCGTACAAAGTCGCCCAGTTGGGCCATCTCGAGTACCTGAAGCACACGGTCGCGGTCAATCTGATCTTCGGCAAGGCCGAGCGCAACATTCTCGGCAAAGGTGCCATCGGTGAGGAAGAGGCTTTGTGAGACATAGCCCACGCGCTGCTGCCAGCGACGGCGGTTGGCCTCCGTGAGCGGTTGGCCATCGATTAGAATTTCGCCCTCGGTGGGGGTGTAGAAGCCCAATAAGAGGTTGAATAGGGTGGTTTTACCGGCTCCGGACATACCTCGGAATCCGAGGTGCTCGCCCTTGCGGATCGTCAGGTTCAGACCACCGAACAGCTCCTCCTCGCCGTCCCAGAAGCGGAATTTGAGATTGCGAATCTCGATGGTGTGGTTGTAGGGAATCGGCTCCACGACCTGCGTCAACTCTTCTGCAGGCTCGTCCGAGGGTACATCTTTCAGGATTTGGATTGTGTAGCGGTTGTAGCGAATCGTGGTCCAGCTCGAGAGGATGTTTCTTACGGAGGGCATCAGGCGGATAGCGGCCACGGCAAAGACGCCAAAGAGCAGCTGTGAACTGCCCTCGCCCAAGCCGAGCGAGAAGGAAAGGGCTGCCAGCAAGGAGATACCAATGGCCAATCCCAGTTCGGTCACCATCTGGGGCAGGAGGGCAATATCGGCCTCCTTCGAGCGGGTGCGCACCACCTCTTTCATCGTGCGATCGAAGCGGCGGAGCATCATTGGGAAGGCGTTGTTGAG
Source organism: Alistipes sp. (assembly GCA_017555975.1). Lineage (GTDB taxonomy): Bacteria > Bacteroidota > Bacteroidia > Bacteroidales > Rikenellaceae > Alistipes. Next base: position 7,029 of record JAFZFJ010000209.1, on the reverse strand, counting down.
CTCAACATCGGTAAATCCGCGGAAGGTCTCGGCCACTACGCGCGACTTCTCGCGCTGGGCACGGTTCTCCTCCTCGCCGTAGCGATTGATGCGACGACGTACGTAGCGGTAGTAGCCCCACATGGCAGGGAGGAAGATCAGCAGGATGAGCAGTGCGGCAAGCGGTGCATAGATGGCGAGTGCCGTAAAGAGCAGCACGAGTAACATCGTCTCCGAGAGAATCGTGGCGGCAGGTTTCAGCACGCCTGCCGTAAACGAGAGGCAGACCACATTGACGTTGCGCGACAGCACGGCCGAGTTTTGGCTCTTGATGAAGGGCAGACCTCGACGGTGGTAGGTGGTGTAGAGACGGCGCGAAAGTGCCGTGTAAAGGTCGTAGATGTAGCGACGCTCGATGTGTGAAAGGAGCATCGTAAGGATCGCTTTAAGGGCGATAACTCCCACAATCACGCCAGCCGTGAACCAGGCGAACTGCTCTGCCGAGCGGAAGCCTACGGTGTGGTAGAGTTGAGCCATCGGCCCGTCGCCCGCGAGCGAATCGGGATCGAGGGCCAGCGCCAGCACGGGCAGCAACATGGCCAATCCCACCAGGTTCAGCCCCGCCTTGACAAAGAGCGACAAGGCGACACCGATACCCCGTCGACGGAAGGGTTTGGGTATGAGTTTTAGGGTCTGTTTCATCCTTATATAACTTGTTCGATTTTTCCTTGTTTTACGTACCAGAGATAGCCACTGACCTTCGTGTAGCCCATCTCGCGCAGCAGTTGCTCGTAGCGCAGCAGCTGACGGCGGTAGTGGTCGCGATTCAGCTCGCCAAACTTATAATCCACGATGACGGCCTCCGTGCCGCGAATCATTACGCGGTCGGGGCGTTGCAGGTGGTTTTTGCCGGCCGAGAGGATTGCCTCCTCGGTACGAATTTCACTCCACGAACCATCGAACCATTCGCCTACGGTCGGCTCCGAGAGGGCTTTCTCGACCATGTGTCGCAGCTCCTCCGCGTCGGAGTGTGAGAGTAGTGCATCTTGCTCCATGCGGCAAATGACCTGCTCGATCGAGGCACGGTCGTGGGCCTCTTCGAAGGCCTTGTGCATCAGAATGCCGAAATTGCGGGGCGAGAGCGATTCGGTGTTGTGGTCGAAGTAACGCTCCGAGGAGAAGCTCAACAATAGCTCGGTTTCGGAGGTGGGGTAGCCCTTGAGGAGCGTATGGTTTGCCTTGCGAGCGGGCTCTTCGCGGCGAGCCGACTCTTCAGGAAGTTCCTCGCGCGCATCATCTTTCGGAGCAGGCCCCGTGAGGGTTCCTGCCGTGTAGCGATCCGTGAAGTTCTCCTCCTGCAGTACGGCGCGCAACAAGGCCCCCACATGCTTCTCGCCTTTAGCGGGAATGAAGACATGCAACGATTCGGCGGCACGTGTCAGGGCCACGTAGAGCAGGTTGATGTTGTCGATATGCGAGTAGACCAACTCGTGGTAGTAGGCCGACGAAAAGCCCGAAGTACCCATCTGCTGACGCAGACGAATCGGCATTTGACCAATTTGGGCAGCGTCGCCCTCCTCAGCTTCGGCCCAGACGATGTTGCTCTTGAGTCCCGAGGTCATGGGCGCCAGCGGCCACGAACAGTAGGGGATCAGCACCACCTTTTTCTCCAGACCTTTCGCCTTGTGGATCGTGAGAATCTCGATGGTGGATTGGCTCTCCTCGATCGATATCGACTTCGCGCTACCTTGCTCCTCCCACCAGGTGAGGAAGAGTGCCAAGTCGGCAATGCGGCTCGTGGAGAAGGCTACAATCTGCTCATGCAGGGCCTGAAGGTAGGCCGTTTCGTGCGTACGACACGCCAGTTCGTAGCGCAACACGATGCGCTCGAAGGCCTCCTCGGGGGACAGTAGACGGATGGCCTGGAGGAAATGTAACTCCTCGTCCGACAGCGGAGCGTCAAATGCCTGTTTGAGGTATTGGTTATACAGCGCGCGACAGAGCGACTCGTTGGGGTTGAGCGCCAACCGCATCGTGGCTGTTACAAAACCACAGATGGGGGCCGTTCCGATAACCAGGGCCTCTTGTGTCATTACGTCGAAGCGGTAGCGCGGATCGCGGTTCGTGCTCTTGAAGTCGAGCAGACGTGTTGCGATGCGTCCTCCCTCGATTGAGTTGCGGACCAAGATCAGCATATCGGACGGGCGATAGCCCAGATCGATGAGTGCGCAGATGCGTTCGATGATCGGGGGTTCGTCGTCAAAATTCTCGACGCTGATGTAGCCCTCATGCGCATTTTTGCGTTGGGGCTCCTGTGCAGCACGGCTATAGGCGTTTTGGAGCGTGTCGTAGAGCTCCTCGGCTACCGTAGGTTTGAGGTTTCCCTCGCCGACGGCCGTATGAAGTTCGTTGTTTAGCAGCGCGTTGTCGAGTCGCACGATGCGCTCAATGACGCGGTTGTTGAAGTGGACCAGCTCGCTGAGGCTGCGGAAGTTGTCTTTGAGGTTGATTACCTCGGTGCTCGCCGCACCCAGGGCCTCCTCCGCTTCGCGGTAGAGGATCTTCCAGTCACCGCCTCGCCAGCGGTAGATCGACTGCTTCAAATCACCCACAATGAGGACCGATTGGCGATCCGATTGGGCCATGGCGTTGCGTAGCAGGGGGAGGAAGTTCTCCCACTCGCGCACCGAGGTGTCCTGGAACTCGTCGATCATGAAGCGCTCGAAGCGGTTGCCCACCTTCTCGTAGATGAACGGTGCGTCGAGCTCGGTGATAAACTCCGAGAGGAGGTATTTGGTCTCCGAGAGCAACATGAGCTGCTGCTCGTCGCAGAGCTGTTGCACTTTGGCGTAGAGATCGCCCAGGAGGGCAAAACTGCGGTAGGTCTCGGCCAGGAGTTGGGCCGTATTCCAACGGCGAATATTGCGGTCGTAGGTCGTGCGCATCTTTTGCAGCAAGGGTTGCAAAAGGGGACGCAGGCGTGCCGAAAGTGTACCCTCTTTGCCCCAGACGCCATCCTCGTCACAAGCCGTGGCGGCGCGTTTCGTGTAGGGGGTGATCTCCTCGGTTTGGGCCACCGAACGGGGCCAATTCATGAATCCCGTCTGCTTGTAGGGAAAGTCGTTGATCGTGGCACCGTGCTCCTCCATAAGTTTGAGGATTTTCTGCGCCCATTCGATGACTTCGCGCTTCGAGGCCTCTGCTTGGGCTGTGGTGCGTTGCACCAACTCGTGTAGCTCCTCGCGACTGCGGTTCGAAAGGAGTGATTGGCGGTTGCGCTCCTTGAAAATTTCGCCACCCAACGCGAGGATACCCTCACGGACATCCCAACCCTTGCCCTCCTCGATACGCTCCTCGACAAAGCGCGTGAGCCAGCGCAGCAGATCGCGATCGGTCGTGATCTGCTCGATGAGCGAGTCGGCACTCTTGGTGAGGATTGAAGCGGTCTCGAGCTCGATGTTGTAATTCAGGTCGATGCCCAGCTCCTTGATGAAGGCACGCAGGATGCGTTGAAAGAAGGTGTCGATCGTGAGCACCGTGAAGCGCGAGTAGTCGTGCAGAATTTTCGAGCGGGCCTCTTGGGCGCGGCGTTGAATCTGCTCGGGACTGAGCCCCAGGTCGGCAACAAGTCGGGCGCGGTACGATGAACGGTAGTCGGCCGCCAGGCGATGCAACTCCTTGAGAATGCGGCTTTTCATCTCCTCGGTGGCCTTGTTGGTGAAGGTCACGGCCAGGATGTGTCGGTAGGAGGCGGGTTGCATGACGAGCTCGCGGACGTAGTTATACGCCAGCTGGTAGGTCTTGCCCGACCCGGCACTTGCATTGAGGATCTTTGCGCGCACGATGCTTTCGGTTGTTTAATTTGTAAAAATACAAATTAATTCCCGAATGACGTGCTTTTTGCGGTAAATTTTGTAAATTAGCATCCCAAACAGCGTAAAAGAATCGCCATGTCCCGTTCCCAGATGCCCACTTTTTTGGAGGAGGTAGCCGAAGATCTCTATCAGCGCTACGGCGAAACATTGTCCCATTGCCGGATATTGTTTCCCTCGCGTCGTGCCCGTATCTTCTTCGAAGAGGCTCTTGCCGAACGAATCGACCGCCCCATTTGGCAACCGCACTACAGCTCGATCGATGAGTTGATGGGCGACCTTGCGGGGTTGCATCTTGGCGATAAATTGCGCCTTGTTACGGAGCTCTACAAGGTCTATCGCACCTACCACGATGAGCCCTTTGATAAGTTCTATTTCTGGGGTGAGATGTTGCTCGCGGACTTCGATATGATCGATAAGTATCGCATCGATGCCGATCAACTTTTCAGCAACATGACCGAGCTCAAGGAGCTCGAAACAGACCTCTCGTACCTTACCCCGCGCCAGCAGGAGATCATCAAACGCTTCTGGTCGTCGCTCGGTCCGGAGGATTCGCTCTCGGAACAAAAGCAGCGCTTCCTCTACATCTGGCGCACCCTGCCGAAGGTCTATCACGCCTACCGTAAACGTTTGCTCGAACTGGGAATTGCCTATGGTGGTATGTTGCAGCGCAAGGCTGTCGAGCGATTGGAAAGCGGAGCGGCTAAAATCGAAGAGAATCAACATTTTGTCATAGCCGGCTTCAATGCATTGTCGAGCTGCGAACGGGCGCTTTTCCGCCACTTGCAGCTGCAGGCGAAATGCGATTTTTATTGGGATTCCGACCGCTATTATACGGCCCAAAGCGACCAAGAGGCGGGTATGTTCCTGCGTCGTAACTTGAGTGATTTTCCGCCCGTAAAACACCTTTCGGATACGGGTATGAGTCGCCCAAAGCGGATGCATACGGTGGCTGCAGTTTCGAATGTGGTGCAGTGCAAGGCGGTAGCCGAAATTCTGACCGAATGGTCGCGCGAAGGTCGCCTTGATAAAGAGACTGCGGTGGTGCTGACGGATGAGAATCTGCTCACGCCACTGCTCTATGCCCTGCCCAAGGAGCTCGGAAAGATCAACGTGACGATGGGTTACCCGTTGCGCCAAACTTTGGCCTATACCTTCGTGGAACGTCTTGTTGAATTGCAGGCTCATGTGCGCAAGGAAGGGGCGGGGTGGAGCTTCTACCATGCCGATGTGGTGGGGTTGTTGAACCATCCCTACATTGTGGTAGATGCCCCTCAGCTCATGGCCGATATGGAGCAAGAGTTGCTCGAAAAACGGTTGATTCGCATTCAGCAGGAGTGGTTGCAACGCACGCCGCTGCTGCGGACCCTCTTTACGCCGGTGGGTAGTTGGCGTGAGCTCTCGGATTGGTTACTCGAACTGCTCGAGGCGGTGGCTAAACTGCCCTACGAGGGGGATGATTCGATCCGTCGCATGGAGTTCTTGTCGACCACGGCAACCGAAATACATAAATTGCGCAATTCGCTCGATAGCTGTCAGTTGGATATTGAGCAGGCGACCTATTGTTCGCTTCTCAGACGCCACCTGCAGTCGCTGCGTATTCCCTTCCGTGGCGAGCCTTTGGAGGGTATTCAGGTGATGGGTATTTTGGAGACCCGAAACCTCGATTTCAAGAATGTGGTGATCCTCTCGATGACTGACGATAACTTCCCGGGCAACCACCTCCAGCAGGGATCGTTCATTCCCTATAACCTGCGCGCAGCCTTCGATCTGCCCACTCCCGAGCACCATGAAGGTGTCTACGCCTATTACTTCTATCGCCTCATGCAGCGTGCTGAGCGGGTGACGATGCTCTACTCGTCGCACACCGATGAACGCTCAACCGGCGAACCGAGTCGCTACATCCGCCAGTTGGACTATGAGTGGCCCGGTGAGGTGTCTTTCCAGGAGGTGGGTGTGGATGTCAATCTGGTCGAGCAGGAGCCGATCGTAGTGCAGAAGGATGAGGCGGTGATGGCGCGTCTGCATCGTTTTGTAGAGGCGGAGTCGAAGGCAACATTGTCGCCCACGGCCCTCTATCGTTATGTGGCTTGTCCGTTGCGCTTCTACTTCCATTCGGTGGCGGGCCTACGCACCGAGGATACGATGGCCGAGGAGGTCGATGCCCCGATGTTCGGAACTATTCTTCATGCCGCTGTTCAGACCCTTTATGGTTCGCTGGTGGGCGAGGCCCATCCGGGTGAGGTGTTGCGTGCGATGATACGTCGAGGCGATGTGGAACGGGCCGTTGAAGGGGCGATTGCCAAGCACTACCTGAACCGTGAAAATGCCTCAAAGGAGGATTATCCCGGCAATCTGTTGCTGGTACACGATATTGTGATTCGCTACCTCAAGAGTGGCGTGATGGCCTACGATGCTGACCATGAGAACTTCTCGGTGGTGGGGTGTGAGGAGGAGGTGAGCTATCGCTTCCCGTTCGCGGTAGGGGGTCGTGATTATCAGCTGAAACTGAGCGGTATAGCCGATCGTATCGATCGTCTGGACGATGGCCGTCTGCGGGTCGTGGACTACAAGACCGGAACGCCTCATCTGGACTTTAAAGGGTTGGAGGCGCTGTTCTCGGGCGAATCGCGTGATCGCCAGTCTAATACGTTGCAGACGTTGCTCTATGCTATGATGCTCAGCCACAACGAGGGGTGCGATGTGGTGCCCTCGCTCTACTATGTGCGCAACATGCACCGTGCCGAGTACGAACCTTGGTTAATAGATCAGGAAGAGAAGCAGAGTGGCTTGAGTTACAGCCACTATCGGGAGCGATTCGAGGAGCTACTGCGTGCGGTGCTGGTTGAACTCTTCGATCCTGCGATTCCTTTTACGCAGATCGAGGATGAGAAGGCATGTATGTATTGCGATTTTAAGACAATCTGCAGAAGGTAGGGGAGTTGAAAGTTGAAAGTTGAGAGTTGAAAGTTATTACTGAGGTAACTGAAAGTTGCAAGTTAGCGCAATAAAAAGGGAGATAGCACCGGTAAAGCTATCTCCCCCTATTTTTGTTGCGCGGCTAAAAGAACCACCCAAAGACTTTCAACTCTCAACTTTGACCCACCTGCGGTGGCTCGACTTCGCTGCGCCTCGGCAAAGTCTGCAAGCAGCCTCTGCGCTCGGCTTAATCGCGAAG
>JAFZFJ010000208.1 GCA_017555975.1 Alistipes sp. | reverse complement strand
GGTGGTGTTTAACCCCTCGGAGGAGTCGGATTCGACTGCCAAGACAGCTACGCCCGAGCCTCGTCGCGAGGTAAAGCCCCGTCCGCAGAAGCAATCTACGCCAGCCCCGCAGCCGACTTTGCGCCCATCTGCCGAACCGCGCAAACGCCCTCAGCAGCGTCTGCAACAGCGTCCGCCGATGAATGATCAGCGCAAGTTGCAGCTTGAGAGTCAGCCGCTTAAACCGATGCAACAAGAGGAGCAACTCATGATGAAGGATGCTCCTGATTTTGCCCGTTAATCGCCCTACGCTATGCTGACCTCGCTGTTGTTAATCCTCGTTACGGTGCTCTTCTCTGCCTTTTTCTCGGGTATGGAGATTGCCTTTACGAGCAAGAATCGCCTCAAACTCGAGCTTGATCGCAAGCAGAGCTCGCTCTTTGACCGCATTGCTGCGATCTTTGAGCGTCGCCCCGGACAATATATTACCACGATTTTGGTGGGTAATAATATTGCGCTGGTGCTCTATTCGCTCTATATGTCGCTCGTGCTGCGTGGTCTGTTTCGACTGGCCGGTTGGGAGATGATGGCGAGCGAGGGTTCGGTGTTGATCGAGACGGCTGTTTCAACCTTGATTATCATCTTCTTGGGTGAATTTATTCCTAAGTCGATTTTTAAGAACAACCCCAACTTCTTTTACCGCATCTTTGCACCGCTGATCTTTTTGATCTATGTGGTGTTGTATCCCATCGCGCGCCTTACGACCCTCCTTTCGCAGAGCATTTTGTGGATGTTGGGCCATAAGACGAAACCCGATCAGCAGATTCCGCACTTCAACCACGACGACCTGGCTGCCCTGCTCAATACGAACAGCGAGCCGCAGGATGATCCGGATAATGAACTGAAGTTGTTCCAAAATGCGCTCGACTTTGCCGATCTGAGGGTGCGCGACTGCATGATCCCGCGTATCGATGTCGAGGCGGTGGATGTCGAGGATACCACCATCGAGGAGCTGACGGATCGCTTTGTGGAGTCGAAGTATTCGCGTCTGTTTGTCTATCGCAACAACCTGGATAACATTATCGGATATGTGAATCTGAAGAGCCTCTTCCACAACCCGAAGTCGGTTGAGGAGGTGATGATGAAGGTGCATTTTGTCCCCGAGACGATGCCCCTGCAGGCGTTGTTGCAGACCTTTATTAAAAACCACTCGAATATCGCTGTGGTGATTGACGAGTTCGGTGGTACGGCCGGTATCATCTCGCTGGAGGATGTCTTGGAGGAGATCTTTGGCGAGATTGAGGACGAGCATGACGAGGACGAAGAGATCGAGAAGCAGGTGGGCGAAGAGGAGTATGTCTTCTCGTGTCGCCTGGAGGTGGAGTACCTCAATGAGAAGTATAACCTCGAAATCGAGGAGAGTAAAGAGTATGATACGCTGGCCGGTTTGATCATCTACCACTACGAGGGAATCCCCTCGGCAGGGCAGACTTTGGTGATCGGAAAGCTCCAAATTCGCATTTTGCGCACAACTAGATCACGTTTGGAGTTGGCTCGCGTGAAAAAAATAGAGTAGTTTTTCGTTGATTCGGATAAATTTACTACCTTTGAAGTCTTAAACGCAAACGGCAACAAAAATTTAAAACTTGCAATATGATTAGCTTAAACACACTTCGCACCAAGTTCGGCGTGATTCTGTCGGTGGTAATCGGCGTCGCCCTCTTGGCATTCATCCTCTCGCTGAAGACCGAAATGGGCTTCTCGGGTCAGGATCCTAAGGTCGGTGAGATTGCCGGCCAGAACATCAACTACTCGGAGTACTACAACGAGTATGAGCAGATTAAGGCCCAGTCGGGTATCCAGGAGACCGACGAGCAGCAGTCGGCTATGCTGGCTAATGCTGTATGGCAGTCGCTGGTTGCCAAGCATGTTTATGAGCCGGGTCTGGAGCAGATGGGTATTCTGTTTACCGACGCTGAGCGTTTGGCTCTGCTGAGCGGTGAGCAGTACTCGCAGACGCTCTACAACGCCTTTGCAAACCCCGCAACGGGCGAGTATAACGTAGCTGCTGTAAGCCAGTTCCTCGCTGAGTCGGAGTCGAACCCCGAGGCTGCAGCTGCATGGGCACAGCTCGTTGAGCAGCTTGAGCTCGAGAGCTCGATGCAGAAGTACTACGGTCTGGTAAAGAATGGCGTTTATGTAAACTCGCTGGAGGTAGCTCAGGGCCAGAAGGCTCAGAACGAGAGCCGCTCGGGTAAGTGGGTTGTAAAGCGCTATGCTGATATGCCTGATTCGCTCTACTCGGTTTCGTCGAGCGAGATCAAGGCTTACTATGCCGCTCACAAGAATGCCTACAAGCAGCTCCCCAACCGTCAGCTCTCGTATGTTGTCTTCGAGGTAACGCCGACGACGGCCGATATGGCTGCTCTGGAGCAGGAGGTGAAGAAGGTCGGTGAGGAGTTCGCTGCTACGGAGGATGTAAAGGCCTTTGTTCGCGAGAACCGCAACGGCTCGATCGCTGAGGGTTATGTAAACCAGTCGCAGCTGCTGGCTGACGAGGCTCAGGCGCTGATGGCCGGTAAGATGTATGGTCCGGTGCTGAAGAACAACGAGTGGACGATGGCTCGCGTGCTGGATTCGAAGATGGCTCCCGATTCGCTGGGCATCCGCCACATCGTACTTCCCTACACCGAGACGGTATTGGCTGACAGCCTGGTAACGGCTCTGAAGGGTGGTGCAAACTTCGCTGAGGCTGCTGCTCAGTATTCGGTATTTGCTCAGACGGCTCAGCTGGGTGGTGAGGTTGGTGTAATGCCGTACGCTGCCTTTGCCGGTGAGTTCGCCGAGCAGTTGGCTTCGGTAAAGAAGGGTGACATCGTGAAGATCGCTTCGGGTGATGTGATCCAGATCATGCAGATCTACCGTGCTGACAAGCCTTCGAAGCACATCCGTGTAGCTTCGATCAACTATCCCGTACTGGCATCGAACGAGACGCGTCGCGACGCTCACTCGGCTGCAGGTACCTTCACGCTGAATGCTAAGGAGAGCTTCTCGGAGGCTGCTTCGACGGCTGCCGTAACGCCGCGTGTTGCTACGCTCGTACAGGGCGATCGCACGATCCGTGGTCTGGAGGATTCGCGTGAGGTTGCTCGCTGGGCTTATGGTGCTAAGGTAGGTGACGTTTCGGAGATCTTCACCGTAGGTGATGACTATGTAATCGCTACGCTGACGGCTATCGATAAGAACGAGTACACGCCCGTAGAGAAGGTGGCTTCGCAGATTCGTCTGCAGGTTGCCCGCGAGAAGAAGTTTGAGGCTGCTAAGGCTCAGATGACGGGTGCAACGATTGAGGAGGTTGCTGAGGCTGTTAATGCTGAGGTAAACGAGTACGAGGGTGCTACCTTCGGCGCTTACTACCTCCAGGGTCCGGGTCTGGAGCCCGCACTGATTGGCGCTATTGCAACGACGACTCAGACGGGTGTTGTTTCGGCTCCCGTGAAGGGTCTCAACGGTGTTTATGTATACACGGTTGAGGATATCCAGGACGCTGCAACGCAGACCGAGGAGGCTGAGCGCGTACGTGCTCAGGCTGTTCAGGAGAGCATCATCTCGCAGAGCGTTCTGCAGGCTGTTCAGGAGATGGCCGAGATCAAGGATCTGCGCGGTCTGTACTTCTAACAGAAACAACCATCAACATAGAAAGGATGCCGAAATTCGGCATCCTTTTTTGTTTGTATAAGGGGGCTAAATACCCCCTTTTTTAGGTATTGCTCCCATGAACTTGTCGTCGTATTTTTGCGGTCGAAATTCTGCAAACAAGATTCTTAATATATAGGTACGATGAGAAGATTTTTACTTGCTGCTTGTGCCGTGTTGGCTACGATGCTGACGGCCGTGGCTCAGCACCACAAGCTCCCGACAGATGCTCATATTTTTGGTGACGTGGTTGATGCCCGTACCCAGGAACACATTCCCTTTGCTACGGTGGTGTTGCTGGGTACGACAATCGGTACAACGACCGACGCGACGGGCCATTTTCTGATTAAGAACCTGCCGTTGGATGACTATACGGTCGAGGTGCGTGCCGTGGGCTACACGACGCAGCGTCAGGCCGTCTGCCTGCATGGCCGTGAGACGGTTGATCTGCACTTCGAGGTTGAGGAGGAGGTGGTGGCTGTTGATCAGGTGGTGGTCTCGGCTAGCCGAACCGAACGCCTTAAGCGAGAGGCCCCGGCGTTGGTGAGTGTCTTGGATTCCGAACTTTTTGAGCGCGTATCGACCGCTTCACTCGGTGGCGGACTCTCGTTCCAACCCGGTGTGCGCGTCGAGAATACCTGTCAGAATTGCGGTTTCCCGCAGGTGCGTATCAATGGCCTCGATGGCCGTTATTCGCAGATTTTGGTCGATTCGCATCCCCTCTTTTCGGCATTGACAGGTGTCTATGGGTTGGAGCAGATTCCGGCCAATATGATCGAGCGTGTTGAGGTGCTGCGCGGTGGTGGCTCGGCGCTTTACGGCTCATCAGCGATTGGTGGTACGATCAATGTAATTACGAAGGAGCCTACGCATAGCATGGCCGAGGTGGCGCATACGATCACCTCGCTGGGTTGTAGCAGCGCCTTCGACAATACGACGACACTCAATGCATCGCTCGTTTCGGATAGTGGTAAGGCGGCTGTGGCGGTCTTTGCTCAGAGCCGTACGGCAGATGGGTATGATGAAAATGGGGATGGCTTTACCGAACTCTTGGAGCAGAACTCCGAGGCGCTGGGTATGCGCGGCTACCTCCGTACAGGCTCCTATTCGCGTCTCACGATGCAGTATCATCGTATTCAAGACTATCGCCGAGGAGGTGATCAACTCGATGTGCCGCCCCATGAGTCGATGACTTGTGAGCAGGCTGACCACACAATCGATGGGGGTAGCCTTTCGTACGACTGGTCGTCGGATGACCGAGCGAACCGCCTTAATGCCTATGCCTCGTTTCAGAATACGGCGCGCGCAAGTTACTATGGTGCTTTTCAAGATCCCGATGCCTATGGTCGCACGCACGATTTGACGGTTGCCGGAGGTTTGCAGTATGTGCATGAGTTCGAAAAACTGCTATTTATGCCCTCGGAGCTCACCGTGGGTGCGGAGTATAACCACAACGATCTGCACGATCGATCGGTGGGCTATGGCATTGATACGAAACAGCAGGTACACCTCTATGGTGGCTACTTCCAGAATGAGTGGAAGAATAAGCGTTGGTCGATTCTTCTGGGAGGCCGTCTGGATAAGCACAACTTAATTGAGACGATGATTTTTTCGCCACGAGCAAATCTGCGTTACAATCCGTCGGAAGATCTGAGCCTGCGCCTGAGCTATGCTGGAGGTTATCGTGCCCCGCAGGCCTACGACGAGGATTTGCACATTGCCATCGTGGGTGGTGAGCGTACACGCATCCGCCTGGCGGAGGATCTCGAAGAGGAGCGTTCTGGCTCGTGGAGCCTCTCGGCTGAGTGGCAGTATAAGATAGGTCAGGTGGCGACGAATTGGGTCGTGGAGGGTTTCTATACGACGCTGAATGATGTCTTTGCGTTGCGCGAGGTGGGTTCGGATGCGGATGGCGCCACCATTCAGGAGCGCTACAACGGATCGGGTGCCACGGTTGGTGGCGTGAATCTGGAGGGACGTGTAGCCTTCAGTGAGTGGATGGAGCTTCAGGCCGGCTTTACCTGGCAGCAGAGCCGCTACGCAGAGCCGGAGTATTGGAGCGAGGATACGCATGTTGCCCCCTCGAAGCGCATGTTCCGCACACCGGATACGTATGGTTATTTTGCGCTGATGTTCAAGCCGACGAAGCAGCTGGATGTCGATCTCTCGGGTAACTATACGGGACGCATGCTTGTTCAACACTATGCCGGCTCGGGTACGCCGGTCGATGTGGCGGTTAAGACGCCGCAGTTCTTGGACTGCAACCTGCGTCTGCAGTATGCTGTAAAACTCTTTGGCGATGTGGAGATGGACCTCTATGGTGGTGTAAAGAATCTCTTCGACGCCTATCAGAGTGATTTCGACCTAGGTGCCGAGCGCGATTCGGGATATGTCTATGGCCCGATGATGCCGCGTAGTTGGTTTCTGGGGGTGAAGATCCACTTTTAAATAGAAGCTGTCTAACAAGGTGATTTCCGCGTTACGCTCGTCCTCGAAATCCTCATTTACGGTTTCTCGGACTTCGCAAGCCTAAAATCCCTCTTGTAATACAGCTTCTATAAAGCGGGGGTTGCTCGACAAACTCGTTGCCTCCCCCTTCTTCTATGGCATACAAAAAACGGCCTCCCGAAATGGGAAGCCGTTTTTGTTTCGTTTGACTCGGATTAGAGCGAGTTAACGTGGAGCTGAGCAGCACTCTTCAGGTTACCAGCCTTGTTCTTGTGGATGATGTTGAGCTTAGCAATCTTATCCAGCAGAGCGGTTACCTTCGGGAGCAGAGCCTCAGCGGCGCTCTTATCGGTCGTGTTGCGCAGAGCCTTCACGGCGTTGCGGGTCGTCTTGTGGAACAGACGGTTGTGTGCGCGCTTCGTAGCGGTCTGGCGAATGCGCTTCTTCGAAGACTTATGGTTTGCCATAATCTAATTAAATGTTTTTTATTTTTAACTTTTGTAGTTTGCTTTGTCTTGTGGCGGGTCTTCTTCGTAACGCAATTGCTTGCCCCCACCCAGTTACCTCTCCGACCGTGGTCGGTGTTGGATAGGCCATGTGGCCCGCTCCGTTTGGTTTATCACCCGTGTAGCCCATAGGAGAGTCGAACTCCTCTTTCAAGAATGAAAATCTTGCGTCCTAACCGATAGACGAATGGGCCTTACCGCTATTTGGCGTTGTGATAGTGCGCTACTTTAGCGGTGCAAAGGTAAACAAAAAATGCAGATGAACAAAAAAACCGAAGAAAAAAAAGTGGAAAGTGCGCAAAATGAGCGCGCAAATAATCTTATTTGATGATTTTTTTGCGCATGACGGGTTGGATATGATCGAAAGTGTAGTTATATTTGTGTTATTAAATTAGTAAATGCCGTTTTACTCGTTTTATATTCTTTTGCTCGAAGTGATATGCTGCGAGTAATCAAATAATTAGTTGAGGAATGAAAAAGACTTGTTCTCTGTTGACGCTTATGTTGTTTTTGAGTGTTGTGGTCTTTGGTCAAACTCAAAACGATCTCTTCTCAAACGATCTGAAAGCGTATGTCGATGCACGTGTTGCGGGTGAGGATTCCGCCTTCTCGCTCTTGCGCATTAATGATGCATATAAGCAGGGTGATGATGCAACGCAAAGTAATTACCGCGAGGCAATCAAGCAGGCGGTGGCAACCTCGTTGCGTGCGAATGAGAATCGTCAGGCCTTGGTGCTGATAAACCTCTATGACCTTCTGGTTCAGGAGCCAGCGGATCGTGCTCCTGAACTCTATCTGATCGAGGGTACAATCCACAGCCGACAAAACGATTCGGTTCGCCTGAAAGAATCGATTGCAAAATTAGAATCGTTGGGTCGTGGTGAGACGATGTTACAGCGGCTGAATGGCTATTTGGAACAGATGCGCAACTACATTTCGGCTGACAAATACTTGGAGGGGTATTGGGTGTCGGATCTTCGCGCTATTCAAAATTGGGGAGGTGTGGCCTATCCGATTGAGCCGTTCTGCATGTTTAAGGTGGAGCAGACCGGTTCTACGCCACACATTACCCTCATTCAGCCAAGCCCCTACCTGCATAATTTGCCATTGGGAGTTCCTGAATCGTCGAAGGTAACCCCTCAAGCCGTACTGCCCTTCTCGACTGATTCGGTCTATATCTGTTGGTCGTCGGAGCGGCTGCGCGATATCAACCCCGAAAATGTCTCTTCGTACCGAAACGTTGTGCGTGAAACTTCGGCCCAGGCGCAGGGTGTTTTGGCGCAACGCCATGTTTATAGCGATTCGGAGCGGTTGGCTAACGGCCTACTGGTGGGACTTTTTGAGCAAGGAGCCAACTCGTTGATCAGTGCCTTGTCCACCCCGAATAAGATTGTGACCATTATGCAGCTACGCATCAGACGTGTCAATGACCGACTCTATCAGGGCACATTGCACTACTATTGGGGGAGGGTCTCGGCAGACGGTAAAAAGCAGGAGAACGATTGGGTACGACCCGTTACGCTTCATCGTTGGGATGTGGAAAGTGGTATCGTTTTCAGCAAAAATACGGGTAGTCTTAAGGATATCTTTGTAGGTCAAACGGAAGAGATTCACAAAGCAGCAGCGAAAGAGGAGAATGGCATTTTTCGACAACACCGCGCGGCATATAACCGTTGCGCAACACCGAAAAAGGCATATGAGCGGCTCGTGGCCTTCAATACGGCCCAATACCGTCAGTTGGAGATCTACAACCAGCGGCTGTTAGACCCTTCGCAAACGCCGATTATTGTTGTGCCCGAGGGGATGCGGATGTGTGGTTGGTTGGGAGCTACGGTGCGCAAGGTGACCGCCGAGGAGGTGGCCACGAACAAGTGGAGCGACGATAGAGGACTTTGGATCGAGTCGATGGCCGAAGCCTCACCCGCCTTTGTGGCGGGTATCCGTGAGGGAGATGTGATCCGCACGGTGGAGGGTGTTGCGGTCAATACGCCCGAGGAGTTGGCGCAAAAAATAAAGAGTTATCCCGCCGGAGCGGAGCTGACGATCGAGCTGATGCGCAAGGATAAACTGATCTCGCGCATCGTTCGCCTATCGTATCAATTTACACCTAAAAACGAGTAGCGATGAAGCGGATAGTTTTACTATTGGTCGGGGTCATGCTCTTCGGGGGTGTGGCACATGCGCAATATGACGAGCGCGAGCGGTTGGCCAACGACCCCCGTTCGGCCGGAGCGGGTGCTTACCACGCCAAGCGATCGCTCTTGTCGTTAGGCTCCAACAACCCGAGTTCCTGGACTGCTCCCGCGCAACAACGAGATGGCAGTTGGACGCAGCGTTATGTGAGTTCGAACGATAACATTACGATTCGCACACCCCAGCGTCGCGTGAGTCGCACCGCCCAACAAAAGGTGGATCGAAAGGCGCAACGCGATGCTGAGCATAGTGCCTGGCTGGAGCAGCGCAACGCACAACTCGAGGCTGCCAAGGAGGCGCAACGTGAGCGCGACAGAATCCGCCGTGAAAGGGAGGCTGCCGAGAATGCGGCCGACCGCCAAATGGGTTATGCGCGCCACATGGCCGCCACGGCAGGTTATTATCGTTCGCAGCAGCAGCGTGATCAGGCGATGGCCATCGAGGCACAGCGGATGGATGAGCGATATACGGCTCGTCGTATAGCCACGCCACCTCCGACCAATACACCGAAGGTGAATACGATGAGTGACGACGAGTTAGCTGACTTGCTCGATCCGCAACCGATAGGCAGGATTATCTTCGTGGAGGCTCCCAAAAAGATTGAGGGTAGCCTGTCGGAGGGTGGCTCTTCGCGCCTCGATATGACGGGTAACTATACGCTTGATGATGCTGTATTGACCAAGTGGCAGTGGGCCTCGGAGGAGAAAAATATCCTCTCGTTTAGCCACAAACGCAGGGAGAGTCTGCCGCAAGAGCCGATTCTGTTACTCTCGAGCGATGAGCTGGAGATCGACTCGGTGTCGCTCTTTGTGCTCCCCAATTACGGTCTGGTGATGCCGGTGGGGGATAGTCTGATGGTGCTGAAGGATCGTTCGCTGAATTGTGTCGCATGGCAGGAAGGGCGCGAATATTATCAGGTGGTTCCGTGTGGCGATCGACTGATCGGGCAAAGCGAGACAGGCATCTACGACCTTGCACAGCGCACCTCGGAGCCGTTGGTTGCGTTCGATACGAACGACTATATGCTCTTTGCCAAGAATAGCCAATCGGTACTCGCGCTGGTTTGGTATGGGGATATTTCGTCGGTGATTGAACTCAATGTGGCCGAGAAGAGTTACGAAGAGTTGGTTCGCATCGACCAAACCATTTGGAAGGTGGAGTCGAACGGCGAAAAGACCTTTGTGCTGATTGGCGATGAGATTTATCTCCTCACCGAAGAGGGTGAGCCGCACCTTTTCTACCGCAGCGAAACGCCCATTAACGACCTTGTTTTCTCGCCGTGGGGATTGTTGCTGGCAACCGATACAGAGGTTGTGCGCATCATTTCGCCCACCCAAACTGAGACCTTCTACCCCTATGGTGCCTATCGCGTGTGGGTAGATGGCAAGGAGGTCTATCTCCTGGATAGCGAGTGCAATCTGCTCTATATGGAAGATGGCGCATCCTATCTTCTACAATAATCGAATAATCACATAAAAACAATAGAACGATGATGAAAAATTGGATAATCGGAGCGCTGATGTCGGTGGTTTTGCTCTGCGCAACCGATGTTGTGGCACAAGAGCAAGCGTCAGTGGAGCAAGAAGGTAAGGCCTTTCTTGATCGCGATGAGACGGTAACATGTTCATGTGGTCAAACCGGAATCATCTCGCGTGAAACTAAAACGGTAAGGCGAACGAAACCCGATGGTAGTGAAGGTCAGCCTATTATTAAGTCTATATATCGGTGTGATAAGAGTAAGGGTGGATGTGGCCAACCATGGTATACGGATAACGAACATCCTAAGTGGGTAAGAAAGTATGTGGAGGTGGATGAATCGACGACGCCCCAGCATATTTGTTGTAAGGAAAATGGGTGCCTTAAGGAGCTGCCTCATACATTGATTGGTGGCGGGTGGGTCAAGCGCACGATTATTCGTCTTTGTGAATCGACGGATACGCTTATCGTGCATGTGAAACTCGGCTCAGAGGAAAAATGGACGCTTCAAATGATAGGAAACACGCCGCTGGAAATCGAGACACCTTATACGGGAGATATCCGCTGTGATTATTTTGCCCCCGCCCAACACAGATCGACCAATAAGCAGGCCGCTAACGGCAACTCTAAGCCGCGTGTAAGGTTTAAGCGGTAGCGGTAATGGACCCTGCTATGTGGTAGTTGAAGGGTTCAGATCGGTTGAGAGGGGATTCATGATGGCTGAATTGACCTCGCTACGCTCGTCGATCCAGGAGGGTTCCTTGTTGAAGGTTACAAAGTTGAGCACAAAACCCCATTCGTTGGACGAATGATTTTGTTTTTTTACGCCTTGCCCCCTATGCAAGCATGGGGCGGGCGTAAAAAAACAAAAACCTCCGATCTTTCGATCGAAGGTTTTGTGCTCAACTTTGTCGGGATGACTGGATTCGAACCAGCGACAACACGCCCCCCAGACGTGTACTCTAACCGGGCTGAGCTACATCCCGAGAGGACTTGGACTCTGGTCG
>JAFZFJ010000207.1 GCA_017555975.1 Alistipes sp. | reverse complement strand
CTCCGAGATACCCATTTTGCGGGCAATCGAGGTGGCACTGCTGAGGAATAGATCGCCTCCGAAGATCAGGCCACACAGACCGCCCACGATCATCACGATTGTCAGCCACCAAGCCATCGGCTTCGGGGCGTTCTCATCCTTCTCAGGACGCTTAGCCGTGCGAATCGTCCAGTACATCAGGCCAATGTAGAGTGCGAGCATGATGGCGCCATCGATGCGCGAAATCGTGTTGCTTTCGCCCCAACCGGTGAGCGTGTCCCACGTCATGAGGACAAAGAGAGCTGATACCAACACGCAGAGCGGAATATCGACACGGGTATTCTCCTTGGTGAAGGCGATGGGGTGGATGATTGCGCAGAGACCCAACACCATGAAGACGTTGAAGATGTTCGAACCAACCACGTTACCGATGGCCATGTCGCTTTGGCCGTTGATCGACGAGAGGACCGAAACGACCATCTCGGGCATCGAGGTGCCCACCGCAACGATCGTCAGACCAATCAGAAATTCGGGCATGCGCAGACGCTGAGCCAGCGCCGATGCACCATCCGTGAGGTAGTTTGCGCCGCCCAGGATCAACACCAGGCCGACAAGAAGCAAAATAATATCCATGAGTTTCTTTTTTTTATGCTTGTTTGGGGTTATACGATCAAAAGGCTGACGGCCATGATAATCATGCTGACCACCACACCGGCGATCGCCGTGTGGGCCTCGCCGTGCTCACGGGCGGCGGGCAGCAGCTCGTCGAGCGAAATATAAACCATGATACCCGCTACGGCCGTCAGGATGCAGCCGAGTAGGGCAGGGGTCAGAATCGGGGCTAAAATCAGCCAGGCAGCCAGGGCACCCAGTGGTTCGGCCAGACCCGAAAGGAGCGACCAGAGGAAGGCGCGCTTGCGACTTTCGGTAGCAAAGAAGATGGGCACCGAGACGGCGATACCCTCCGGAATGTTGTGGATGGCCACGGCTACGGCAATGGCCAAACCGAGTGCCGGATCGTTCATGCCGGCCGTAAAGGTGGCAATACCCTCCGGAAAGTTGTGGATGGCAATCGCCAGGGCCGACATCAACCCCACGCGCATGAGTTTCGATTGGCGCGGCTTGTGCTGCAACTCCTCGACGCTATGCGCCTCGTGCGGGTTCTCGACCGAGGGGACCAGGTGGTCGATCAGACCGATGAAGGCCATACCGCCAAAAAAGGCCAAGAGGTTGATCCATTCGCTCACCTTGCCTGCGAAGTGCTCGGCCAAGAGTTCGGCGCCCTGCGGCATCAGTTCCACGAACGAGACATAGACCATCACGCCACCCGACAGACCTAGCGAAAAAGAGAGCAGTCGGCGGTTGGTGTGCTTGGCGGCAAAGGCAATGGCACTACCGACACCCGTTGCCAAACCGGCACCGAGTGTGAGCAAAAAGGGTACTATGAATGATTGCATGGTCATAAGTCAAGCGCAAAGATAATGAAAAAATCAGAACCGATGCGTTTCGCGACTTCGTTTTGCGTGCGAAGCGGAAAGTTAGATGCCGTGGGGTGGTGTGCGGAGGCAATTTTTTTTGACGATTTGTTTAAAAATCGCCCGTAAGAGGGGGAGTAATCGCCACTTTTTTACTACTTTTGTCCCAAATTTTGACCCGAATTATGAAACTATTTCGTGTATTGCTGGGCGTGCTGATGCCCCTGCTTTTTCTGATGCCGCAAAAGGGATTTGCCGTGCTGAAGGGCGAAGACCTGAATCAGACGGTCATCATGCTCGACTCCGAGCTGCTCTATTTTGCTGATTACGTAGGCCATACGAACCAGCGTTTCCACCGCGAACGTTCGGCCTATCGTGAAGAATTGGAGGCCTTCGCTAGCGAGTTGAGCGCCATTAAACTGACCATCTATTCGCAGCAGGATCAGTACATCTTCGGCCACTCCTACTCGTTGGAATACGCCTTGAAATTGTGCTCTGATTTCCAGAATGAGGTGAACCCTGCCGACCGTTGGATGGTGGCCTACGATCGCGCCATTGCCCGCTGTCAGAAGATGGAACAGACGCTGCAGCAAATCCCTGATCACCAGCTTAATGCACGTGCTCAGGAGGCACGCCAATCGGCGGTGGAGAGCCTCGAGAAGGTCCTGCGACTGCTGGGTGCTTGGCACGGTCAGCTCACCGAGGATCGCGAACTCTATGCGCAGGTGAAGGATCAGGTGGAGCACCTCCACACGGAGATTACCGACAACTACGCCTACCTCTTGAAGCACGTCTTGTTCTCGACCGATCGTTCGGTCCCCACGATCTTCAAAAATTCGCGCGAGAATTGGCAGGCGATGGTCATGTCGTTCAAGGCCATGCGCTCGGCTGAGTACTACGCTTGGGAGTTCCGTGGTGAGTGGGCCAAGGTGGCCAGAACCCTGTTGTGGAACTGCCTGATTAGCTTGCTGATCGGTGCGGCGCTGGGCTACCTGCTCTATGCCCGCTGGTTGCGTCGTCGCTGGGCACGTCTGCGTGATTTTGCCCCGATTTTTGTCGTTTTCTGTGCCCTGGTTGTGCTGCTGATTGATATTGCGGTGTTGCGTTTGTCCTTTGTCACGAACCCCTTCTTCGTCTCGGCCTTGAACCTGAGCTTCGAGTTGGTGATGCTCTATGCGGTGGTGATCCTGAGTGTGATGCTCCGTGCCAAGAAGGAGCTGCAGTACGACACCTTGTCGCTCTATCTGCCTACGATGTTGCTGACGGCCGTGGTGCTGATCTACCGCATTACGCTGGTCAATGCGCAGGTGGTACGCATTACCTATCCGATCGTCTTGCTGCTCTTTATTGTGTCGCAGATCTTGGTGATGTTGCGTGGCCGACATCGTGTGGATTTGCTCGATCGTTTGACGGCTGTTGTCTCGTTGGTGTGCGGTCTGGGATGTGCGTTTTATAGCTTCCGTGGCTACCATTTTGTGGCTATCCACTTGGCGCTGATCTATTCGATCTTTATCACCGGACACCTCTCGTTATCGTGTCTGTACTTCTACCTGCGTCGTTTGAAAACGCAGTTTATGGCCACCCATGCGGAAAACTATAAGCAGACGTGGTTCCCTTATGTAGTTGATCGTCTGGTGAAGCCCTTTGCGCTGTTGTTTACGATTGCCTTCTGCGCCTATGAGTGTGCCCATATCTTCAACATGACCGAGTGGTTGGAGAACTTCTTCTCGTATAAGTTTATCAACCGTCCGGGTATGGTTTGCGTTTCGGTGGATCGCGTTGTTGGGATTATCGTGGGTGCCTTGATGGTCAACTTCCTGGTGGGTATGGCGGATTATCTGCTCTACCTGAAACACAAGGATATGGCCGATGTGGGTGTGATCGGCTTGAGCCGTAAGGTTTATGTGCTGGTGGCTTGGGGCCTCTTTGTCATTGTCTCCTTGACCCTGCTGGAGGTCAATTCGGTAGGTATCATCGCCGCCTTGGGTGGTTTGGCAGTCGGCTTGGGTGTCGCTCTGCGCGATTGGTTCGACTGCCTGTTGTGCGGTATTGTGCTGATGATGGGCCGTATTAAGATTGGCGACGTGGTGGAGTGTGGTAAGGATATCCGTGGTAAGGTGATCGATATCCAGTACCGTACGACGCTGATCGAGACCGATGACGGTGCGGTGATTTCGCTCTTCAACAACCAGTTCTTTGGTCGCGATTTCCGCAACGTAAGCCTCTCGGGCGAGTATCAGCGACTGCACCTGACCTTCAAGGTGCAGAAGGAGATCGACAGCCCCGCTGTGCGCCAAATGCTGGCTGATGCGCTCGCCGAGCGTGTTCCCGAGTTGGCGAAGACGCCCGCGCCGAAGATTCTCTTTAGCGGAAGTGACCGTTTCCATGTCGATATGATTGCCCAGGTTTGGGTGCCCGTTATCGGATATTACGAGGCGATTTCGAATGTTAAGGAGACGCTCTTCAATACGCTTAAGGAGCACGGTATGAGCAATATGAGCGTCGATTCGCGTGTTCGTATCATTAAGCAAATTGTGGAAAATGCTACGCCCGAAGAGAAGTGCTAACAAGCGCTTGTAGGCGGCATTTGAGAAGCCGATAATAAGGCACTTTTTGGCTCGCTGAAGGGCGAAATGAAAGGTGCTTGCCAATCCCGAAAAGGCAACCGAGTAATCTGTTTACCCGGTTGCCTTTCGTTTTGGGGTGAAAATGTCACTTTTGAGTGCTATTTTTTCTATGAAAAAAGTTGCAGGAGCAAGCAAATTTCACTACTTTTGCCCCAACGTAATTAAAAAAAAGACCCATGACACAGCAGCAAACCATATCCCCGAGCTTCCAGCGTGAAAAGGCGGATTGTTTCGATCAGTCATGGGAATTATTGTTTTAATAGGGTAACTGTTTTCAGTTGCCCTATTTTTTTACCCGAAGAGAACCTATGAGAACAATTTTTACCCATGCCAAAGTCTACACCGAAGGCGCTTTTGTGGAGACGACCGTGACGATCGAAGCGGATCGCATTGTCGCCATCGGCGAGGCTCCGACGGATCAGGAGTGTGTAATTGACCTCGCAGGGCGCTACCTCGTACCGGGTTTTGTGGATGTTCATGTCCATCTGCGCGAACCGGGCTTTGAGTACAAGGAGACCGTGGCCACAGGAACGGCTGCTGCCGCACGTGGTGGCTATACGTTGGTCTGCTCGATGCCCAACCTGAATCCGGCACCCGATTCGATGCCGAATCTGCAGCTTCAGCTCGACGCCATTGCCCGTGACGGGGTGGTGAAGGTGATTCCCTACGGTTGCATTACCAAGGGCCAGAAGGGTTGCGGTGAGCCGGCCGATATGGCCGATATGGCCCCCTATGTGGTGGGTTTCTCGGATGATGGTCGTGGTGTGCAGGCCGATGAGGATATGTTGCGTGCTATGCAGGAGGCGAAGGAGCTCGGTAAGCCCATCGTTGCCCATTGTGAGGTAAATGAGCTGCTCAAGGGTGGCTATATCCACGACGGAGCCTATGCCCAAGAGCACGGCCATCGCGGTATTTGCTCCGAGAGCGAGTGGGCCCAGGTTGAGCGCGACATTGCGTTGGTGCGCGAGACGGGCTGTCAATACCACGTTTGCCACGTCTCGACCAAGGAGAGTGTCGAGCTGGTGCGCAAGGCGAAGGCCGAAGGTCTTCAGGTGAGCTGCGAGACGGGTCCGCACTACTTGGTTTTCAGCGATGCCGACTTGCAGGAAGAGGGTCGTTGGAAGATGAATCCTCCGATTCGCTCGGCCGAGGATCGCGCTGCACTGATTGCCGGCATCCAGGATGGTACGGTTGAGGTGATCGCCACGGATCATGCGCCCCATTCGGCCGAGGAGAAGAGCCGCGGTCTGGAGAAGAGCGCCATGGGCATTGTGGGTTTGGAGTGTGCCTTCGGTGTGCTCTACACCCATTTGGTCGAGAAGGGACTGTTGAGCTTCGAAAAGTTGATCGAGCTGATGAGCACCAATCCGCGTCGCTTGTTTGGCTTTGGTGGCGGCATCGCTGTGGGCGAGAAGGCCGACCTGACGGTGCTCGACGTCGAGCAGTGTTATACGATCGATCCCGAGAATTTCCTCTCGAAGGGTAAGGCGACCCCCTTTGCCGGTCAGGTGGTGCGCGGACGCGCCGTGATGACCTGGGTCGATGGAAAAGCAGTTTATACGGAAACAACGAAACATTAATTAGATACAATGAAAGCATTTACGAAGAAACTTGTCTTGGAGAACGGCCGTGAGTTCTACGGTTACGGCTTCGGTGCCGACCGTGAGGTTGTTCTTGAGATCGTCTTCAACACCGCAGTGGTGGGTTATCAGGAGATTATGTCCGACCCCTCGTACACGGGCCAGCTGGTGGTTATGACCTACCCGCTGATCGGTAACTACGGTATGGCTGACGATGACTATGAAACGAAAAATCCGACCATGGGCGCTATGGCCGTGCGCGAGTATAACGACCAGCCCTCGAACTTCCGCTTCACGCGTACGCTGAGCGAGGTGCTCGAGGAGTCGAACATTCCCGCCATCTGGGGCCTGGATACGCGTGCTCTGACGCGTGTAATTCGCGATGAGGGTGTGCAGAAGGTGATCCTTACCGATGCTTCGACTCCGAAGGAGGAGGCGCTTAAGCGTCTGCAGGAGCAGGAGCCCGAGCAGAATCCGGTAGCCAAGGTGAGTTGCAAGAAGCGTTGGATGTCGCGCGTGCCGAACCACACCTACGATGTGGTGGCCGTGGACTGCGGTATCAAGAACAGCATTGTGCGCCAGCTCAACGCCGTAGGTTGCAACGTAACGGTGCTTCCGTATAACGCCACGGTGGAGGATGTCATGTCTTTCCGTCCCGATGGTGTGCTGATTTCGGGTGGCCCGGGTGATCCGACGAAGGTGCAGCCTGTAATCGATTTGATCGCAAAGTTGCGTGGCCGCCTGCCGATCTTTGGTGTAGGTCTGGGTATGCAGCTCATCGCCCTGGCTTATGGCGGTAAGGTGGAGAAGATGAAGGTGGGTCACCGCGGTTGCAACCATCCGGTGAAGCACCTCGCTACGGGTCTGCTGGAGGTTGCTTCGCAGAACCATGGCTATATCGTAAAGCCCGAGTTGCCGGGTATGTTGTCGGTGACGCACACGAACCTGCTCGATCAGACGATCGAGGGTCTGGAGTGCAAGCTCGATCGTCTGTTTGCCGTGCAGTTTGAGCCGGCAAGCGCCGAGGCCGAGTATCACGACGTGTTCAAGAAGTTTGTTAAATTAATGGAAGAGGGAAGAGATGCCTAAAAGAGAAGATATCAAGAAAGTAATGGTCATTGGCTCCGGCCCGATTGTGATTGGTCAGGCAGCCGAGTTTGACTATGCCGGTACGCAGGCATGTTTGGCACTGCGCGAGGAGGGTTACGAGGTGATTCTCGTGAATTCGAATCCGGCAACCATCATGACCGATACGAATATCGCCGATAAGGTCTACATGGAGCCTTTGACGCTGGAGTATGTGGCTAAGATTATACGGTATGAGCGTCCCGACGCCATCGTGCCGGGTCTGGGTGGCCAGACGGGTCTGAACCTGGCCGTGCAGTTGGCCAAGAAGGGTATCCTGGATGAGTGCCAGGTGGAGATTCTCGGTACGAGCTTCTCGTCGATCGAGCGTGCTGAGGACCGCGAGCTCGTCAAGGACCTATGCGAGCAGCTCGGAGAGCCGGTGCAGCCGTCGGATGTTGCTTCGACCATCGACGAGGGTGCTGCCATCGCTGCCAAGATCGGTTATCCGGTGGTGCTGCGTCCCGCCTTTACGCTCGGTGGTACGGGTGGCGGTTTCGTAGACAATGAGCAGGAGCTGCGCGAGATGATGCGCAACGCACTGTTCCTCTCGCCCGTACACCAGGTGCTGATCGAGAAGAGCATCAAGGGTTATAAGGAGATCGAGTTCGAGGTGATGCGCGACTCGAACGATACGGCTATCGCCATCTGCTCGATGGAGAATATCGACCCGGTGGGTGTCCACACGGGTGACTCGATGGTGGTTGCTCCGGCGCAGACCCTCACGGCTAAGGAGTTCCAGATGCTGCGTGGCTCGGCCCTGAAGATTATTCGCGAGCTGAAGATCGAGGGTGGTTGCAACGTGCAGTTCGCACTCGACCCGCTTTCGTTCCAGTATTACCTGATTGAGGTGAACCCCCGTGTGTCGCGTTCGTCAGCCCTCGCATCGAAGGCTTCGGGCTTCCCGATTGCCCGCGTGAGCGCCAAGATCGCCGTGGGTCTTACGCTTGATGAGATTCGCATCGCTACGACTCCTGCATCGTTCGAGCCCACGATCGACTACGTCGTAACGAAGGTGGCTCGCTTCCCCTTCGATAAGTTCTCGGATGCATCGAACAAGCTCGGTACGCAGATGAAGGCTACCGGTGAGGTGATGGCTATCGGTCGCACGATGGAGGAGTCGCTGCTGAAGGCTGTGCGTTCGCTCGAGACGGGCGTTTGCCACATCTACCACAAGAAATTCAACGACTGGTCGAACGACGACCTGCTTACCTATATTAAAGATGGTACGGATGATCGTCTCTATGCCATTGCTCAGCTGATTCGCAACGGCGTGGATCTGATGATGATCTACAACCATACGAAGATCGACATGTTCTTCTTGGAGAAGTTCAAGAATATCGTCGAGTTCGAGCAGGTTGTCCGTGACAACGTAGGCGATGTTGAGACGCTGAAGGATGCCAAGCGTATGGGCTTCGGCGATAAGTACATCGGCCAGCTCTGGGGCAAGACCGAGCACGAGATGTATGCCATCCGTAAGGAGCACGGTATCTTCCCGGTATACAAGATGATCGATACCTGCGGTGGTGAGTTTGGTGCTTACGTGCCCTACTTCTACTCGTCGTACGAGGAGGAGAACGAGTCGATCGTGAGCGACAAGGAGAAGATCGTGGTGCTCGGTTCGGGCCCGATCCGTATCGGTCAGGGTGTCGAGTTCGACTATTCGACCGTACATGCCATCTGGTCGATCCGCGAGGCCGGCTACGAGGCAATCATCATCAATAATAACCCCGAGACGGTTTCGACCGACTATACGACCAGCGATAAGCTCTACTTCGAGCCGCTGACGGTGGAGGATGTGATGAATGTCATCAACCTGGAGAACCCGAAGGCTATCGTGGTTTCGCTGGGTGGTCAGACGGCCATCAACCTCGCCGAGCCGCTGGCTCAGCTGGGTGTACCCATCATCGGTACCGATACGGAGGCTATCCGCAATGCCGAGGACCGTGGTTGCTTCGAGCGCATCATGGGCGAGCTGGGTATTCCGCAGCCTGAGGCTGAGGCTGTGACCGATATTGAGGCCGGTGTACGTGCCGCTGCCCGCATCGGTTACCCCGTCTTGGTACGTCCGAGCTACGTGCTGGGTGGTCGCGCCATGCAGATCGTTTCGAACGAGGAGCGTCTGCGCCACTACCTGCATACGGCCGTAGAGGTGAATGTCGATTCACCCGTCTTGGTTGACCGCTACATCATGGGTAAGGAGCTGGAGGTAGATGCTATCTGCGACGGTAAGGATGTATTCATCCCCGGTATCATGGAGCACATCGAGCGTACGGGTATCCACTCGGGTGACTCGATCAGCGTCTATCCGACCTTCAGCGTTTCGCAGGCTGTGCGCGATAAGATCATCGACTACACGGTAAAACTCGGTCTGCGCATCGGTATCGTAGGTCTGTATAACATCCAGTTCATCGTGGACGAGGCCGGTGAGGTCTACGTAATCGAGGTGAACCCCCGTTCGTCGCGTACCGTTCCCTTCCTCTCGAAGTCGACCGGCGTGCCCATGGCTCACATCGCTACGCAGGTGATCCTGGGTCGCTCGCTCAAGGAGCAGGGCATCGAGTCGGTCTATGGCGAGGATAAGAGCCGCTGGTATGTGAAGGCTCCCGCCTTCTCGTTCGCCAAGATTCGTGGTATGGATTCCTACCTCTCGCCTGAGATGAAGTCGACCGGTGAGGCTATTGGTTACGACGATAAGCTGACCCGCGCCCTCTACAAGGCACTGCAGGCTACGGGTATGAACGTCTCGAACTACGGTACGATCCTCGTGTCGATTGCCGATGCCGACAAGCCGCTGGCACTGCCGCTGATCAAGCGCTTCTACGACCTGGGCTTCAACATCGAGGCTACGGCCGGTACGGCAGATTACCTGCGTGAGCATGGTGTACGCACCCGTACGCGTCGTAAGCTCAACGAGGGCTCGTCGGAGATTATCGACTCGCTGCGTCAGGGTCACGTAAGCTATGTAATCAACACCATCGACGTCAACCAGCACAATACGCGTCTGGATGGTTACGAGATTCGCCGCACCGCCGTCGAGAACAACGTAACCGTCTTCACCGCCCTCGAGACGGTACGCGTACTGCTCGATGTGTTGGAGGAGATTACGTTGCGAGTGTCGACCATCGACGCGAAGTAATTTCGATTTTATAGGGCATATTTTGCACCTACTCGCTTGGCGTGAATGGGCAGTACGTTTAGTACAGCCCATCCACACCAACCTTCGGGCGGCACAAAATCTGCTCCTCTAAAATCAAAATTCGGTGGGGGAGGGGAGATCAACTTTAGTCGCCTTCGGTTGCCTTTAGTTGCCTTTCATGCCCTTAATGCCCTTAACACCTTTTAAGCTATTATGTATAAGAACGCTATCTATACGATTCGAAAGAACGAACCCCTGACGCCCCTGGTGTGGCGTATGGTGCTCGAAGGTGATACGCAGTGGATTACCCGTCCGGGTCAGTTCGTGAATATCGCCCTTGCAGGTAAGTTCTTGCGTCGCCCGATCTCGGTGTCGGACTACGACGTGCAGACCATCACGCTGATCTACAAAGTAGTAGGCGAGGGTACGAAGCAGATGAGCGGCATGCAGGCGGGCGAAAAGCTCGATCTGCTGACCGGTCTGGGTAACGGATTTGACACCTCGAAGGCTACGGATAAGTGCCTGCTGGTCGGTGGTGGTGTGGGTGTTCCGCCCCTCTACAACCTGGCCAAGAAGCTCCTTGCCGATGGCCGTCAGGTGACTGTCATTCTGGGCTTCAATACTGCTGCAGAACTCTTCTACGAGGAGGAGTTCAAGGCGTTGGGCTGTGAGGTAGTTGTGACGACCGTCGATGGCTCGAAGGGCGTTAAAGGTTTTGTGACAACGGCGATCGAGGAGCTGAAGATCGACTTTGGCTACTTCTACACCTGTGGTCCGTTGCCGATGCTCAAGGCCCTCTACGACCACACCGAACAGGATGGTCAGCTCTCGTTTGAGGAGCGTATGGGTTGCGGTTTCGGTGCCTGCATGGGTTGCTCGTGCAAGACCAAATATGGCAATAAGCGCATCTGTGTCGATGGTCCCGTATTGGATAAAAAGGAGGTAATATGGTAAGAGATACTTCGGTAGTTTTGAGCGGTCTGAAGCTGGATAATCCGGTGATTCCCGCGAGTGGTACCTTTGGATTCGGCAATGAGTTCAAGGATTTCTACGACATCAATATCCTCGGTTCGTTCTCCTTCAAGGGTACGACTAAGGAGCCTCGTTTCGGTAACCCTACGCCCCGCATTGCTGAGTGTGAGCGTGGCATGATCAATGCCGTAGGTCTGCAAAATCCGGGCATTGACCATGTTATTGAGCATGAGCTGCCGCACCTGAAGAGCTACTTCCACAAGCCGGTTATCGCCAACATCTCGGGCTTCTCGATCGAGGAGTATGCCTATTGCTGCGAGAAGATCGACAAGGAGGAGCAGGTGGGTATCATCGAGGTGAACGTCTCGTGTCCCAATGTGCGCCATGGCGGTATGTCGTTCGGTACGTCGCCCGAGGCGGCTGCCGAGGTGACGCGTGCCGTGAAGGCGGTGACGACCAAGCCCGTCTACATCAAACTCTCGCCCAACGTAACGGACATCGTGGCCATTGCCAAGGCGTGTGAAGAGGCGGGTGCCGATGGCCTTTGTCTGATCAATACGCTGCTCGGCATGCGCATCGATACGATGCGTCGCAAGCCCGTAATCGCCAATACGATGGGTGGTTTCTCGGGCCCTGCAATCTTCCCGCTGGCCGTGCGCATGGTCTATCAGGTGGCCAAAGCCTGCTCGATTCCCGTCATGGGTTGTGGTGGTGTAGCGTCGGCTTCGAACGTGATCGAGATGATGATGGCCGGAGCAACGGCCGTGCAGGTGGGTGCTGCCAACCTGGTGGATCCCTACGCCTCGAAGAAGATCGTGGAGGAGCTGCCCGTGGAGATGGAGCGTCTCGGCATCGAGCGCCTGCAAGATATTATTGGAATTGTAAAATAATGAGATAAAACAAATTATGATGAAGAACGATGTAATTATCGCCTGCGACTTTAAGTCGGCTGAGGATACCTTTAAATTCCTCGATCTGTTTAAGGATGAGGAGCGCAAGCCCTTCCTGAAGATCGGTATGGAGCTCTACTACGCCGAGGGTCCCTCGATCGTACGCGAGATCAAGCGCCGCGGTCATAAGATTTTCCTCGACCTGAAGTTGCACGATATTCCCAACACCGTGAAGAAGGACATGTCGGTACTTTCTCGTCTGGATGTAGATATGACCAACGTACACGCAGCAGGTACGATCGATATGATGAAGGCCGCTGTGGAGGGTCTGACGCGCGAGGATGGTACGCGTCCCCTGCTGATTGCTGTGACGCAGCTCACCTCGACGAGCGAGGAGCGCATGCAGAACGAGCTGTTGATTGGTGCTTCGATCAACGATACGATCGTGAAGTATGCTCAGAATACGAAGGCTGCAGGTCTGGATGGTGTTGTCTGCTCGCCCCTCGAGGCCGGTATGGTTAAGGAGGCTTGTGGCAAGGAGTTCTTCACCATCACGCCGGGTGTACGCTTCGCCGATGGTGAGGTGGGCGACCAGGTGCGTGTTACCACGCCGGCTCGTGCCCGTGAGATTGGCTCGGACTTCATCGTCGTAGGCCGTCCCATCACGGCTGCTGCCGATCCCGTAGCGGCTTATCGTCGCTGTGTGGCAGAGTTTTTGGGTGAGTAAAAGGTGGCTGACTAAAAAGGGTATTTTGTCGTTACGCTCGCGCTCGAAATCCTCACATACGAACAGTATGCTGCGGTTTTGAGCGCTTCGCAAGCCTAAAACTACCTCTTTTTATTCACCCACTTAACACCAAGAAAATTATGAAACGCGTACAACTCTTTTACCTAAAAAACTGCCCCTTCTGCAAGAAGGCGTTGCGCTATATCGAGGAGGCCAAAGCGGCCCACCCCGAACTGCAACCGATCGAAATCGAACTTGTGGAGGAGTCTGAAGAGCCGGCTGTGGCCGACCAATACGACTACTATTACGTCCCGACGTTCTACATCGACGGCGTGAAGGAGCACGAGGGTGGTATCTACCCCGATGAGGTGGAGCAGTTGTTGCGCAAAGCGTTGAATTAAACAAAAAAACCTCCCACTAGGGAGAAACTTAGTGCAAAAGATGTGCTGTCGATTGGCGCCGTTTTCCTGCGTCCCAACCAGCCGTTTACCTGGGCAAGTGGTATCAAGAGCCCGATTTATTGCGACAACCGTCTGACGCTGACCGCTGTTGAGGTGCGCAAGCACGTAGAGGCCGGTCTGGCTGAGATCGTACGCACGAAGTTCCCCGAGGCTGAGGTGCTGATGGGTACCTCGACGGCCGGTATCGCTCACGCTGCCATCACGGCTACGATTCTCGATATGCCGATGGGTTACGTGCGTTCGGGTCAGAAGGATCACGGCCGTGGTAACCAGATCGAGGGTAAGCTCGAGAAGGGCCAGAAGGTGGTTGTTATCGAGGACCTGATCTCGACCGGTGGTTCGTGCATCGAGGTAGTGAACGCTCTGCGTGAGGCCGGTGCTGAGGTGCTGGGTGTTGCTTCGATCTTTACCTATGGCATGAAGAAGGGTCTGGATCGTATGGCCGAGGCCAACGTGATCAACTACTCGCTCTCGAACCTCGACGCACTCGTAGAGGTGGCAGCTGAGGAGGGTTACATCCAGGTAGAGGATAAGGAGAAGCTCATCAAGTTCCGTAATAATCCGTCGGACGAGTCCTGGATGAAGTAATTTCTGTAATTTCGATTTTATAGGGCATATTTTGCACCTACTCGCTTGGCGTGAATGGGCAGTACGCTTAAGTACAGCCCATCCACACCAACCTTCGGGCGGCACAAAATCTGCTCCTCTAAAATCAAAATTACGGGAGGAAGGCTCTTTAGTTTCCTTTATAAACCTTTAGTAGCCTTTAGTAACCTTTCCCACCTTTTTTTCGCCCTTAAAACATTACCACTATGCGCCATTTGATTGATCCGACCGACTTGTCGGTACAAGAGATCCACGAGATTGTGACGTTGGCCGAAGATATCATCGCCAACCGCGCCAAATACCGCGAGGCCTGCAAAGGCAAGAAGCTCGCCACGCTCTTCTACGAGCCTTCGACCCGTACGCGTCTGAGCTTTACGGCTGCCATGATGGAGCTGGGTGGCCAGGTGATCGGCTTCTCGGATGCCTCCTCCTCTTCGGTGTCGAAGGGTGAGACCGTAGCCGATACGGCTCGCGTAATCCGCTGCTTTGCAGATATTATTGCCATGCGCCACCAGAAGGAGGGTGCTCCGCTTGTTGCTTCGCAGTATGCCGGCATCCCGGTTATCAACGCCGGTGACGG
>JAFZFJ010000021.1 GCA_017555975.1 Alistipes sp. | reverse complement strand
CTGTATCAGGCTCTGGGTATCTTCCTGCCCCTGATTACGACCAACTGCGCCGTGCTGGGTGTGGCTATTCTGATGATTCAGAAGGAGTTTACGTTGATGCAGAGCGTGGCTTACTCGGTGGCTACGGCCCTCGGTTTTGCCTTGGCTCTCGTACTCTTTGCCGGTATTCGTGAGCGCCTCGAGTTTGAGGATGTTCCCGCTGCCTTCAAGGGTGTGCCTATCGCGCTGATTACGGCCGGTATCCTGGCCATGGCCTTTATGGGCTTCTCGGGTCTGGTATAAGCCGATCGATTTCGGGACGCAGTGCCCGATTCTCGAACTTTAAGACGAAGCGCTCGCATACGTAATGTATGACGGGCGCTTCGCTTTTTGGCGTGTGGTGTTGTTCCATAACGAGAAGATACGTATATTTGTATTATAACTACCTAATCCTATGCGTAAGAACCTTTCTCTTTTGCTGTTGGCGTTCGTGGCGCTTGTCGCCTGTTCGGGTTGCGCTCATCGAAATTCCTCGGTGGAGCAGAAGCGAGTTGCCGTGGTTATCTCGACCCTCAATAATCCCTGGTTTGTGCTCTTGGGCGAATCGGCCAAGGCACGCGCCGAGGAGCTGGGCTATGAGGCGGTGATCTTCGATTCGCAGAACAACTCCTCGAAGGAGACCGAGCATTTCGACAACATCATTGCTGCGGGCTACTCGGCCATCCTCTTCAATCCGACCGATGCCGATGGCTCGGTGGTCAATGTGCGACGAGCCAAGCAGGCCTCGATTCCGGTCTTCTGCATGGACCGCGAGATCAATGCCCGCGATGTGGCTACGTGTCAGATCCTCTCGGATAACTTCTCGGGATGTGTGGAGATTGGCAAGGAGTTTATCCGCACGGTGGGGCGTGAAGGCAAGTATGCCGAGCTGTTGGGTTTGGTGGGTGATAACAACACCTGGAATCGCTCGCGTGGCTTCCATACGGTGGTGGATTGCTTCCCGGGCCTCAAAATGGTGGCCCAGCAGAGTGCCGATTTCGATCGCAATACGGCCATGATGGTCATGGAGTCGATCCTGCAGGCGCATGGCGATATCGTTGGTGTCTTTTGCGGCAACGACGCGATGGCCATGGGTGCCTATCAGGCGGTGCTGGCTGCCGGTAAGGCGCAGCAGATCAAGGTCTTTGGTTTTGATGGCGAGAAGGATGTGCTGAATGCCATCAAGGAGGATAAAATTATCGCCACGGGTATGCAGTCACCGGTGCTGATGGCACGCACGGCGGCCGAGTTTGCCCACCGCTACCTCTCGGGCGACCACGACTTCCCGAAGAAGATACCCATCGCCGTGCATGCCGTCACGCGCGAAAATGTCGATCAATTTCTCGAATAAGCAAGCATGAAGATGAAGAAGATAGTAATCTGGGCCCTCCGCATCCTGGCCGTTGTTGTGGTGATTGCACTCTCGGTTCGACTCTCTCCGCTCGATCAACAAACATCGAACAGCTTTGATCCGACCCAAGCTATTGCGCATTTTTGGGACAACGAGCTGCCCCAACTTTTGCAGGGCGATCGTGTGGTGGATGCTGATCTGTTCCGCGCGGAGTTGAAGAATAACCGCAAATTGTTGGTTGACCGCTACGGCTCGACCCTCGGTATTGGTGCGCCTTACTCGATGCTGCTCGGCGGAGAGTTTGAGGTGGTGGCCGTAGGCGAGGAGCTGACCCATATCCGCACGGCACAAGGCGCAGAGTTCGATCTGCGCACGAACTACATTTTCGGTAACACGGCACGTGAGGCCACGGCGGCCTTCTCGATCGACGACTATGAGAATACGATGGACTTCAACCTCGTCTCCTCGGAGTTGAACCGTCGCATCATCGAGCAGGTCGTAGCACCGCAGCGCGATGCGCTGACCGTAGGTGCGCGTTTGCAGGTGGTCGGTGCTATTGATTTACCGCAGGAGGGGCTTCCGAAGGGCCGCTTTGAACTCATTCCGCTCACCCTGAATCTGTACTAAGATGACGCCTACGCTCGATACCGTATTGCTCGAGGCACGCCAAGTTACCAAGCGTTGGCCGGGTGTGGTGGCACTCGATGGGGTCGATTTTCGGGTTTACGCCGGCAAGGTCAATGCCCTGGTGGGGGAGAATGGTGCCGGCAAATCGACCTTG
>JAFZFJ010000206.1 GCA_017555975.1 Alistipes sp. | reverse complement strand
GGTTGGGGTAGTTGTTCTCGATGCGCTCGATCTCGGCAGCGATGCGCTCGTGCATCTGCTTCGGCGAACGCTCGTAGATGTTGCCGTAGGAGTCTTTCAGCGCATACTTGCTCACCCAGACCGTGGCAGCCAAATCATCACCGTCGAAATAGACTTTCGACTCGGCGACGGCGTCGTTATACTCAACCTTTTGAAGTTGAGCAGGTTTCGTGTTATTTGTCATGATATATGGTATTATTTCGTTTTTTTCGAGGCGAAATGTGATACAAAATTACAGACTTTCTTCCCGAAAACATGACATGCGCAAGCCCTATTTATTGACATGCTATTAACAAAACAAAGAAAACGCCCGCAGGCGTTTCTCTGGCCCCGATTTTAAGTTTGGGGCATGTTCTGTTTCGTGAAGATTACTTCACAGCGATGCAGTCGATCTCCACCTTGGCGCCCATCGGCAGCTTGGCAACCTCGTAGCATACGCGGGCCGGTTTGTCGCCCGTGAAGTACTCGGCATAGACTGCGTTCATGGCGGCGAAATCCTTGATGTCGTCCAGCAATACCGTGGTTTTCACTACGTTCGAGTAATCCATGCCGGCCTCGGTCAGGATGTGGCCGATGTTCTTGAGCGACTGATGGGTCTGCTCCTCGATCGTCTCGGGCATCGTGCCCGTGGCACCGTCGATGGGCAGCTGACCCGAAGCATAAAGCGTGTTGTCGCACTGGATAGCCTGCGAATAGGGACCTACGGCCTTCGGCGCGTGGGGCGAAGCGATAATCTTTTTCATACTATTCTAAATTTTTGTGTGAGTTCTATCTTGGTTTTCGATTTTATGCGGCACTTGTCGTGCTTCCCTTGCCGTGCAAATAGTCACATGTCTCAAGTATACTCCCGATTCGCTCGACTGCGCGAATCCCAAAATCTGCACCCCTAAAATCAAAAACGGGTTTTGGTTGTTTTTTTCTAGGGTTACTAACGCCCCCTAGTAGCACCATCTCCCCCTAATTTTTAATTTTTAATTCTTAATTTAAAGTCCCTTTGCTCGTTTGGCCATGGCCGAGGCGAAGACGAAATCGTTCAGCTCGCGGTTGTCGGCCAGGAGGATGTCCTCCTTCGAGCCTTCCCACCATTTGTTGCCCTCGTGGATGTAGACGATCTTCTCGCCAATCTCCATCACCGAGTTCATATCGTGCGTGTTGATGATGGTCGTGATGTTGTACTCCTTCGTGATCTCGTGAATCAGGTTGTCGATCACGATCGAGGTCTGCGGATCAAGACCCGAGTTCGGCTCGTCGCAGAAGAGGTATTTGGGATTCATCACAATGGCACGGGCGATGGCCACACGCTTGATCATACCGCCCGAGAGTTCGGCGGGGTAGAGGTGGTTGGCATTTTCGAGCTTCACGCGCTTGAGGCAGAAGTTCACGCGCTCCATCTTCTCCTCCTCGGACTGCTCGGTGAAGAGGTCCAGCGGAAGCTTGATGTTCTCCTCGACGGTCGAGGAGTCTAACAGCGCGCCACCCTGGAAGATCATGCCGATATCCTTGCGGATGGCCTTGCGCTCCATGAAGCCCAGGCGTGTGTAGTTCGTCTCGTCGTACCACACCGAACCCGAGTCAGGCTCATGCAGGCCGACCAGGGTCTTGAGCAGTACCGTCTTACCCGATCCGCTGCGACCGATAATCAGGTTCGTGCATCCGGTCTCGAACTCGACCGAAATGTCGTTCAGCACGGTGCGACCGTCGAACGATTTGAGGATGTGTTCGGCGCGGATCATATCAGAAGTACTTGCGTGAGAATCAGGTTAAAAATCATAATAACGACCGAAGCCACCACCACGGCACGTGTCGAAGCCTTACCCACCTCGAGCGAGTTGCCCTTGGCGTAGTAGCCGAAGAAGGCCGATATGGAGGTGATGATGTAGGCGAAGACGGCCGACTTGATGAGCGAGTAGGTGATCGAGTAGGGGCGGAAATCGAGGAAAAGGCCCTCGACATAGTTGGCCGGGATCATGATGCCCGTGGCCATCGAGATCAGGTAACCACCCACGATGCCTACGCCGATCGAGAGAATCGTCAGCAGCGGGAAGAAGAGCACGGCGGCCACAACCTTCGGCAGGATGAGGTACGATGCCGAGTTGATGCCCATGATCTCCAGTGCGTCGATCTGCTCGGTGATGCGCATCGTGCCGATCTCCGAGGCGATGGCCGAGCCGACCTTACCCGAGAGTATCAGCGCTACGACCGTCGACGAGAACTCCAAAATCATCGTCTCGCGCGTGGCGTAGCCGATCAGCGATTCGGGAATGAAGGGCGATTCGAGGTTGATGCACATCTGGAGCGTGATCACGGCACCGATGAAGATCGAGATGATGGCCGTCAGACCAATCGAGTCAATACCGACAGCCTCCATTTCGTAGAGGATGCGGCGGCGGTAGATCGACATCTTCTCGGGACGGGAAAAGACCTTTCCCATCAGGATAAAGTAGCGACCAATCTGTTCAAATACCTTCAACATAGCCCTTTACTCTTTAGTCTCCTCAAACTCTACATAATCGCCTACGTCCTCTGCAATGCGTTTCTCGGGTGCAGCCGTGGTCTTTCGCACGGTCACCTCGCCCTCGTCTTGACGGGGCTGTTGGCGATGCTGTTGCTGTTGCGTGAAGGGGTTGAATCCTTGCTGTTGCTGGTTGAATTGGTTGCGTACTTGTTGCTGCACCTTGTAGATGCGCCAGCGCAGGGCGACGAGCAACACGATGGCAAAAACCACCATGCCCAAAATAATATATAATATAAGTGTCGCCAGTCCGTGCAGTACGGCCGGTGTCGTGATTGCCAAGATGACAATGACGGCTACCAAAATCGGATTTCGGCGAACGAAACCGACCAATGCGTCGAGTATTGCGTGTAAATAATTCATGGTTGCGGGGTGTTTAGACATCCTTTTCCACTTACAAAGGTAGCTAAAATTATGCTTTTTTCAATATTTGTCGTAAATTTGGTGCCGAAAATAAACAACAATCAGCTGCATTATGATTACTCCCCTGACTGCGATCTCCCCGATCGATGGCCGCTACCGCAAAGTGACGGAGCGTTTGGCCGACTATTTCTCCGAGCAGGCACTGATCCGCTACCGCATCCGTGTCGAGGTTGAATATTTTATCGCGCTGTGCGAACTTCCGTTGCCGCAGCTCGCCGGTGTCGATAAGTCGGCATATGCGGCGCTGCGTTCGCTCTACCTTGATTTCTCTCCCGCCTCGGCCGAGCGCGTAAAAGAGATCGAGTCGGTGACGAACCACGACGTGAAGGCCATCGAGTATATCCTGAAGGAGAAGATGGACCAGATCGGTCTGGAGGCCTACAAGGAGTTTGTGCACTTCGGTCTCACGTCGCAGGATATCAACAATACGGCCGTGCCCCTCTCGATGAAGGAGGCCCTTGAGGAGGTGCTCTATCCCGCTTTCGAGGAGGTGGTTGCGAAGGTGCGCGCTATGGCCGAGGAGTGGATGTCGGTGCCCATGTTGGCCCGCACGCACGGTCAGCCTGCATCGCCCACGGTGCTCGGCAAGGAGTTCATGGTCTATGTGGAGCGTCTCGAGAAGCAGATTGCTCAGCTCAAGGAGGTTCCCGTGCCGGCCAAGTTTGGTGGCGCTACGGGTAACATGAATGCCCACCATGCAGCCTATCCGGCCCAGGATTGGGTGGCATTTGCTAATGCCTTTGTTGGCGAGAAGCTCGGCTTGAGCCGCTCGCAGTACACCACCCAGATCGAGCATTACGACAACCTGGCCGCCATGTTCGACGCACTGAAGCGCATCTCGACGATTCTGATCGACCTGGCGCGCGACATGTGGATGTACATCTCGTCGGAGTACTTCAAGCAGCAGATTAAGGCCGGTGAGGTAGGCTCGAGCGCCATGCCCCACAAGGTGAACCCGCTCGACTTCGAGAATGCGGAGGGTAACCTCGGTATGGCGATTGCCGTCTATGAGTTCCTCTCGCGCAAGCTCCCCATCTCGCGCCTGCAGCGCGACCTCACGGACTCGACCGTACTGCGTAACGTCGGCGTGCCGATGGCCCACACGCTCATCGCCCTGAAGTCGCTGATGAAGGGTCTGAATAAGGTACTGCTCAATGAGGCCGCCTTGAACCGCGACCTGGAGGAGAACTGGGCTGTGGTTGCCGAGGGTATCCAGACCATCCTGCGTCGCGAGGGCTATCCGAAGCCCTACGAGGCGCTCAAGGCGCTGACCCGCACCAATACCCACATCACCGAGCAGTCCATCAAGGAGTTTATTGAGACCCTCAATGTGGCTGAGAGCGTGAAGGAGGAGCTGCGTGCGTTGTCGCCGGTGACCTATACGGGTGTCTTCCGTCGATAGTTTTTCGATTTTATAGGGCATATTTTGTCCTTCCTTGCAAGCCCCGAATGGGACGTACGTCAGTACTACCCATCCGGGGCTTACTGCGTTCATGCCAAAATCTGCTCCTCTAAAACCCCGCTAAGAGTGGGGATCTGTATTGAGTTTGACCGAATAAATCGGTTGTAATCCTTCCAATCCCAACACAAAAGCCGGCTCTTAGCCTGCTGCCTCCGGGAAGCGTTGCACCTCCCTAAAACCCCTCCGTAGGGGAATCACTTCCATTGTTTGTACTTACGTTCTGTAGCACCCAACTACTAACGACCGCTGAAGGCGAGCGTAATAAAAAAGCAATCGTGCGGCCGAAGGCTGAAATGCCTTCTTCGAGTATATGGGAGCTTGCTCACAAAATAACTCGGAGAGGGCATTTATTCGTTGCAAAGCAACCACGATTGCTTAAAAATTGCCGAGCCGCTACCGGTTGAAAGTAGTTTTAGGACCCGATACGCACGACAAAGCCCAGGCAGGTCACAACAAAAACGAGCGGGAGTCCTCACGACTGCCGCTCGCCTCCGGGAAGCGTTGCACCTCCCTAAAACTACTAACCCAAACTTAAAATAAATGAAGAAACCTCACTGCAGTTGCTGATCTGCAGCTGAACCATATCATCGCAAGGAGCGTGCCAAAACAGAAAGGTCCACCTCGAAGGGTGGACCTTTCTATTAAACAGACGATCGATAGGGCCGAATGGCTTATTTCGATGTTTCGGGTACGTGCTTGTACTTAAATACCAGGGCGAAGAGCACCGTGATGACGAGTGCGTAGCCGGCGAAGACGAGCCACGTCGTCGACCAGCCGGCCACCTGGGCGGTGGGCTCGCTCTGCGAATAGACGAAGTGGTTGACCACGGCCTGTGCACCGAGTGTGCCGATCGTGGCGCCGATACCGTTGGTCATGATCATGAAGAGGCCCTGCGCGCTGGCGCGGATCGAGGTGTCGGTCTCCTTATTTACGAAGAGCGAACCCGAGATGTTGAAGAAGTCGAAGGCCACGCCATAGACGATCATCGAAAGGATGAACATCCACACGCCGCCACCCGGGTTGCCCACGCCAAAGAGGCCGAAACGAAGTACCCAGGCAAACATGGCCATCAGCATCACGTTCTTAATGCCGAAGCGCTTTAGGCAGAAGGGAATCAAGAGGATGCAGAGGGTCTCCGAAACCTGCGAGAGCGAAATCAGCGCGTTGGCATGGTTGGCACCGAAGGTCGAGGCATACTCAGGAATGTCGCGGAACGAGGTGATGAAGGGGTTGGCAAAGCCGTTCGTGATCTGGAGCGATACGCCCAAGAACATCGAGAAGATAAAGAAGATAGCCATCTTCTTCTGCTTGAAGAGGGTGAAGGCTCGTAAGCCAAGCGCCTCGACCAGCGATTTCTGCTCCCCAGCGCGGTTCGTGGGGCAGGCGGGGAGCGTGAAGGCATATGCGCCCAGGATCAAGCCCAACGTGGCGCACTGCAGGAACTGCATGTAGGTGGTCTGGAAGCCAGCGGCGTCGCACAGCAGCATGGCGCAGATGAAGCCCACCGTACCCCATACGCGGATGGGCGGGAAGGCCTTCACGGTGTCGTAGTTGCTGCTTTCGAGTACGCTGTAGGCTACCGAATTCGACAGCGCGATGGTCGGCATATAGAAGGCCACGCTGAGCGCATAGAGCGTAAAGAGGGTGCCGAACTCCACATGCGGACCTGCCGTCATGGCATAATAGCCAGCGCCGGCCATGAAGAGGGCTGCTAAACCGTGGCTGATACCCAGCAGACGCTGTGCCTGAATCCAGCGGTCGGCCAAAATACCGATAATGGCCGGCATGAAGAGCGACACGATGCCCTGCATGGCATAAAAAAGACCGATCTTTGATGCTAATCCAGCGCCCACGAGGTACGAACCCATCGAAGTAAGGTACGAACCCCATACGGCGTACTGTAAAAAGTTCATCACGGTCAATCGAAACTTAATTCCCATAATGTATTGATTTAATGTTTATTCTATCTAATTTCGGGCCATGTTCAATGCTCCGAAAAACAAATGTACAAAATTTTTTTTTGATTTTTCTTTGCAATTGCAAAAATAAGTTCTACTTTTGCATCGTCGAAAGGGACATTGAGCTATGGTGTAATGGTAACACAACAGATTCTGGTCCTGTTATTCTAGGTTCGAATCCTGGTAGCTCAACACGAAAAGGATGACTGAAAGGTCATCCTTTTTTCGTTTCTATACCTTACGTCAGTCGCCCTCAGTCGCCCCCGCACTCCCTCCTTAATGCGCCACCGTAAATCGGGTTGCGCTAAAAAGTGATCCAAACAGTGATGATCGCCGGCCGAATGCTCGGTTTTCTGCACTTATTTTACTATATTTGTAGGGTAAAATGATGCATCTATGCGTTTTAGAAAATACCTTCTTTTGTGGTTGTTGTGGATGGCCCCGGCCATGCTGTTGGCGGCGCCTCCTAGCTTCCGTTCGCAATATTTTGCCACTGAGCTTGCGCAGAGTAATGTACATGCCATTCTGCAAGATCATTGTGGCTACATTTATATGGGTACGCGCAATGGCTTGTGTCGTTATGACGGCCAGCGTTTTCGCTATTTTAAGAGCTATCCGGGTGATGCATGTTGCTTGACAACCAATCGTTTGGACGAGTGCTTCTTGAGCCCCAATAATTACATTTGGTGCATCTCGAATGACCACGAATGTTTCTTGTTTGATCCGAACCAAGAGCGTTTCTTCGCCCCTTTAGCGACTCAGACCATTGAAAATGGAGGCCCGATTCAGGTGGAGTGGATCTACCCGTTGGACAACGGCATAACCTGGGTAGCTTGCAAAGGATGTGCGTTTCGTATTGACGAATCGCAGTTTGACGAGCAGTTCCAGGGTGGTGCTATCCAGCGCTATGTGATTGGTGAAAAGGGAATTGCCGGCCATCGTGTGGAGAAGATCCGCCTCGATGCCGATGGAAACGAATGGTTGTTGACCGATTTGTCGGTGCGTTGTTTTGGCGCGAATAAACAGACTCCACAACGAGGTCGCTCCTACATCTGCCCGACCGAAACCGCCGTTTGGATTGCCGAGAGCCACGGCCGTCTGTCGCGCTACGATCGAGGTGCAGGAAATCCCCCCCCCGCAATTACGCAAATTCCTGATACACATGGCTCTGTGCGCAATATTCAGCAGATCGGCGCCGATACGTTGGGCATCTGTACGGAACTCGGATTATCCATCTATTATGCCGACCAGGAGCGCTTTGAACATATCCCACTTGTCGGAGGTGAGGCCAATCGGTTCTACCGCGACAGTCATGATTGTCTGTGGATTTTTACGGATGCATCGGGTGTGTTTCGCCATGAGCTTGAGACGGGCAAAACCTCCTATTTGCAAACTGCTCCCGAGGATATGCCTCACCAGGAGCAGGGTAGTATGATTTTTTGGCACGAAGATCACGATGGTAATATCATTGTCAACCCACACGATGGCGCTTTGGGGTACTACAATCCCGAAACCGGACAATTGGAATCGTTGCATAGCTTCTTGGGTGAACCCTATCGCAAGGTGACACGTCGCTATTGTGTGGATCGTCAGGGTAATTTGTGGTTGGGCGAGACGATGGGCGTAACCCGTTTGACGCTTCGCTCGTGGGAGTTGAAATCGATTGTTGTCACCGGTAGCGAAGCGAAGGCGATGTTGATGGATCGCCAGGAGCGACTGTGGGCCACCTCGCGCGATTGCTCGATCCGCCTTTTTGACAAGCAGGATCGTTTGCTGGGCTATTTGGGTGCCGATGGAGCCATTCACGAGCGACCGGTTCTCTTCTCGGCCCCCATCTACTGCATGCATGAGGACGAGGATGGTACGATTTGGCTTGGTTCGCGCAACAAGGGTTTGTTCCGATTGACGCCTAACGGAAATCGCAACTATCGTGTGGAGAATTTCTGCCATGCGGCGCAGGACAGCTATTCGTTGAGTTGCAACAATATCTATGATATTTGCCGTGACCGCCATGGCCGTTTGTGGGTGGGTACCTACGACGGTGGTGTGAATATGGTCTTC
Organism: Alistipes sp.; assembly: GCA_017555975.1. GTDB lineage: Bacteria > Bacteroidota > Bacteroidia > Bacteroidales > Rikenellaceae > Alistipes. The sequence goes on along the minus strand of JAFZFJ010000206.1, from coordinate 8,784 downwards.
GACGAACAGAGCGCGACGCCCCGATTCCTCCATCGCGTGAATCTGCTGCCCTACCCACAGCAAGCCTATCACCGCGTGCGCACGTTGCTCGAAATCGGGGATTACCTCCTGGTGGGTACGACCCAGGGCCTGGTGGTGCTTTCGACCCAATTCAGTCGCCCCGAAGAGATTCGTTGCTACTCCTACAGCATGGATGGTCAGGCGACCGATAACTTGCTGTCGAACGACATTCGCGACATTCACTATACCTCGTCGGGTGAGATCTACCTGCTGGGTTTCTCGGGTGGCTTGAGCCGCCTTATCCCCGAGCTATGCACGACCGAGCGGCTTTGTTGCGAGAACCTCACGCGCAAGGAGGGCCTCCCTTCGGAGCAGGTGCTCTCGATGGTCGAGGATCCGGAAACGGGCTATCAGTGGATTGTGACCGAAACGGAGGTCTTTCGTTTCGACCCTGCCACGCGCCAATTCAAAACCTTTGGTTCGCAATACCGCAGCAGTACGCAATTTTTCAGCGAGGCCAAGCCGCTCTTGCGCGACAATCGGCTCTTCGTGGGGCTTACGAATGCCCTCTGCTCGGTACGCACCGACCCTGCGATCAGCCAATTTGTACCTCCGATCCTGTTGACCGAGTTGCGTGTGAATGATCAGGCGCGCACGCAGGGTGTCGATCAGTTGGGCCACCTGGAGTTGAAGTCTAACGAGCGCAATGTGGCACTCTCGTTTACAGCCCTCGATTTTAGCGATCCGCAGGCGGTGCAATACGCCTACCGTTTTCGTAATACGAAGCAACGCGATAAGAGTGCTTCGTGGAGTCCGCTGGGCTATCAGTCCAACCTCCATTTCTTCGACCTTGATGCCGGTAGCTATCAGGTCGAGATCCGTTCGACCAATGGCGATGGCGAGTGGGTGGATAATACGCTGGCATTGGAGCTGACGGTTGCCCCGACCTTCTGGGAGACGCGCTGGGTGTGGTTGCTCTATGCCGTGTTGTTGGCGTTGGCGATCCTGATTCCCGTTACGATCTTGCGCCTGCGCACGCAGGTGGCGATGGAGAAGCGCCTCTCGGCCACCAAGCTGCACTTCTATACCAATATCTCGCACGAGTTGCGCACTCCGCTTACGCTTATCACGGCACCGATCGATCTGCTGCTGCGTCGTGAGCAGCTCACCGAGGAGGGACGTAACGAGCTGACCGTGGTTCGTCGCAATACGCAACGTCTGATTCATACGGTCAACCAGATTCTCGATTTCCGTAAAATCGAAAACCACAAGATGCGCCTGTTGCTTGAGCAGGGTGACGTGCTCAAAGCGATTCGTCAGACGATGAACCATTTTGAGTTGTTAGCCGCAGAACGCAGCATCGATTATCGATTGGAGTGCGCCGACGAGGTGCTGATGGGTTGGTTTGATCGGGATAAACTGGAGAAGATTCTCTTCAACCTGCTCTCGAATGCCTTCAAATATACCCCTGCCGGGCGGGCTATCAAGGTCTGCGTGGGCATGTGGGATGGAAATCTGAAGATGGAGGTGGTTGACCAGGGCCAGGGCATTGACGAGGAGACGCTCAAACGTCTCTTTGTACGCTTCGAAACCTTGGTGCGCGCTAATTTATTCAAGCCTTCGTCGGGTATCGGCCTCTCGTTGGTGCAGGAGCTGGTGCAGCTGCATGGGGGTACGATCACGGTGAAGAGTGAGGTGGAGCAGGGTAGTTGCTTTACCGTCATGCTGCCCATCGAACAGCAGGCTTACAAGGCATTGGAGTATGTCGATTTCCTGCTCGACGATCACCAACAGTCCGAGGAGGCAGATGCGTCGCTTGCGCAGTTGTTGCCCTCGAGTAGCCCTTCGCCGGCTGCGGTGGAGTCCTCCGTGATTGTGGATGAGGCGGATGATCGCTGGCGCATTTTGGTCGTAGAGGATAACGAGGAGCTGAGAACCATGATTTGCAACATCCTCTCGGCTGAATATACAGTCTTCGCGGCGGCTGATGGCGTGGAGGGTCTGGCTGTGGCGCAGGAGCACCAGCCCAACCTGGTAATTAGCGACATCATGATGCCGCACATGGATGGTCTGGATATGGTTAAGGCGATGAAGAGCGACCCTAACACGTCGCACATTCTGATTTTGTTGCTGTCGGCCAAATCCTCGCTCGATGATCGTATCCAGGGCTTGGAGTCGGGTGTCGATGATTATATCCCCAAACCGTTCCATGCCTCCTATCTCATGGTGCGCATCCGTTCGTTGATTGCACGACGACAGGAGTTCCAGCAGCGCTTGTTGGCCCAGCTTGCCTCTTCTGAGATGATGAAGAACGATAGTGAGAAGTATATTACCCCCGAGGCGCTCTTCTTGCGCAAGGCGGTGGCCATCGTGGAGTCCCACCTCGATGATGGCGAGTGGAGCATGGGTGACTTTGCCTCCGAGCTCTGCCTCTCGACGCCGGCACTTTATCGCAAAATGAAGGCTGCCGTTGACCTCTCGCCGGTCGAGTTTGTGCGCGAGTTGCGTCTGAAACGGGCTTGTCAACTGATTCGCGAGCGCCATCACAACATTGCTGCTATCAGTGATATGGTCGGTTTCTCGGACCCGAAATACTTTACCCGCGTCTTTAAGAAGCGCTTCGGCGTGGCACCTTCGCAGTGGAACGAGCAGGAGGCAGAGACGTCTGCATAGGATGTTTTGACGCAAAGAGAGGGCTGCCCCAAGTGGACAGCCCTCTCTTATTAAGATTCATTGTCGCCTCTTATCGTGCCATTTTGGTGTGTACGAGGATGGCTCCATTAGCACCCTGTGATCCGTATATCGAGGCCTCTTTCATCACTTCGACGTAATCTACATCGTTGATATTGAGCCCATCGAACGTGGGGACAACTACGCCGTCCACCACGAAAATGGGGGTTGAATCACCCTTGATGGTTCTAGTGCCACGCATGGTCATCTGCATGTCGCCGTGCGATCCCATGATATCCAGACCCGGAACGCGGCCCTGCAGCGCCTCCAGAATATTCACATAACCGCTTCGACGCAACTCTTCGCCCGAGATGTAGTTCGAGGCGTTGGTGCGTTCACGGCGACTTACGAAGCCGTAGCCAATCGACATAAATTCGGGTACCTCCTCGGCTTGTATCTGTGAAGATTCTTCGATCAGGTGGATGCGGATGCTTCGCTTGCCTTCTACGGGAACTGTGTACAGATGTTTTTTGACCACAATTTTCAGCGTGTCATTCGGGCCGACATTCGACAGACCGAATCTACCTTGGCGATCACTCAAAGCGTAATCTTTCTCATTCTCGACATAGACGCGGGCCGTGCGAATCGGCTTGTCGTTCAGGTCGAGCAGCTCGCCGTTGAAGGGAATCTGCTTTTGCTGTGCCGTAGCCAGTGCGGCCACACCGAGCAAGAGAAGCGTCAAAAGGTGTTTCATAATTTCAGCCGTGATGTTTACACAAAAATAGGATTTTTTTGTCTAAAATCAAAAGATGGGTGCCCAAACGTGGGCACCCATCCGTTAGAAAGCGGTTGGACGATTATTCAAAACCCTCCAGACCCGACTTGGCGGTAGCACCGTAACCGTTGTCACCATACTCCTCGGCGTTCAGGATCGTCTGCAGGAAGTCGATCGAGATAGCACGGTTGTAGTGGTGAGGCTTGAACGACTTGGCAGCACGCTTGTTGTACTTCTCCAGACGCTCCTTGATGTTGTTGTGACGCTTCAGCAGAGCCCAACGCGAGAACTCACCGCACATCTCACGAGCATACTCGTCGAGTACGTCATCCTCCGTAGCCGTCGCGAGCTTCCAAACCGACTCGGCAACGCCCTCACGAGCAGCACGCTTGCGCAGTACGTTCAGATAGGTTGCGGCCTCACCGCCCTTACCCAACATCTCGGCAGCCTCGGCAGCCAGCAGATAGACCTCAGCCATACGCATGATGAACATGTCACCACCCTTCACCTGCAGGTTCGAGCCGGCAAATACGCCCTCATACGACCAGTTGAACTTCGTCAGCGAAGGATAAGCACGGTGGGCATTCGTCAGGTAAGCACCCGTCTCGGGATCCTGACCACCTACGGGAGCCTTAGCGGCATCCGAACCCTGGTCAACCGTACCATAAGGCAGGTCGTCCGTACCGTAGAGGTCAGCAAGCTTGAAGGCGAAGAACTGGCTCTTGCCATCCTTGTAAACCTGCAACTCGGCGTCGGTGTGAACCGAAACGATGTTGAAGCGGTTGTCGTCAGCAGCTACCGGATAGGGAACCGAGTAAGCCTTACGCGTACCCCACTCGGGATCGTCAACATGCAGCAGATTGTCTACCGTAGCGGTCTCCTTCGTCGTACCCTTCTTCCAAATCTTGGCGGGATACTGGTTGCCGTTGAACGAGCTGGCGATACCGTGGCAGTCAGCCAACGGGATGATCACCTTACCTACGTTCGAGGGGTCGATACCGTACTTGGTGCAGATAGCCTCGGTCAGCGTGATGCAACCCTTGTTGAAGGCTACCCAGCCGCACTGAACCATCGACCACTCACCGTATGCATACTGCCACGAAGCCTCCCAACGCTTATCCCAGGTAGGATCGAAGCAGTACATCAGGTACTTCGTAGGCATCCATGTCGACGAGTTGTGACGACCGTAGTAGTAACCCTTGTCGCCGGGCTTGTGGTTGCTGTTCCAGAACTCCGAACATGAACCTGCATCAGCGCACGAGTAGGCCGATAGCTTGTTGCGCCACGAACCGTACTGGCTCGAGGGATCGTTGGCGTCCAGACCGGCAGCGATGAAGAGCGCCTCCTCGTTGTTGCGGTTGTTGGCATCAGCCCACGTGTCGTACACATCGTCATAGAGGTGTGCGCCATAGGTGCCGGCATTGTCGATCAGATCCTTGGCGGTGTTGAAGCAGAGCTGCCAGTAGGTCTGGCCATCACCAAACTTCGAATCACCCAGACCGGCGCGCTGTGCATAAACGCGTGCCAGGATACCCATGGCAGCCTTCTTCGTGACGCGAGCCTTGTTGCCGTCAAATGCGGTAACGGGCAGCACCTCAATAGCCTCCGTGAGGTCCTTGATGACCTGGTCGTAGATCTCCTTCTCGCTCGTACGCTTGGGGTGACGCTCTACAACACCCGAAACCGAAGCATTCGAGTCCAGGGTCAGCGTTACGGGACCAAAGTTCGATACCAGCAGGTAGTAGTAGAAGGCGCGCAGCGTCTTGGTCTCGGCTACGAGGATCGGAATGAGCTCCTCGTTGCGGTCGATCGTGATGTTGTCAGCCTCGTTGATAACCGTGTTACAGGTCGTCAGCATCGAATAGCACTGCTTGAAGAGCTTCTTCGTGGCGTTAGTCGAAGGGGTCATGTCCTCGTAGTAGAACAAATCCTTCGAGCCCGTACCGTTGTTTTTAGCCACCCAGCAGTCCGTACCACCCTCCGAAGCGAACATCCAGTCCGAAGCGGTGTAGAGCTCGTCGGCCAAGCACGAGTAGCAGTAAGCCTGCAGACCTGCCCATGCCGAGTACGCGGTCAGCGACGCATCACCGGCGCTGGGGTTGTACTCGTCCAGATCGCAGGAGGTAAAGGTCAATCCTGCGATAGCAACGATTGCAAGAAATATCTTTTTCATAATCTTTTATACCTTAATTAAATTAGAACGAAAGATTGACACCGAATACAACCTGCTTCGTGAGCGGGAAGTCGAGCGAACCGCCCATCTCGGGATCGTAATCCTTGATGAGGTGGCTCTTGGCCACTACGAGCGGGTTGGTGATCGTAGCATATACGCGGAAACGCTGAATACCGATCTTCGAAGCGGCCTTCTGACCCAGCGTATAACCGAGCGTGATGTTCTTGATCTTGAAGAACGAAGCGTCTACGAATGCACGAGCCGTGTAGTAGCTGTCGTTCTTCCAGTTGCGACCCGAGTTCAGAGCCGGGAAATCGTTCGACGGATTCTCGGGCGTCCAGTAGTTGTAGTAGTCGGGGAAGTTACCACCGCTCGACGAGTACCATACCATCGGATCGTAGTACATCATCTGACCGAAGCGGCCATACATGTAGATCGACAGGTCGAACCACTTGTAGGTAAAGGTGTTCTGGAAACCGAACGAGAAGTCGGGCGAAGCGTGACCGATCATCTGCTTATCGGCAGCCGATACCGAGTAGGGGTTCTCAGCATTGTACTCGTTGTAAGCAATCGTGCCGTCCTCCTGCTCGTAGGCCTTGCGCCATACACCGTCCGAAACCTTCTCCATGCCCGGGATGTTCACCTTCAGGTCACCCGGCTGCTTGCCAAAGGCGGCTGCATCAGCCTCCTCACCCAGCTGCCATACGCCGTCGAGCTTGTAGTGCCAGTACGACTTCACGGGATCACCAACGTGCAGCGTGTACGACTTCTCGTCGCGCGTATCCTGCTGAACAAACTCGGCAGCACCCTCACCCAGAGCCTTTACCTGCTCCTTGTTGTGAGCGAACGTGAAGGTCGAAGTCCACTGGAAGTCCTTCTTCACGATGTTGCGCGTCGTGAGCGTGAGCTCGATACCCTTGTTCTGGGTCTTGGCCATGTTGGCCGTCGTGGTGAAGTAGGTCGAAGCGTTCTGACCACCGTTGTTTACGGGCAGCGTCAGGTTCCAGATTACATCATCCGTATTTACAATATAGTACTCAGCTGCGAGCTCGATGCGGTTGTTCAGGAACGAAGCGTCCAAACCAACGTTGGTCGACTTCGAGCGCTCCCACGTCAGACCGGCATTCGTGATCGGGTTCGGGAAGTTGTAGTTGGTCGTCAAAACGCCACCAAGCGACATCTGACCCTGCTGCAGGATCGACCACGACGAATAAGCACCGATACCGGCAGCACCCGTCTCACCATAACCAACACGAATCTTCAGGTTATCCAACCAGCCCTTCGTGCCATCCATGAACGACTCCTCCGAAATACGCCAACCGGCCGAAACGGCGGGGAAGGTATCCCACTGGCGGCCCTTAGCGAGCTTCGAGTTACCATCGTGACGAACCGAAGCCGAGAAGAGGTACTTGCCCTGGTACGAGTAGTTCAAACGAGCCACGAGACCCATCGACTTACCCATCGAGTAGCCCGAGCTCTGCGACTTCGTGCCGGTGGCCTTGGACATGTTGTGCCACTTCTCAACATTCGAGAGAATACCCGTAGCCGTCATGCTCGACGACTCGCTCTGGCTGTGCGAATAGGTCGTAACACCCGTTACGGTGAAGTCGTGATCCTCGGCAACCGTGAAGTTGTAGGTCAGAATGTTCTCCCAGGTGTAACCATAGCTGCGGCTGTTCGAAATCGAAGCCTTCGTGTAGTCCTTGAGCTCCGAGTTGGGACGGCCAACGGCACCCGTACCGGCCTGATCGTAGAATTGGTACGAACCGTAACCGATCCACTGCTTCGAGTTGCTGTAGTTTACAGCAGCGCTCAGGCGCGACTCCAGCGTCAGACCCTTCACGGGCGTGATCTTAATGTAGGGCTGGAAGTAGAGCTTGAAGTTGTGCGAGGGGCTGCGATAAGCATCGCGGTTCTCGTTGAGCAGCAGGTTTACCTGACGGTTGTCGTCGATAACCGGATACTCGTTTACCGAACCATCCTCCTTGTAGAGCTGACCGAACGGATTAGCACGCATAGCCTGCTCGAGGTCCGAATGCGAGTTCTCCTTGTCCGAATAAGCCAACTGCGTGTGGATACCGGCCGACAACCACTTGTTTACGTTGTGGTTCAGACGGATCATCGACGAGTAGAGCTTGTAGTTGTTGCGCTTGTACTGACCCTGCTCCTCCGAGTAGTTACCCGAGAAGTAAGCCTGCGTGCGGTCGTTACCACCCGACACCGATACCGAGTAGTTCTGCGTCACACCCGTGTTCAGAATGGCATCCGGCCAGTTGATCACGTTGCCCTTGTCGTATGCCTCGCGCATAGCCTCGTTCAGTACGTCCTGCGAATCGTCGTACGTGCCGGCCCACTGCTGTGCCTCGATAACCGTAGCTACGTAGTGCTCGGGCGTCGACTCGGGCAGTACCGACCAGTCGCTGATACCTACGTAAGCGTCGAAGTTAACAGCCAGCTTGCCGGCCTTACCCTTCTTCGTGGTGATGATGATAACACCGTTCGAACCGCTCGAACCGTAAACTGCCGTAGCCGAAGCATCCTTCAGTACGTCGATCGTCTCGATGTCGTTCGGGTTCAGCGACGAGTAGTCACCCGGCATACCGTCGATCAGGATCAGCGGGTTACCACCCTCCGAGATCGAACGGTTACCACGGAGCTGCATCGATACACCGGCACCTGCCTGACCGCTCGACTTCGTGATGTCGAGACCTGCGATGCGACCCTGCAACGACTCCATCGGGTTAGCCGACGGGGTGAGCTTCACCACGTCCGACTTCACCGACGAAACGGCACCCGTCAAATCGCGCTTTTTCATCGTACCGTAACCGACAACCACAACCTCGTCCAACGAGGCGGCGTCCTCGGCCATCGTTACGTCAATGTTCGTCTGGGCGCCTACAACGATCGTCTGATCCTTGTAACCCAGATACGACACAACCAGCGTAGCCTTTGCAGGCACGCTCAACGAGTACTTGCCGTCTACACCCGTAGTTGTACCGGTCGTCGTACCCTCCACAATTACACTGGCGCCGATTACCGGCTCGCCGTTGGCATCCGTCACCGTACCGGTCACGCGCTGCTGTGCAAAAGCGAATGCGGAGATGGTTAGAAATGCTACCAATAAGGCAACCTTTCGGCCCAGCACCGCTACATGATTCGTAATGTT
>JAFZFJ010000205.1 GCA_017555975.1 Alistipes sp. | reverse complement strand
CCTTTAGTTACCTTTAGACACCTTTAGACACCTTTAGACACTACAGCACAAAAAAAGCGGTTGCCTCTTTGACAACCGCTTTTCTTTCGGCAGCATTAACGATTACTTCGTCAGCTCAGCCAGAGCAGCCTTTGCGTTCTCAGCAGCAGCACCTGCAGTAACCTTCTGGAAGGCGGCGATAGCCTGCTCGCGCTGCGAGAGAGCGTTGTAAGCAGCACCTACCTGGAAGTAAGCCATGCTCTTGTCAGCCTCATCAACCTGAGCAGCAGCAGCCTCCTCACCCAACTCTACTACCTTCTTGTAGTCCTTCTTGCCGAGGTAAGCCTGCAGGCGAACCAACTGGAAGGTGGGGCTTACGGGGTTCTTAGCCAGCTGCTTGTCAGCCATAGCGATGATACCGTCGAAATCGCCGGCACCCTGCAGCTTAGCAACCTCGTTGTTCGTGTAGAGGGCCATCTGCTCCTTAGCCTTAGCAGCGTCAGCAGCATACTTGGGGTGCGTCTTAGCAGCAACCACCTCGTAGATATCCATACCCTTCTCGAACTCACCCAGCTCGCAGTAGCTCATAGCCAGGTTCAGTGCCATAGCCGTGTTGTTCTGGTCAGCAGCGTAGCCCTTCTCGAACACAGCAACAGCCGTAGCGTAGTCCTTCGAGTTGAAAGCCTCACCACCCTTCATCTGGTAGATCTTACCAATCCACACCTTGTACTTGTCGGCGTTCGTAGCGTCGCCATAGAGCTCGGCCAGATCGGCAGCCTTCGTAAAGTTCTCGAGTGCAACATCCAGATTCTTCGTCTGAGCAGCACGACCACCCAACATGTAGTAGCACTTGGGCAGGTAACCCTTAGCCGATGCTACGGTCGACTCCATGTCGGCCATATCGGCACCCTCGTTGATAACCTGCTCGAACTTCTCAGCAGCAAGCTGGAAGTTCTTGGCCGTATAAGCAGCACCACCCTCGTTGAACACCGTCTTCAGATCCTGCGCCGACAGCGAGCAAACAGCGAAGAGCGCAGCTACCAATACCATAAGTTTTTTCATAATTCTATAAAGTTTTTTGGTTATTAATTTTTTCTTTATCACGTTGTTTGAGACAACGAGCGACAAAATTATACAAAAGTTTTCAAACTTTCAAATTTCACCCCTTTATATCGGTAGCTAACGGCGTAAGGTGGCAAAAAAATCGCTCATCAACGCCTCACACTCAGCCTGCAACACGCCACATTCGACCACCGTCTTCGGGTGGAAAACACGCTCGGAATAGGTGCGATAGCCCTTCTTGGGATCATCTGCGCCCCACACCACGCGACCCACTTGCGCCCATCCGATCGCCCCGGCACACATGATACAGGGTTCAACGGTGACGTAGAGTGTACATTTCGGCAGGTATTTTCCGCCCAGGGTCTCGGTCGCAGCCGTCAGGGCCTGCATCTCGGCGTGAGCGGTCGGATCCTGCAAGGTCTCCACCAAATTATGGCCTCGACCAATGATGCGACCCTCGCACACGATGACTGCCCCAATGGGAACCTCCTGCTTACGAAACGCAGCGCGCGCCTCATTTAGTGCCTGGCGCATGAAATTTTCATCCGTAGCACGGCACATCTCCTTCTCCGACATGCTCTATCGATTAGCGACGACGTTTGCCCGGACGCGGTTTGGGAGTCGGACCGGGGGTGGGTTGCGGTTTCGGATGCGGCGCGGGGTGTACGCCCGGAGACGGCACGGGACGCGGCGTAGGATGAATATCCCACGGATCGATCTGCGAGGGATCGTGCTTGAAGGTCAGCGAAGCCACCTGACGGCTACGGATCGGATTACCAAAGGCATCCTTACCCGGGGTCCACTTGGGCGAGAAGAGGATCACACGCTCAATCTCATGCACCAAACGCGGATAGAGGTGCTCATCCGTGGTATCCTCGTCACTGAGCGAGGTCGAGCCGTCAGCCTCGACATAGAAGGGGACATCCACCTTAACATAGGGCGTATTCGGGGGCAGCGGACCGAAGTCGCGACGCAGATTGGCCACGATCCAACGCTCGAACGTATCGATATCGCCACCTTCGAAATGGGGCGTCGCCAAGCGCTCGAGCTCGGCCATACGTTTGCGCTCCTCCTTCTCCTGCTTTTTCTGCGCTTTCTCCTGTGCTTTAGCCTCTTTTTTCTGCGCTTTCTCTTGTTGTTTAATCTCCTTTTGTTGTTCCTTCTCGGCCTTACGGTCCATCGAAGCCGGGTCGGTTTGAGCCGCTACGGGCAGCGTGAGGGCGAATAGTAAGCCCACAATAGACACCAGATGTTTCATTTATCGTATTTTTTAGGTTTTCTAACACAAAAATACAATTTTTATTGTGTATATTTGCAAGTTCAGTTGAAAACACGTAAAAATCTTTTTTCTATGTATAGAACTCACACCTGCGGCTCGCTGCGAGTCGAAAATGTGAACGAAACCGTCACCCTCGCCGGATGGGTGCAGAAGGTTCGTAACCTGGGCGCCATGACCTTCATCGACCTGCGTGACCGCTATGGTCTGACGCAGATTGTTGTCGAGGAGAACTCGGATGCCGAGGTACGTGAAACGGCCCTCAAGGTGGGTCGCGAGTGGGTACTCCAAGTAACCGGTACGGTTTTGGAGCGCCAAGCCAAGAATCCGAAAATGCCGACGGGCGATATCGAGGTAGCCGCTACGGCTATCACGGTACTGAACGAGGCGCAGACGCCCCCCTTCACCATCGAGGAGAACTCGGACGGTGGCGATGACCTGCGCATGAAGTACCGCTACCTCGACCTGCGTCGTCCGCCCCTGCAGCGCAACATGATTCTGCGCCACAAGATGGCTCTGGAGATTCGTCGTTTCCTCGACCAGGAGGGTTTCCTCGAGATCGAGACCCCCTACCTGGTAGGTTCGACCCCCGAGGGTGCTCGTGACTTCATCGTACCGAGCCGCATGAACCCCAACCAGTTCTACGCCCTGCCGCAGTCGCCCCAGACGCTCAAGCAGCTGCTGATGGTGGCCGGTTATGACCGCTACTTCCAGATCGTACGTTGCTTCCGCGACGAGGACCTGCGCGCCGATCGTCAGCCCGAGTTTACGCAGATCGACTGCGAGATGGCCTTCGTAGAGCAGGAGGATGTAATCTCGACCTTCGAAAATTGGGCTAAGCACATGTTCCGCGAGGTGATGGGCATCGACTTTACGGAGCCCTTCCGCCGCATGCCCTGGAGCGAGGCGATGGAGAAGTACGGTTCGGACAAGCCCGACCTGCGCTTCGGTATGGAATTTGCCGATCTGACCGACCTGGCTAAGGGCCACGGTTTCTCGGTCTTCGACGATGCTGAGTACATCACGGGCTTTGCAGCCACGGGTTGCGCTACCTATACGCGCAAGCAGATTGACGCCCTCACGGAGTTCGTGAAGCGTCCGCAGGTAGGTGCTAAGGGTCTGATTTGGATCCGCGTGGAGGAGAGCGGCGTGAAGTCGTCGATCGATAAGTTCTACTCGCCCGAGGAGGTAAGCGCCATGGCCGAGAAGTGCGGTGCCAAGGCCGGTGACATGGTCTTCATCCTCTGCGGCAAGAAGTTTAAGGCCCTCACGCAGCTCTGCGCCCTCCGTCTGGAGGTGGGTCAGCAGCTCGGCCTGCGCGATCCGAAGAAGTTCGCCCCGCTGTGGGTTGTTGACTTCCCGATGTTCGAGTGGGATGAGGAGACCGAGCGTTTTTACGCCATGCACCACCCCTTCACCTCGCCCAAACCGGAGGATGTCGAGTTCCTCGAAAGCGATCCGGGTCGTGTGCGTGCCAACGCCTACGACTTTGTCTGCAACGGCACGGAGATCGGCGGTGGCTCGATCCGTATCCACGACGCCAAGTTGCAGGCTACGATCTTCAAGTGCCTCGG
>JAFZFJ010000204.1 GCA_017555975.1 Alistipes sp. | reverse complement strand
ACATCGCCCGAGATGTAGGCGTTGACCGAAGCGAAGAGTCGTTGCTCCTTGACCAGGTGCTGGTATAGGCGTGACGAGTCGCCTCCCGAAAGCAGGTCCGAAACGAGGTCGCCCGTCGAGAAGTCTTTCGACAGACGGTCGCCCATGTGGTAGGCGATCGAGATCGTCGTGGCGGGGACATCGCGTTCTACGATGAGCTTACGTGCCTCGGTCTGCATGGGCTCCTGCGGAATGGGGGCATGGGTGAACGGGCTGTCGCTGAGCTCTCCGAACCACTGCTCCACCAGGTCGAGCATCGCCTCCTCTTCGCGGTCGGCCGAGATGGCCAGCACCGCATTCGAAGGGCGGTAGAAGGTGCGGTAGAAGCGCTCCACCTCTTCGAGGGTTGCCCCCTCGATGTGGTCGGTCGATCGGCCAATGGTTGCCCAGCGATAGGGGTGGGTCGTGTAGGCCAACTCCCTGAGGAGCATCGTTTGATCGCCGTAGGGCTGATTCAGGTAGCGCTGGCGGAACTCCTCGATCACCACACGTTTTTCGGTCTCAAGCTTTTCGGGGGTGATCCAAAGTCCCTGCATGCGGTCACTCTCGAGCCACAGTGCCGTTTCGAGATTGTCGACCGGCAGGGTGAGGTAGAAGTTCGTGTAGTCGTTGTTCGTAAAGGCATTGTCCTCGCCCGAGGCCATCTGTACCGGCAGGTCGAAGGTCGGGACTTGGCGCGTGCCACGAAACATCAGATGCTCGAACAGGTGCGCAAAGCCCGTGCGGTCGGGGTCCTCGTTGCGGGCGCCGACTTTATACAACAGATTGACGGCCGAGAGTTTCGAGCAGTGGTCGCGATTGACCACCACCGTAAGGCCGTTTTTAAGGATGCGTTTCTTGTAGGGAATCATAATGGGGGCAAAGGTAGGAAATGAAATGCTAAGAATGAAAAATTGAAAAGTGAGATTTTCTTGAAAATCTTCGTATCTTTGAGGTAAATCTCTCTCGCCGGGAAAAATATTCAAGCAAGCTTGATATTTCTCGCTCGCTTATTCGTATCTTTGAGCTAAAGCTCGAAGATACTCCCGCTCGCTGTAAAAAAATAGAAGTAAACTTCTTATTTCTTGCTCGCTTATTCGTATCTTTGCACCAAATAGAATAGGATTATGAAACATTTCATGTGGATTTTCGCCCTGGTGGTGTTGTCATCGTGCAGCAAAGAGACGCGCTTATCGATTCAGACCGAGGGTGTTACGTCGGATATGCTTCTGGTCGAAAGAAGCAATTTTGAGGAGCGCATCATGGCGCGTGGAGACCGTGAGAAGTACCAGCGCACGATCGATACGCTGATTTTACACGAGGGGTGTGCCGAATTGGCTTTTTCGGCCCGGGAGAACCATCATCTCTCGCTGCAATTTACTCCGGGTGAGGAGGGTGCGATGCCCGCATCGCGCATCGCGCTGATTCTGCAGCCGGGCGAGCAGGTGGCTGTGCGCATCAAAAAGCATCGCCACGGTCACCTCGAGGCTAAGGTCGAGGGATCGGCGCTCAATGCTGAGATCGTAAAACTCGACAATTCGGCCCGTGCCGTACATATTGACCAGTATCGTGTGGGTCGTGCTTTGAATGAGGCTGTTGCGGCGAAGAGCTCAACGGTCGATTCGTTGCGCAACCGCATGATGAATATCCGCACGGCTCTGCACTCGATCTATGCCGAGTATATGAAGGCGAACCCCGAAAGCGAGGTGTCGGCCTACTGTCTCTATCAGATGGGTCCCAAGCGTGGCGAGCGCTATTACCGCCAGCTCGAGCCGAAGGTCTTCAAGGGCGTCTTCCGTCCCGTAATGAAGGCCACCGAGAGCTATCTGGAGGATCAGCTGCAGCGTGCCGAGCTGAAGGCACAGATTGAGGAGGGTGGCGTTGCTCCCGATTTTGCACTCAAAGATCCGAAGGGTAAGTCGGTGACCCTCTCGTCGCATCGCGGTAAGTGGGTGGTGCTCGATTTTTGGGGAACGTGGTGCTCGTGGTGCATCAAGGGTATGCCCCGCATGAAGAGCGCCTACGAGCAGTATGCCGACAAAATGGAGATGATCGGTGTGGCTTGTGGCGATAAGGAGGAGACGTGGCGCATGGCCGTGGAGCGTCTGAAGTTGCCGTGGATTCATGTGATTGATCCGATGGAGGCTCCGGTCAAGGAGTCGGTGGCTGCCCGTTATGCCGTGGAGGGCTATCCGACGAAGGTGATCATTACCCCCGAGGGTACGATCCACAAGATCTTCAAGGGCGAGAGCAAGGAGTTCTACGAGGAGTTGAAAACATTGTTTGAATAAAAAAATAGCAAGAAAAATGAAACGCGTATGGATCGTGGCGCTTACGGCGCTTGTTGGAATGATGACGGCCTGCCAGCCGGCAATGCAACCCCCTCAAGGTTCGTATGAACCGACCTGGGAATCGCTCGAAAAACACGAGGCAGTTCCCGATTGGATGCGCGATGCCAAGTTTGGTATCTATGTCCATTGGGGCGTATACTCGGTGCCTGCTTATGGCAACGAGCAGTACTACTATTACATGCATCGTGACTCGACGTCGGAGAACTTCCTGATGGGTGGTCATCGTCGTCATGAGCAGTTGTGGGGACCGCTCGAAGAGTTTGGATATCATGACTTTATCCCGATGTTTAAGGCCGAGAAATTCGACCCTGAGGCGTGGGCGACACTTTTCAAAGAGAGTGGTGCACAGTTTGCCGGTATGGTAGCCGAACACCACGACGGCTTTTCGATGTGGGACTCGGAACATACCCCCTTCTGCGCGGCCAAGATGGGTCCCAAGCGCGATGTGGTGGGGGCGTTGGGCGATGCTATCAAGGCGCGCGGAATGAAGTTCTTCCTCTCGTTGCACCACGAAAACAACTACACCTATGTCCAGGTGCAGCCCCACTGGGCAGCGAACAACCCCAAATACGAAAAACTCTATGGTTGCCTGATGGACCACGAGGAGTGGCTTCAGATGTGGCTCGACAAGGGGCGCGAGGTGATCGATAAGTATGGCCCCGATGTGATCTACTTCGATGCCTGGATGGACCAGATTCCCGATTCGCTCAAGCGTGAGTTTTTGGCCCATTACTTTAACCGCGCCGAGGAGCGCGGTCAGGAGGTGGTTGTGACCTACAAATACGAGGAGCTCCCGCGTACGATTTGCATGCTCGACCACGAGATGCACGCCCCGACGGCGATCGATCCCGAACCGTGGCTTTCGGACCTGACGATCAGCGATGGCTACCACCGTTCATGGGGCTACGTGAAGGGCATGCAGTTGCTGACCTATCAGCAGATCGTGAAGCATCTGGTGCGCGTGGTGTCGAACAACGGCCGTCTGCTCTTGAACCTGTCACCGATGGCCGACGGTACGATCCCACAAAATCAGCAGGATGTGGTGCAGAATGTCGGCGTGTGGCTCTGGTCCTACGGTGAGGCAATCTACGGCACGCGACCCTACGTGGTTTCGGGCGAGGAGGTCTTGGGTT
>JAFZFJ010000203.1 GCA_017555975.1 Alistipes sp. | reverse complement strand
GATACCCGGCTCGGTGTAGGTAACCTCCATATCTACGATCGGGGGAAGCTCGGCCGAAAGAACCTGCTCCTTCTCGGTGTGGAACATCACCTCGACTACCTGACCATCAGCCATCAGGTCGTAGTTGTTGATGAGCGACTTCTCGATGTTGATCTCCTCGAAAGTCTCCGTGTGCATGAAGTGAGCACCCAGGTCATCCTCATAGGTGAACTGGTAGGGGCGACGCTCAACGCGTACCTGCTCGATCTTGATGCCTACCGACGAGAAGGTGTTCTCCAGAACGCGACCATTCTCCAGATTCTTGAGCTTCGAACGAACGAAAGCGGGGCCTTTGCCCGGCTTGCAGTGCTGGAAATCGACTACAAGGAAGGTCTTGCCGTCCATCTCGATGCACATACCGATTTTGATATCAGCAGCAGTAATTTGCATAGTGTTATGTGTTTTATGTTAATTTTCGCGGGTGCAAAGATAGTAAAAAAAACAATATCATGCTATAAATCCGACAATTATTCATGAATGGCCTTGTCGACCTGTTCGGCAAGGCGCATCATGGTGGCCTTCGTGGGGTGGCCGCCTTGCAGGTTGGCCGATCCCTTGATGTTGGTCAAAATAACGTTCGGAACACCGTAGTAGGCGGTGATTGTGGCGATGGCTGCAGCCTCCTCACTCGAGAAGCAATCGTTCTGGATGTTGATGATGCGAGCCGTGGGGTGCTCCTGCTTTAGGTAGTGGAGCATGTAGGCAAAGGCAGGGAAGAAACACTTCAGGTCTTCGGTGGTCCAGTCGGCATATTTTACCACGCCACTCGGCGCCGGAGCGTAGTGGTCGTTAGTGCCGCCCAAGATCAGAATTACTTCGGGCTTGTGTTTCGAGGCCGGAAGGTCGCGCTTCATGCGGGTGATGAACGAGGTGGCCGTTTCGTCGCCCGTCGGGTTGCTGTCGGTCTTGTAGCCCGTGTTGCTGATCGGCGAACCGCTGTAGCTGCTGTTGATCAGAAGACGGCAGTTGTACTTGCTCATCAACTGGTGCCACCAGGTGTCCTCCACCTTCGCAACATCGTTTTTCGACGAATTGTTGCCGTCTACGCCGTTGATGGCATACCAAGTGAGGTAACCTTCGGGAATCCAACCGCCGTAGGTCGAGTACGAATCGCCGAGGATGGCGATTGACTTATCTTGCAGCGTGAAGGGGATGACGGGTTCCGGATCGGGCTCGGGAGTTGGTGCCGGGGTTTCAGGCACGTCGGGAGTCGGATCTGTTGGCGGCTCATCGTCCGAGCCGCAGGCTACGAAGGCGACAACTGCGAGGAGCAGCAGCCAGCGATGGAGTAGTTTCATGGTTGATCGTTTGTTTTAGAGTTCGATGGCTTTGCACTTCAGCCCCTTCTCGCGGATGGCTTCGAGCGTGCGTGGCAGCGCATAGCGCATGTTGCGGAAGGCCTTCTCGCTGTCGTGGAAGACGATGATCGTACCCGGTGTGAGGTATTTGACCACATTTCTCAGACAAGTCTTCGGCGAAAGGTGGCGGTTGTAGTCGCGCGAAACGACATCCCACATCACGAGCTTATAGCGTTGGGCCAGGAAACGTGCCTGTGAGGGGGTGATTTGGGCATAGGGCGGACGAAAGAGGTCGCTGTGGACCAGGTCGTTCGCAAAATCGATATCTTCGGTGTAGCGTTCGAGGCTCATCTTCCACCCCTTTTGGTGCGAGTAGGTGTGGTTGCCCACCTTGTGACCCGCATCGAGAATTTTCTGATAGAGGTCGGGATACATCTCCACGTTTTTACCCAGCACGAAGAAGGTGGCCTTGGCATTGTACTTGTTGAGCGTCGAGAGCACCCACTCCGTTACGCCGGGCGTGGGGCCGTCGTCGAAGGTGAGGAAGATGCCCTCCTCGTCCTCGATCTCCCAAATCAGATCGGGCATCAGTCGACGCAATATTTTGGGTGGTTTGAAACGCATACGGGGACAAATATAGCACAAAAAAGGCCAAATCAAGAAACTTTGACCAAGAATCGATAGATCCGCCCAATTCGCTTGGAGTGAGTCGATTTGCGTGGCCGAAAAAAAAATCCTATATTTGCAAAAATAAACCTTGAAAATTGATGAAAAAGACGCTTCTCGTTTCGCTTGTTTGCGCCGTAGCACTCCTCATGAGTGGCTGCAAAGCATTCCATACACTCAATGGCACCAGCCAAAAGACCTCGCAGGGTCGTCCCTACGAATTGGTCGTGGTGGCTACACAACCCGTTTGGGTGGGTGAGTTGGGCGATACGCTTCGCTCGTTGCTGGCTGCGCCGATCCCCTATTTGCCGCAGCAGGAGCCTGAATTTGATGTGTTGCGTACAACGCCCGACGGCTTTAAGAACATCGTGGCCGAGCACCGCAATATCCTCAAAGTATTGGTAAATCCGACCTTGTCGGAGGCTGCGGTGGGTGTTGAGTATGATGTGACGGCCGCTCCGCAGGTGGTGCTCACCCTGCAGGGCCCGACTGAGCAGTCGCTCATCGATTACCTTGCAGCACATGGCGATAAGTTGGTCTATGCCATCAAGATGGCCGAGCGCGATCGCGCCATCGCCTATGCCAAACGATTCGGTATGCCAGGTATTGAGCAGGCTATCAAGGAGTCGTTCGGTGTCGAAATGAATGTCCCGAAGGGTTATATGTTGGCGGCCCACTCGAACGATTTTGTCTGGGCACGCTACGAGTACCCTGAGGCGAGTCAGGGTTTTGTAGTCTATGCTTACCCCTATACGAGTGATAAGGAGTTGACCGTCGGTGCGCTTGTTGAGGCGCGCAACCGCTTTGTGAAGCGCATTCCGGGTCCTTCGGATGGCTCGTATATGATCACCTCGCCCGTCTTTGAGCCCGAGCTGCGCACCTTCCGTCTGGAGGGGCGTCTATGGGTCGAGATGCGCGGTTTCTGGGATGTGGAGGGCGACTTTATGGGTGGCCCGTTCGTGAGCTACACGACCATCGATACCGCTACGGGCTACCTCTTTACGCTCGACTGCTATGTCTATGCGCCGAAACTTCCGCCCCACAAACGTAATCTGATGCACGGCCTGGAGCACCTGCTCTATACGGTGAAATTCCCCGCTACGCAGCACAACTAAACCACCTCTTGCATGCCGGAATGGCTCACATACCTGCTGGCGGCCATCTATGGTGTGTCGATTGTCGGCGTGGTGGTGGTCATCATCTCCGAGAACCGCAACCCGCTGAAGAGTTTGCCGTGGCTGGTGGTGCTGTTGTTGGCGCCCGTGGTCGGGCTGATCTGCTACTTTTTCTTCGGACAAAATCTCTCCAAGCGACGCATCATTTCGCGCCGTACGCGTAAGCAGGTGGCCTCCTACCTCGAACAAACGGCCGAGGAGGAGCGTCCTGCCTTGCCTGGTCGATTCCGCCCATTGAGCCATCTGCTGAGCTACAACGGCCACGCTGTGCCCCTCTATGGCACACAATATACCATCTTTACGGCCGGTATGCAGAAGATGGAGGCCCTGCTGGCCGATATCCGTGCGGCCAAACACCACATCCACCTGCAATACTACATCATCGAGGACGATCGCGCCGGCGGGCTTCTGCGCGAGGCGCTGATCGAACGGGCACGTGCCGGTGTCGAGATTCGTCTTTTGTATGACGATGTCGGCTCGCGTAGCGTGCGCAAAAAGTTCTTCGAAGAGTTGGAGGCCCTCGGCGCTGAGGTCTATCCTTTTCTGCATGTGCAATTCCCGCGTTTTGCGAGCAAAGTTAATTACCGCAACCACCGCAAAGAGGTCATCATCGACGCTCGTGTGGGCTATATGGGCGGCATGAACATTGCCGATCGCT
This sequence comes from Alistipes sp., assembly GCA_017555975.1. Taxonomy (GTDB): domain Bacteria; phylum Bacteroidota; class Bacteroidia; order Bacteroidales; family Rikenellaceae; genus Alistipes. Next base: position 4,431 of record JAFZFJ010000203.1, on the reverse strand, counting down.
ACCTCTACGGCTCGGAGCTCGGACCATGGCGTGATACCCATTTTAGGATGGAGGGTGCTGGTGTGCGGGGGCTGCAAAGCGCCTTTTTGAGCGATTGGTATGCCACCACCCGCCGTCGGGTCGAGGGTGCGGCCTACTTCACGAACATCGAGATTCCTTCGTGCGAGAATGTGGTGCAACTGCTTTCGGGTGGTCCTTTTGGCAAGTGGCGCGTGTTGTTGCAGGCCGTTACGATGGCGGTGATGCGCGCACGTCGCCGTATCTGGATCGAAACGCCCTATTTTCTCCCCTCCGAACCCCTGAATAATGCCCTGCAGACGGCGGCGCTGGCGGGGGTCGATGTGCGGTTGATGTTGCCCTTGCGCTCCGATTCGAAGGCGGTCGATCTGGCCATTCACTCTTATATCGACGACATGATGCGCGCCGGCGTGAAGATCTATTTCTACATGGCCGGTTTCCTCCACTCGAAGTTGATGCTTGTCGATGATGAGCTGGCTGTTTTCGGCTCCTCAAACATGGACTTCCGCAGCTTTGAGCATAACTTTGAGATCAATGCCTTTGCCTACGACACGGCGCTTGTGGAACAGTTGGAGGCTATCTATCAATCCGATTTGTCGCGTTGCCACCTCTTGACCCATGCCGAGTGGTTCAACCGACCGCGTCTGCGCAAATTTGCCGAGTCGATCATGCGTCTCTTCTCGCCTCTGCTCTAAGGGGGCGTGAATCTCGTTTTGGGTGCCATTTAGTCGCATTATGGCACCCTGCATCTGTCAAAAAAAGACAAAATTTCATCCTCGTACGCCAAACCGTCACGCTGTTTGGTGTTGGCAAATCTTTTGCGGTTATCGATTCAAAACCAAACGATAACCGTTAAAAACACGATACTATGAACATCAACACACTTACCGTTAAGGCGCAGGAGGCGTTGCAGGGTGCCGTCTCCGTGGCACACGAATTTCGCCAGCAGGCTGTCGAGCCGCTGCATCTTGTGCGTGTGCTGACCGCCGAACAAGATTCACTCACGGGTTTCCTCTTGGGACGTGTGGGCGTGAACCTCAAGAGCCTCTCGGAGGAGGTGCGTCAAGCCTTGGAGCGTCTGCCGAAGGTGGAGGGTGGCGAGCCCTATTTTGCCCCCGACTTGACGCGTGTGATTCAGCGTGCAGTCGACTTCACGAAACCCTTTGGCGATCGATATGCCTCGGTCGAGCACTTGCTGTTGGCCTTGGTGGTGGAGCGTGGTGCGGCGGCTGAGATTCTGAAACGCCAGGGCGCTACCGAGAAGGAGCTGATGGCTGCCATTCGGGCCTTCCGCAAGGGGGCTACGGTCGATTCGCAGACCGCTTCGCAAGAGTGGGATGCGCTGGGTAAGTATGCCATCAACCTCAATGAGCAGGCCCGTCAGGGCAAACTCGATCCCGTGATCGGTCGCGATGAGGAGATTCGTCGCGTGTTGCAGATCCTCTCGCGTCGTACAAAAAACAATCCCATTTTGGTTGGTGAAGCGGGTGTGGGTAAGACGGCTATTGCCGAAGGTATCGCCCGTCGCATCATTGATGGCGATGTGCCCGAAAACATCCGCACGAAGTCAATCTTCTCGCTCGATATGGGTGCGCTGATTGCCGGTGCGAAATACCAGGGCGAATTTGAGGAGCGCCTGAAGGCCGTAGTCCAGGAGGTGATCGCCTCGGAAGGTGAGATCCTGCTCTTTATCGACGAGATTCATACGTTGGTCGGCGCCGGTAAATCGTCTGGCGCGATGGATGCTGCCAACATTTTGAAGCCGGCTCTGGCGCGTGGCGATCTGCGTACGATTGGTGCTACGACCCTCGACGAGTTCCAAAAATACTTCGAGCAGGACAAGGCCCTCGAGCGCCGTTTCCAAAAAGTGATGGTCGAGGAGCCCTCAGTGGAGGATGCCGTCTCGATTCTGCGCGGATTGAAGGAGCGTTACGAAAACCACCACCGCGTCCGCATCAAGGACGAAGCGATTGTGGCGGCCGTGGAGCTCTCGACCCGCTACATCACCTCGCGCTTTTTGCCCGACAAAGCAATCGACTTGGTCGATGAGGCCGCTTCGCGCCTGCGCCTGGAGATGAACTCCGTACCCGAGGAGATCGATACGCTCGACCGTCGTATGCGTCAACTTGAGATTGAGCGTGAGGCAATTCGTCGCGAGAAAGATGAGGCTCGAATCGCCTTATTAACCCAAGAGATCGATGAACTGAAAGCTCGCGTCGGCGCCATGCGTGCCAAGTGGCAACACCAGCGCGACCTGCTGCAACAGATTCAGTCCCAGAAGGAGCAGATCGAGCAGTTTAAGGTCGAGGCCGAGCAGGCCGAGCGACAGAGCGACTTTGGTCGTGTGGCCGAGATTCGCTACGGCAAGATAGTCGCAGCCGAGCAGCAGATTGCCTCGCTCGAGCAGCAGTACCAGGAGGCTTCGGCAGGCGAGTCGATGATCAAGGAGGAGGTCTCGGCCGAGGATGTTGCCGAGGTGGTGTCGCGCTGGACGGGGATTCCCGTTAGTCGCATGCTCGCCTCGGAGCGTGAGAAGTTGCTCTACATGGAACGTGAACTTCACAGCCGTGTCGTGGGTCAAGAGGAGGCCATTCGCGCCATCTCGGATGCCGTGCGCCGTTCGCGTGCCGGATTGAGCGATCCGCGCAAACCGATCGGTTCGTTCATCTTCCTCGGTACAACGGGAGTTGGCAAAACGGAGTTGGCGAAGGCGTTGGCCGAGTTCCTCTTCAACGACGACCAGATGATAACCCGCATCGACATGTCGGAGTACCAGGAGCGTCACGCCGTTTCGCGACTGGTAGGTGCGCCTCCGGGCTATGTAGGCTACGATGAGGGCGGCCAGCTGACCGAGGCGGTGCGCCGTAAACCCTACTCGGTGGTCCTCCTGGATGAGATCGAGAAAGCCCATCCCGATGTCTTCAACATCCTCCTGCAGGTCTTGGACGATGGCCGTCTGACAGATAACAAGGGGCGCACGGTCGACTTCCGCAATACGATCATCATCATGACCTCAAACATGGGTTCGCACCTGATTCAGGAGCGTCTGGCGACCGATTACAACGGTGAGAAGATCGACCCCGCACTGCTCGATCAGACGCGCGAGGAGGTGATCGAACTTCTCAAACAGCAACTCAAGCCCGAATTCCTGAACCGTGTAGATGAGATTGTCCTCTTCGAGCCCCTCTCGAAGGCCGACATCCGCGAGATCGTCGATCTGCAACTGTGTGGCGTACAGCGTCTTTTGGCACAGAACGGCATCATACTGGAGTACACCGAGGCGGCTCGCAATCGCATCGCCGAGTTGGGTTACGATCCGCTCTTTGGTGCACGCCCCGTGAAGCGTACGATCCAACGCGAGGTGGTCAATGCCCTCTCGAAACGGATCTTGGCCGGCGAGGTGGAACGCTCGCGACCGATCTCAATCGATGTCGAGGCAGGGGCGCTGATTTTCAAGAATTAACCATCAAAAAAGGACTTTGACGAAGTGGTCAAAGTCCTTTTTTTGCAATCAGCCATGCTAGGCGGTTGTATAGGTTCAAGAGTGGTTGTCGCCAACGAATAGGCAGTTGATTCAGTACCTGCACCTTGCGCAACGTCCGACGATAGGTCTTCGTAAAGTGGAAGGTTTCGATCGCCCGCCGTGCTGCCTCCGTATCGCCCTTGGCACAAAGAATCAGAGCTTTGCCGAGGGCAGCACGCGCCACAAATTCGCGCTCATCAAGCGGAGCAGTCGGATCGTAGAGCTTTTCAAACGAAAATTCGGTCTTCTCGGGGGTATAGATCGAAGCGGAACGGTTCGAGGCCTCTTTCAGGTAGCGCACCAACGGCTTGGGCGAGAAACAAATACGGTATTTTCGAGCCAGCTTAATCCACATGTAGAGGTCACCGGCAATCTTCATTCCTACGGGGAAGCCACCGATCTCGGCGAAGATACGACGCGGCATAGCGCTTGCCGAAGGGATAGCGATATAACGGTGTGCCGAATCTCGGAAAAAATGCTCCACTACACCCCGCTCTTCGGGACACGGAGCACGAAACAGTCCCTCTTTCGAGACCACCTGAAACGAGGTGCAATAGAGACCGCAATCGGGGTATTCGTTAATCAGGCTGTTGATCTCCTCCAAGAAACCCTCCTCCCATTGATCATCGGCATCCACGAGGGCGACAAATTCGCCACGTGCTTCGCTGATCGCACGGTTGCGGGCGGCACATTCGCCCCCATTGGGTTGGTCAATCAGGCGAATCAGGGGCGAGGAGATGGCACGCACCACCTCGGCTGAACGATCGGTTGAGCCATCGTTTACCACGACAATCTCCGCTCTTTTCCGGTGTTGCCAAATATGCCAGCCCCGCTTCTTACTTGATTTTTCTTGCCTCGATATAGTACCTCTTGTCCTCCGCATGTCCCAT
>JAFZFJ010000202.1 GCA_017555975.1 Alistipes sp. | reverse complement strand
GGTTGGAGGGTAAGACCCCCTTCCGCAAGCCCATCTCGTGCCACCTCTATCCGATTCGCCTGATGCACTTCTCGAACGGCACGATCGGCCTGAACTACCACCGTTGGTCGGTCTGCGCATCGGCCCGCGAGTGCGGCAAAAAACTCGGCGTACCGGTATACAAATCGCTCAAGGAGGCCATCACGCGCCGTTTTGGCGAGGAGTTTTACGCCCAACTCGACGCAGCCGCCGAACTTCTTAAACAGCAATAAACAAACCGCATGAAGAGATATCTTTTAACCTTTACGCTCGCCCTCCTCACATGGGTGGCCGGAGCGCAAACCATTCCTGCCGATACGACGGCCGACCACGACATCAGCCAGACCATCGATCTCTCGTCGCAGGCTCGTCTGAAGGCCGAGGAGGCAGCTGAGCAGGCCAAGATTGACTCGCTCACCAAACTCGTAACGCCCGAGCAGGCTGCCCGCATCGATTCGATCGTTGCCATGCGTCTGCGTCTGGCTCGCAAGCGCATCGAATCGGTTCCCGCGATTGATTCATTAGCGGTGCTCGACACGCTCCCTTCGGGCGATGACGCCGTGGATGTCGTTCTGTTTGCCAACAACACCTGGAAGTATGTGCGTAACCGTGCCGTTGCGAAGGATAGCACCATCTTCGAGAAGTATTGGGACAACACGAAACTCTTCCCCTACAAGGATGTTGAGTACTCGTCACTGCCAAAATCGCTCGTGATTGACCTGGTGGATTCGACGAACGGCTACCACACCCCCTACAAACCGGCACCCATCCGCAGCCGCTACGGTCCGCGTCGTGGTCGTGCTCACCAGGGCGTTGACCTTGCACTGAAGGCCGGAGAGCCCATCTACGCCACCTTCAGTGGCCGTGTACGTATTTCGCAGTACAACACGGGGGGCTATGGCAACCTGGTCATTATCCGCCACGACAACGGCCTGGAGACCTTCTACGGCCACCTTTCGGAGCGCATGGTCGAGCCCAACCAGTGGGTTGAGGCCGGTCAGGTGATTGGCTTGGGTGGCTCGACGGGACGTTCGACGGGTCCGCACCTGCACTTTGAGACGCGCTACTACGGTCAATCATTCGACCCGGAGCGTCTGATCGACTTCAAGTCGGGCACATTGAGCCGCGAGACCTTCCTCTTAAAGCGTAGCTACTTCAGCATCTACTCACGTGCCGGTCAGGACTTCGAGGATGAGATTGCCAACGAAGAGCAAGATAAGAAGGAGCAGGAGGAGCGCGAGGCGATGCGCTACCACAAGATTCGTTCTGGCGATACGCTCGGTGCCATCGCCCGCAAATATGGCACGACGGTGAATAACATCTGCCGTCTGAACGGCATCAAATCCACCACGGTTCTTCGCATCGGACGCACGCTCCGAGTTCGCTAATACAAAAACGGCCTTTCACACAATGGAGGCCGTTTTTTGTATAATTCAAAATTTAGAATGCAAAAATCAAAATTAATTTTTAACTTCGCATAAACAAATATTGATTGCCAATGAAACGCCTAATAGGACTCCTGCTGCTTGCACTGATCTGCTGTGCACCCATCCATACAAGCCATGCTCAGACGGTCGATGCGATGATCAAACGCTTCAAGAAGTGTGAAAATGCCGAACATCATCGCATTTCGGGCGTTATGCTCGGTATGATCCGCATGTTAATGCCCAACGACTTTTCGATCTACAAGCAGATTCCGGAAGAGGAACTGCAAGAGATCTTGAACGAGAACAACATGACCAAGGAGGAGTTTATGGAGATGTCCTATTTCTTATTGACCTTCATCGATCAGACAAAAAGCCTCGCCATCCTCTCGTTGGAGAACTGTTCGGAGGCCGATCGCCAGCGCTTTATCGAAGCTACGGCTGCATGGACTCCTGAAGGCTACACGACCGAAGATGGAGAAGAGGGGGTCTATGTCAAGAAGAGCGGCAAGAAGATCAACGAGATTGTGATCGTTAACCGCGAGCCGGATGATTGCTCGATCATGACCCTGAAAGGTGATCTCTCACCGGAATTTATTGCCAACGCCGAACAGAGCATGGAGCAGATATTCTCCAAGATGACGAAATAGAATAAAAGTAAAAGGGCTGTCCGTCGGGACAGCCTCTTTTTATTTTGAATAATCTCGCTCACCGAAGATGAGCGAGCCGACTCGCACCGACGTTGAGCCACATGCGATGGCTATGGGGTAGTCATCCGACATACCCATCGAAAGGGTATCAAAGGTCGTATCGAAGTGAGGCTTCAGGGCCTCAAAAGCGGCTTTTAACGCCTCAAAATCACGACGGATGACAATCTCGTCCTCCGTATTCGACGCAATGCCCATCACACCTCGTACACGCAAATGGGGTAGCGCACGGAAGGCTCCGGATGCCACGTAGGACATCAGTTCGTCGTAATTCCAACCCGTCTTCGTCTCCTCCTGTGCCACATGAATTTCGAGCAAGATATCGATCGTGCGGTCACACTTCGTCGCCTCACGCTCAATCGCTTCGCACAAGCGGGCGCTATCCACCGATTCGATCAGGGCTACAAAGGGAGCAATATACTTAATCTTATTGGTCTGCAGGTGGCCAATCATGTGCCAACGGATATCTTTGGGGAGCGCTTCGTATTTCGCCTTCAGCTCTTGGGGGCGACTCTCTCCAAAGAGGCGTTGACCCGCAGCATAGGCCTCTTCGATGGCCTCCACTGGATGGGTCTTCGAAACAGCCACCAGCGACACCCCTTCGCGCAGCGTCGCTCGCACAGCCTCTATTTGTCTTGCTACCGACATTTATACCATTTTTTGATTGCTCAAATGTAACAAAAATTTTGCGAATCTTGCGCTTTTCGGATTTGTTTCGTACATTTGAAAACGAAACTAATTTAAAACCCACATAATCTATGAAAAAAGTCCTTATTCTTGCAGCTGCGCTCAGTTTGGCACTGTCGAACATAGCGGAGGCCTGCACCAACTTCATCATCACGCGTGGTGCTTCGACCGATGGTTCGAACATGGTCACCTACGCCGCCGACTCGCACGGACTCTATGGTGCGCTCTATCAGTACATCCCCGGCAAATACACCCCCTACATGGATGTCCGCGAGTGGGACTCGGGCCGTCCGCTGGGTCAGATCAGCCAGGTCAAGGAGACCTACCGCACGTTGGGTAACTCGAACGAGCATTCGCTCTTCATCACCGAGACGACCTTTGGTGGCCGTCACGAGTTGGATGATCCGCAGGGTGGTATCGACTACGGTTCGCTGATCTACATCACGCTGCAGCGCGCCAAGACCGCCCGCGAGGCTGTGGATGTGTGGACAAACCTTGTGGAGACCTACGGATATGCCAGCGAGGGCGAGAGCATCACGATGGCCGACCCCAATGAGGTGTGG
>JAFZFJ010000201.1 GCA_017555975.1 Alistipes sp. | reverse complement strand
TCGCTCATCGCACCATCAAAGAGGAGGATGTAGCGGGCATCATCGGCCTTCTGGAGGGTTACATTCGTACGATAACAACCCTTACCCATGTAGGGCAGGCCACCCGTACGACCGGTCTTTTCGGTAGCTACGGTTTCACCATTCTGCACCACAGCCACGCGTTGTAAGTCATGTTCACGCGAGAAGGGGCCATAGATGGCCCAATCGTGCGGAATACGTACCGTCTGCCATCCCTCCGTAGCCTCGACGGCATGGTCGCGACGAAACTCCCACTCCTTGAGCAGTTGCTCCGTGCGCACGGTTTGTGCGGAAAGCGACAGCGTGGCCACGAGGGCACACGCTGTCAAAATAAGTTGTTTCATTACACGATCGTTTTACTGCTCTACCCCGTAACGGTTAGCCTCCTCGGCCAACAGCGCCTCAAGAATCGACTCCTTGACCTTGATGATCGTACCGTGCTTGTGGCCTTCGGGCACCGAGATCTCGTCATCGATCGGCGTAAAGGTCTTAAAGTCGGTCGTCTTCACCGCACCAAAGCGATACTCACGATAGACATCGAAGTAGATCAGCCACTCCTCGCCCACCTGAATGGCGCACGCACCCTCGGAATAGGTCGGCGCAAACTTCTCGGTCGGATTCGTATAAGGACCCACGGCCGTCGAAGCCTCGACACAGAACAGATCGCTGTAACCGGGTTTGCGATTGTCCTTGATGATGAGGCGATAGTCACCCTCAGCCTTCTTTACGATAAATCCGTCAATCGAGTTGAAGCCCGGATCGTAGAAGGGCTGCTTGGGGGCAAACTCCACAAAATCCTTCGTCGTGGTGTAGTAGCCACGGTGGCAACCATTCGTACCGAGTTTATCGGCCTCGGTGTAGTTCTCGGGCAGAATCGACGACGACCACGCAATCACATACTGCTCGTTCTGATCGTCGTAGAAAATCTCGGGAGCCCACACGTTGTTCGTCTTCTCACCCTCCATGACGGGAATAGCACGCTGCTCGCTCCAATGGATCAGATCCTTCGACGAGGCGTAACCAAAAGCCTTCTCGCCCGACCAAGCCAGCGTCCACACCAGGTGGAACGTACCATCAGGACCCTGCACCACCGAGGGGTCGCGCATCATCGAGTTAGGGACATACTTACCCTGCTCCATCTTGTTCGAGTGGTAGTTGTAATACTCGGGAGCCTTGTTGCCGATCATCGGCTCGAGCCACGAACCCTGCAAGCTGTCCCAGTGGTAGCCATCGTAGCTATACAGCAGGTGCAGACCATCCAAAGCGGGCTCACGGTGACCGGTAAAGATATAGACCTCACGCTCAGTCTCCACGGGTGCCGTGCAAGCTGCAAAGGCCGCCACAACAACACCCAAAATCAAAGTTTTCAGTTTCATAGATTAGGTTTTATAAAATAGCGAAAGGATTTAAGAGGAGGATTTTCAAGGCTTGCGAAGGGGGCAACACCGCAGCATACTCAACGTATGTGAGGATTTTGCCACCGAGCGTAACGCAGAAAATACCCACTTAAATCCTTTCGAAACAATTTACTCGTGCAGATAGAGATCCCAGCCCAGGTAGTTCTCAACAGCATCCTGCAGTACATCTACCACGTTCGAACGTACCATAGCTACATGGTGCTCGAAACCGTTCTTGCAGATATACTTCAGCAGCTTCTGCAGATTCTCCACCTCCGTTACGGCAATACAGCCGGCCATCGGATAGGGATCATTCGTCATGCGACCCTTACCCAGGTAGCTCTTAATGACGCCCATCGTGTCGTCGGTCGAGATGCGGAAGAAGGTAAAGTCACCCTCCGTGCACTTACCCTGTACGGCACCAAACGTATTCACCTTACCCAGCGTACGACCCAGCACGCCCAGCGTATCGAGCGAAATCTCGTTCTGAACGAAGCTCTTCGGTGCGTTACCGCAGTGGGTGCAAACGCACTTGTTGCGATCCTCGGCAAAGTTATTGTTCCAATCGAGCAACGTCGAGGGCTTACCGGCAGCCAATGCCAACGCATACATCGAAACTGCACCGGCGATATCCGTCTCGCAAGCGCACGGAATCAGCTTCTCGCCCAGCATCGACATCGTCGTACAAGCAGCGCAACCATAGTTCATCTCGAGCGAATCCCAGCACTGGATAGCGGCAGCATCACACTCGTTAGCGGCGAGCCAATCCTCTACAGCAGCCGAGAAACGAGCCATGCGGATCACCTTATCGGTGTGGGCTGCAGAAATCTTGGCATAGGCAGCGATCTCCTCCATCTTGGTCTTCAGCGTCGAAGCATTCTCATCGTAACGCTGAGCATTGAAGATGATCTCCGACAGG
>JAFZFJ010000020.1 GCA_017555975.1 Alistipes sp. | reverse complement strand
GGCCGAGTTCTGGATGATCGAGCCCGAGGCTGCCTTCTACGAGTTGGATGACAACATGGAGATGGCTGAGGAGTTCCTCAAGTACCTGATCAACTACGCCCTGGAGCACTGCCGCGAGGATCTGGAGTTCATGAACAAGATGTGGGATCCGGAGCTGATCGAGCGCCTGAACTTTGTTGTAAACAACGACTTCCAGCGCCTGACCTACACGGAGGGTATCGAGATTCTGAAGGCTTCGGGCCAGAAGTTCGAGTTCCCTGTAGAGTGGGGTTGCGACCTGCAGTCGGAGCACGAGCGTTACCTCGTGGAGAAGCACTTCAAGCGTCCGGTGATTCTGATCAACTATCCGAAGGAGATCAAGGCCTTCTACATGAAGCAGAACGAGGATGGCAAGACGGTACGCGCTATGGACGTTTTGTTCCCCAAAATCGGCGAGATTATCGGCGGTTCGGAGCGTGAAGCCGACTATGGCAAGCTTTCTGCACGTGTAGCCGAATTGGGTATGAGCGAGAAGAGCCTCTGGTGGTATCTCGATACGCGCCGTTGGGGTTCGGCTCCGCACTCGGGCTTCGGCTTGGGCTTTGAGCGTCTGCTGATGTTTGTGACGGGTATGACCAACATCCGCGACGTGATTCCCTTCCCGCGTACCCCGCTGCACGCAGATTTCTAACGGTTAAAGAACGAGTAAGACCGAAAGAAAATAAATGGGACTTCTGCGCGATGGTGTTACGAAGTCCCATTCTTTTTTTACCGATGGCACTGAGTCAAAAACAGATACTTTCGCTTCAGCAGAAGCTCTCTCCGCAACAGATCCAGATGATCAAGTTGCTGGAGCTGCCCACCGTGCAGCTCGAACAGCGCATCAAACAGGAGATCGAAGAGAACATCGTGCTCGAGGCCGATGAGCGTAGCTCCGAGGATGAGGAACCGAAGGAGATTTCGGTGGAAGAGTACCTCCGTGAGGACGATACCCCCTCCTACAAGAGTCGCCTGAACCACTTCTCGCGCGACGATAAAGAGCGTCCGGTCTACCTGACCGAGGGGCGTTCGTTGCAGGAGTATCTGGTGGAGCAGCTCGGCTACCGAAACCTTACGGAGCGCGAAATGCGCCTGGCGGTCTATTTGGTGGGGAGCATCGATGAAGATGGCTACCTGCGTCGCGAGTTGGAGTCGGTGGCCGATGACATTGCCTTTACGGTGGGTGTCGAGGCCTCGGTCGAGGAGCTGGAGCGGCTGCTGGGGATGATCCACGAGCTGGAGCCTGCCGGTGTGGGTGCACGCAACCTGCAGGAGTGTCTGTTGCTGCAGATGGCGCAGATGCCTCACCTCAATGCTACGCGTCGCCTGGCGATGCGCATCCTGACCGATTATTTCGACGAGTTTGTCAAGAAGCACTACGAGCGACTGATGAGCCGCTTGCAGGTGAGCGAGGAGGAGTTCCGTGAGGCGATTGCCGAGATTAAGCGTCTTTCGCCCAAGCCCGGCAACCTCTATGCCGAGGGGGGTACGAATACCACGCCCTACATCATTCCCGACTTCTTGCTCGACTATCAGGATGGGGAGTTTCAGCTATCGCTCAACTCCTACAATGTGCCCGAGGTGAAGGTCAATCGCCGCTACGTGGAGATGATTCGTGAGATGGTGAAGGCCGACGGTAAGGTGCGCGAGGAGGATAAGGAGGCGCTGCAATTCGTCAAGCAGAAGATCGACTCGGCGAAGTGGTTTATCTCGGCCATCAAGCAGCGTCACGATACGCTGATGCGCACCATGCAGACGATTCTGGACTACCAGCAGGAGTATTTCCGCACGGGCGACCGCTCGAAACTGCGTCCGATGATTCTCAAGGATATTGCCGACCGCACGGGGCTCGATGTCTCGACCATTTCGCGTGTGGTGAACAGCAAATATGTGCAGACTCAATTCGGGATCATCCTCCTCAAATCGCTCTTCTCGGAGGCCATGCAGACGGCATCGGGCGAGGAGGTCTCCTCCTACGAGATTAAGACTCTGCTTCAGAAGTGCATCGACGAGGAGGATAAACGCCGCCCGCTCACGGACGAGGTGCTGATGAATATGCTCAACGACGAGGGCTATTGCATCGCCCGCCGCACGGTAGCCAAATACCGCGAGATGTTGGGGATTCCGGTGGCACGCTTGCGAAAACAGATATAGCGGAATCCGTCTAACAAGGCTCTTTCGGCATCTGCCTTGCCCGAAAAATGCTCATTTACGAACAGTAAACTGCGCTTTTTCGGACTGCGAGCAGCTTCAAAATAGCTCTTGTTATACGAATTCCGAAAAGCAAAGAGGGTGCCCAAATCTGGACACCCTCACTTCTTTATGCGGTTACTTATCGATATAGCTTCGTAGGGCTTCGACATACTTTTCAAAGGCCTTGATACCTTCGTCTGTGATACGGCAGAGGGTGCAGGGCATCTTGCCGCGGAAGGTCTTTTCGACCGCTATATAGCCGGCCTTCTGCAATTTGTCGATCTGCACACTCAAATTGCCGGCCGTGGCACCCGTCTCCTGTCGAAGGAAGACAAAGTCGGCCTCGTCAACCCCCAAAAGGATCGACATCACCCCCAAACGGAGCTCCGAATGTAACAGCGGATCGAGTGCTTTAAGCATGTTTGCGCGTTTTGGCGTTGAGGATATGGCCCGGGATAATCATACCGACCAAGAACAACACGGCAAAGATAAGAATTTCCAGCTTATATAAAAAGAGGGAGTATTCGTTTGCATGGGTAGGCGCGATGGTGTGTTGCGTCCACAATTGGTGGATACCCATGATGAGAGTGCCGACCATGAAGAAGACACCTCCCCAAGTAACCGCCTTCATGGCAATGAGTCGTCCCGATATGAAGGTGCCGATTGCGATAATCAGCGTCACAAGCGGTAAGATCGATACGCGGTGAAAGAGTGCGATGGCGAAGGCGGGAATCATCGCGACGGAACAAGCAATCCAAACCGATTCGACTGCGCGATCAATGTAGTTTTTCGGCTCGGTGGGCTTTTTGCGGCAGGTGAGGAGCATCAAGGGAAAGCCTACGACAGGAATCAGCCACCAGGCAAACAACCAATACATCGACCATTCATTGATGGCCACCAGGTATTCAAAGAGTGCAACCAGGCAGGTTAAATAGCCCCAAATGAGGTAGGGCTTGCCGGCATTGACGGTCAGTCGGCGGTGGGTGTTTTGAATCATTTGGGTGATGAGGGCCAGACTTTCGGCCTCGGTCAGTTGTCTTTCTTGCATTGTTTTTTTGTGTTAATGTTCAACTTTGAATTGCAATCACAATGCAAATATAAAGTAGTTTATAAAATAAACCAAATTTTTGGGCAGGAAAATTTTAGAAAGGGCCTATGGGGCCTATGGGGCCTATAAGACCTATGGGGTTATTGGTTCGGGTGGTTTTTACGCGCGCGATAGAGTTCTTCGCGCACACCTCCCTTCTCGAGAAATTCGGCTTTTCGTTTTTCAATCAGGCGGTAGAGTAGGTAATCGACCTGGTGGATGAGAATCAGTGCGATGTTTGCAATTGTTTCATCCGAGCGCGATGGAATCGCTTGTCGATAGAAGGCAGATTCGTTATGTGCAGAGCAAATCGTGCGTGTTTGTTGCGCCTTTTCGCTTTCGGGCGACCAAATCTCAAGATTGCGTACACGCAGATAATCTTCGTAATCGAGCATCAACTCTTTGAAGCTTGCTTTGGCGACATTGAGCAGTTTGAGTTCGCTTTCGCGTGAGGTAGTTGATGAAGCACTTCCCTCGGCGATATTTTGTTTGCCTGATCGTGCAGCCTGTATCATTTGATCGATGGTGCGGTCGTTGACAGCTAAAAATCGATGGGCAAAGTGGTAGGTAATATCGTAGATACATTCCGCTTTTTGGTAAACGATCAAATCTCGAAAATTTCCTTTCAGCGGTAAAAACTCACTCATGATACTTTCGTTTTGTGTGTTTCTACTTATAGGCCTTATAGGTCCTATAGGACTTATAGGCCCTTATCCATTTTATAGCAATTCGTCTCTTTTTTCTCGAATCCCATCGCCTGATAGAGCTTGTTGGCTGCCACGCGCATGGGATTTGAGGTGAGCATGAGTTGGCGAACGCCCAGGCGGCGAGCCTCGGCGATGGCGTGCTCGACGAGCTCTTTGCCGTAGCCGAGACCACGCACGTTGTTATCCACTACGACATCCTCAATCCACCCTTTGGAGCCGGTGGGCGAGTAGTAGATACCCAGCGTCGTCATGCCGACCACCTCCTCCTCGTGCTGATAGAGGTACAAGTGGCTCGATGGATCGTCAATCACCGCGCACAGCATCTCCTCCGTAAAGGGGATTGGCGAGGGGGTCAGTTGGTCGAGTAGTGCCTGAATGCGGCTGTGCAATTCGGGCGAATAGGTTGTTGCTTCTTTAATCATAGCTTACAGGTAGCAGACAATGGCCACGTAGTGCAGAGCGGCCGCGATGTCAATCAGCAGGTGCCACACCAGGTGGTGGTAGCGAAAACCCTTGAGGGCATAGAATACGGCACCAATCGTGTAACAGATTCCGCCACCTGCGATGTAAAGGATAAAGGGCAGCGAGGCCGAGCGCAGGAAGAGCGGGAAAAAGAAGACTATGGTCCAGCCCATCACGAGGTAGATTGTGAGGCTCAGCGCCGGAATCGAGCGCGAGGAGAGCGACTTGTAGAAGACGCCGACGATCACCATCACCCACTGGATGATGCAGATCAGCAGACCCTGCCAACCGCCGATGATCATCAGCGCAACGGGTGTGTAGCTTCCGGCAATGGCCACGTAGATGAAGATGTGGTCCAGGACGTGGAAGACATCCTTGTGGCGCGAGTCGGGCGACATGGCGTGGTAGAGGGTCGAGATGAGGAACATCGAGAAGATGGCGATGGCGAAGATCGAGACGCTGATGGCAGCCGTCAGGTTATAGCCGTAGTGGATGAAGCTGTAGAGCGCCGCAAAGGGGATGGCACACAGCGCCACGATGCTCATCACGCCGTGCGAAACGGCATTGCCAACCTCCTCACCAAAGGTGGGAATGTAGATTTTAGCCATAGGAAAAGTGTTTTGTTGTGGGTAAAGGTACGATTTTTTTTTCGACGCAAGGGGTAATGTGGGTTAAAATCACTACTTTTGAAGAAAGAATTCGAACCTTCGTATGAAATCAAACTATTTGAAAATAGGCGCACGAGCTCTCTCGATGGCGCTCCATCCGTTGATCTTACCCCTCTATCTGGTGGCCATGCTCTTTACGCAGACCGCCTTTTCGCTCTTCCCTGCGGCGACAAAATGGTATCTTGGCAGTGCGGTCATTCTCTATGGTGTGGTGATTCCGATGGTGGCGGTGTTGATTCTTTACAAGGTGGGGTGGTTGAAGAATCTTCACATCCATACCTGTAAGGAGCGCATCCTGCCGCTCTTGATTGGAGCGGTGGCCTACATGGTTTGTGCGTTGGTGGTGGCCAAGGTGCCCCAGGCAGCCTTCTTGCGTAAATTTGCTTTGGCTGCTGCGTTGTGCGAACTCTTCTGTCTGCTTGTGACGTTGCGCTGGAAGGTCAGCCTCCATCTGACCGGCATGGGCGCTACGGTAGCCCTGCTCTTTGTGCTCAATTCGTTGGGTCTTACCCAACTCTTCCCCTGGTTGCTCGGTGTGGTTGTGGCAGCCGGACTTTTAGGCTCGGCACGACTCTATCTGGGCCACCACCAGCCGTGGCAGGTATTGGTGGGCTTTTTGGGTGGAGCTGTGATTACGTGGGTGGCGTTGTTTTGTTTTTAAAGAAGCTGTCTAACAAGGTGATTTGAAATCTGCATGTGGGTAATTTCAAAATAACTCTCGTTATACATTTGCTACAAATAAAAAGGGCTGTTCAGCAAACGCGTTGAACAGCCCTTTATTTATCTATAGGTATACCTCCTAATCCAGGTAACCCATGCGTACCAGCATTTCGCGGATGCGGCGCCAGTCGGCAGCCGGACGACGCTCCCCATCCAGGAAGCAGGTCGGGCAACCCAAAGCGCTGTCGTCGATCAGCAGATCGGCGTGCAACTTCGGCGACGAGGTCCACTCCTTCTGTGTCGGGTTTTCGTTGACGGCCCACAGCGGAATGTCGTGCTTCTTGAACCACGCCACAGCCTCCTCCAACAGCTTGCCACTGCGCATGGTCCACAGAATGAGTTTGTCATCCTGGGCTACAAGCTCCTTCAGGACAGCTACAGCGCCAATATCCTCACCCACCTCGGGGTAGGCATGCGTGACGACCGTGCCGTCGAAATCGAGTGCGATGATTGCTTTACGAATGGCCATAACTACTACTTCTTCTTAGGGGTGATCAGATGACGGAAGAACTTCATGATACGCTTGCGGTAGCTCTTCTCGCGATATTCCGTATCGCCGTAACCGTAGCCATATCCATAGCCGTAACCGTAGCCATATCCGTATCCATAACCATAACCGTGGCGACGCGTGTGCGAACCATTGAGCACGATCGACATGTTGTGGAACTTCTTCTCCTGGTGCAGACGCTCGATATCGGGCAGCTGACGGCGATCGAGGATACCCTCACGAACCACATACATCGTAACATCCGAGAGTCGGTCGCAGATGATGGCATCGGCTACCGACATCGACGGAGTCGAGTCGAGCAGGATGAAGTCGTAGCGCGTGCGCAACTCCGCAAAGAGCTTATCCAGCTGCTCCGAGAGCAACATCTCGGCGGGGTTGGGGGGCTGAATACCGGCGTAGATCACGTCGAAATTCTCGTGCAGGGTCGACTGCTCGATGATGTCGTTGATCGTGTGCGTACCGGTGAGGTAGCTCGTTACACCGCGCTTGCTCTTGCCGTGGCCCATCTGTGTCGAGAAGGCATGACGGCGCAAGTCGAGGTCAACCACGATGACGCGCTTCCCGGCCGTAGCCAGCGTCATGGCCAGGTTCGTAGCCACGAAGGTCTTACCGGCGTGGGGGTTCGACGAGGTGAAGAGGATTGTCTGCATCTTGCCTCCCTCCTTGCCCGACGATACACCCATAAAGGTCATGTTCGAACGCAACATACGGAAGGCCTCCGAAATGGAGTCGCGACCCGCCTCACGAACGGCTACACCCTCCTTCGAAATCGACGACTGCTCCGTCTGCGGGATGTCGCCCAGGTAGGGGATCGTGGTATATTTCTCGATGTCGCGACGACCGCGAATCGACGTGTCGAGCAAGCCGAGCAAGAAGAACAGCGCAAACGGAATGGCTACACCGAGCATGAGCGCCATGGCCATGATGACCATCGAGCGCGGTGCGATCGGCGCATTGCTGCCGTAGGCCAGGTCGATGATGCGGGCATTGGGCTCGGCGATGATGTAGTTGAGCTGCGTCTCCTCCTGCTTGTTCAAGAGGTAGAGGTACAGCTCCTCCTTGATCTTCTGCTGACGGGCCACGTCGAGCATCACCTTCTCCTGGGTGGGCATGCTCGAGATGCGGTTGTTGAGACGGCTCTCCTCCTGGCGCATCGTCTTGAGCTGCATCTCGAGGGTCTCGATGTGCGAGTTGAGCGATGCAATGATCGAGTTGCGCGTGCTGGCCAGCATCGTGTTGAGCTGCTGAATCACGGGGCTGTTCTCCGAGCTGTTCTGCATCAGCTTCTGACGCTGCAGAATGGCGGCGTTGTAGTCATCGATCTGGGCCGAAATACCGTTGTTCGAGATCGAGGCAACCATCGGAATCAGGTCGTGAGCCTTGGTCGGATCCTGCAGGTAGGTGCGGATGTAGTCTGAGGTCGTGATCTGGTTCTCGAGCGACAGACGCTCAGCCTTGTAACGCGAGCTCTCGTTCGTGGTGAGCGTAGCCTCCGACTTGATGTCGATGATGTGGTTCGACTGCTTAATCGAGGCGATGTCGTGGTCCACCTTGCCCAGCTCCATACCGATCACCTCCAGACGCGAGGCGATAAACTCGGCCGTGATCTGCGAGATGCTCTGCTTGTCCTTGATACCATCCTCGTTGTAAACCTCAATGAGGGTGTTGATCACATCCTCGGCACGACGCGGCGAGGAGGCGTTCATCGAGATCGATACGACCGAAGCCTGCTTGTTGACAATGCCACTCTGTACACGCTTGCGGTAGCTATTAGCCGTGGCCTCCAGCGAGTGCTTGTCAACCGAGATGCTCTTGCCATAGTAGGTCGAGTCGAGGAAGAGAGTCTTGTTAACGACCAGCTCACCAACGGGGGTCGATACCGTGTCGCCGAAGTTTACGACGAGTTTCGCACGCTGTTCACGGCGCGTGAGATACTTATCGACAAAGTTGGTCAGCTCGGCCTGACGGTCGCTGATCGGGGTGACAAACAACGAACGGCTCTGTTTGTTGTCGTCGTTGATAAAGCTTACCTCGATGGGCGACTGTTTGTAGAGGTCCTGCTGGCTCAGACCGCGCTGGGTCGAGTAGTTGGTCGTCAGATTCAGCTTCTTGACTACCTCGATCATCAGACGGCGCGACTGGAGGATGTAGAGCTCGTTGTCGACGTTGCGACGGCTCTGGAAACCAGCCAGGTCACTGAAGGCCGCGATCTCCACGTCGCCACCCTTGCGGCTGTCCTTGATCAGCAGCATCGCCTCGCGCTTATACACCTTCGGGGTCGAAGCCAGGTAGAAGTAGGCTACGCCCAGGCAGAGGATTACCGAAGCGACAAACCAACGCCAGTTGGTAAAGAAGATTTCAATGATGTCGTGCAGGGTGATCGCATCGAACGAATTCTCTTCGGTGCCCTGCGTCTGCGGCATGATGGGTTGTTCGGTCATGATTTATGAGGATCTCTTTTGTTATTTCGTAATGGTTACAATCAGCGTGGCGATGGCAATAGCCGTACTGGTCAACGAAATGTAGAAGCTACGGTTCTGGTTGATCTCACCGGCCTGTGCGCGATACTTGTTGGGCTTGACGTAGATGGCGTCATTCTGCTGGATGTAGAAGGCGGGCGACGAGAAGATATCCTTCGACGTGAGGTCGAGGAACTCGATCGTGCGACGGCCATCCACCTCGCGGTAGACCATGATGTCCGTGCGCTGGGCGTAGATGGTCAGGTCGCCGGCCATGGCCAAAGCGTCGAAGATGGTCACCTTGTCGTGCGTGATGGCGTAGCTACCCGGACGCAGCACCT
This sequence comes from Alistipes sp., assembly GCA_017555975.1. Taxonomy (GTDB): domain Bacteria; phylum Bacteroidota; class Bacteroidia; order Bacteroidales; family Rikenellaceae; genus Alistipes. The sequence continues at coordinate 7,446 of JAFZFJ010000020.1, read as the reverse complement.
CACCCAGCACCGAGATCTTCATGTCGGCAAACTGCACGTTGACCGTCGGGTCGTTGATGTAGCCACCGGTCATGATCTTATCAGCGATGAGGCGGCTCAGCTCGCTACGCGTCAGTCCGGCTACCTTCAGCTCACCGATGATGGGCATCTGCAGCATGCCCTTTTCGTCCACGGTGCGCACCTGGAGCGAGCTGCTGCTCGAAATGCTCGACGTAGCCGCCGGGGTCAAGGCCGTAAAACCGGTGGCAGCGTTGAAGGGCACAGCCAACTCGGGATCCTTGCTATTCACGACAATGGTCAGGCGATCCAGGGGCTGGATGCGAATCTGAGTCTGCTGCTCGATCTGCTCGGGCATAAAGTCGGCAGTATCTTGCAGATACCAGATGCGTTTTTGCGAATCGCACGCGGCGAACGACAGGGTGGCGGCCAGGAGGGCCAGCAAGAAAAATCTTTTCATCGTATCAGATAACCGTTGGGTTGTTTGTTATTCTATATTCGCACAAAGATAATCAAAAATACGAGGAAACGGAAATAAAGGCGGATAATTCGGCGCTTTTGGACGATTATTTTGCCCCTGCATGGTATTTCTAAAAAAAAGCGTACCTTTGACCACTCGAAAATTAGTAAAAAAACGAAAAAAAGATGATACATCCTGCATGGAGCCGTAAGGCTCTGATCTACGAAATGAATGTGCGTCAGCTGACCCCTTCGGGTTCGTTGCGTGCGGCACAGCGTCGCCTGAAGGGGCTGCGCGAAATGGGTGTGGATGCCATTTGGCTCATGCCGATCTATCCCATTGGCGAGGAGGAGCGCAAAGGTTCGCTCGGCTCCTATTACGCCATCAGTAACTATTGTGCCGTGAATCCCGAGATGGGTACGATGGCCGATTTCGACGCTTTTGTCAAGGCGGCTCACCGCCTGGGAATGAAGGTGTTGCTCGATTGGGTGGCCAACCACACGGCCCGCGATCACCACTGGATCGCCGAGCACCCCGATTGGTACGAGTGGGAGAATGGTGTACCCAAAGTGCCGTGCGATTGGACCGATACGGCGAAGCTGAACTACGCCAACCACGCCCTGTGGGAGGCGCAGGTAGAGGCGATGAAGTTCTGGATGACGGAGCATGGGGTGGATGGCTTCCGTTGCGATATGGCGATGTTGGTGCCGACCCCCTTCTGGAACTACGCTGCCGAGGAGTTGCGTAAGGTTAAGGAGGACCTCTTCATGCTTTGCGAGGCGGAGGAGCGCGACCTGGTCGAGACGGCTTTCGATGCCCATTATGGCTGGCAGATGCACCACATTATGAACGATATGGCGCAGGGTAAATGTCGCGTGACGGCGTTGCGAGACTACCTCTACAAGGACCGTGAGGAGTATCCCGCCACGACGATGCGTCTCTCGTTTACCTCGAACCACGACGAGAATTCGTGGAGCGGTTCGGAGTTTGCGCGTATGGGTGTGGCCCATGAGGCGCTGTCGCTCTTTACCTTTGTCGCTCCGCGTGCGCTGCCCCTGATCTATACGGGTCAGGAGATCGGCTACGACCATGTCTTTGCCTTCTTCGACCGCGATCCGATTCGCAAATACAGCTTCAACGAGCATACCGAGCGCTACACGCGTCTGGCTCGTCTGCACCGTGAGAACAGTGCCTTGTGGGCCGGCGAGGGCGACTGGGTCGAGATTCGCAACAATGCCGAGGATTGCTTGATGATCCTGGTGCGCGAGTCGGCTGATAATCGCGTGGTTGCGGTGATGAATCTCTCGCCCTATACGATTCAGGCACACTACAATACGGGTATCTATTCCGGTCAGTATACCGACTTTATGGCCGAGGCGCCTTACACCCTGGAGAGCGAGGTGCACGAGGTGATGGCCCCCTGGTCGTTCCGGGTACTGACGCAAAATAAGTAGGAGATGGTTGCCCGTTTGCGCCATACGTTGTTGCTCGTGTTGCTGGTGGGCTTTGCTTGGACTGCCCACGCTGCGGCCTATCGCGTGGCGGATATTACGAACGTGCAGCTGGCTGATCGCACCTGCTATACGGCCAATCCCGACGGCATTCTCTCGGAGGAGGCGGTGCGTCGAATCGACTTTATCTTAGACACCCTGCGCACAGGCGGCTATGCCGAGGTGGCCGTAGTGGCCGTCAAGGAGATCGCCTCGGATGATGTCTTTTCGTTTGCCATTGACCTCTTCTCGACATGGGGAGTGGGTCGCGAAAAGGGCGATAACGGCCTGGGTATCTTGCTCGTGGAGGGGGTGCATGAGATTCGTTTTGTGACCGGTGACGGTCTGGAGGGGGTCCTGCCCGATGCCCTCTGCAAGCGCATCCAACTGCAATACATGTTGCCCCATTTTCGGGTGGCAGATTACGATGCGGGCCTGGTGGCTGGTGTGGAGGCCGTAGCACGTGTGCTGGAGGGGTCGGAACCACTTCCTGCGGAGGAGAGCGACGAGATTGAGCTGTGGCTCATGCTCATCTACTTCCTCTTCCCTTTTGGGGCGTTGGTGGTGATGTCGCTACTCAGAGGACGCTGTCCGCAATGCGGCCGACGTAAATTGCAACTGATGGATCAGGTGGTCGTAGGGTATAACTCCTTCTACAAGATCGTCGATGATGTTTACCGTTGCCAAAAGTGTGGCGCTACGGTGCACAAACGTCGTCGCGACTACTACGACAACAACCACGGAGGCGGTTCAATGGGCGGTCCCTTTATCGGTGGATTTGGGGGCGGATCCTTCGGCGGCGGCTCGATGGGTGGCGGATTTGGCGGTGGTCACTTTGGCGGTGGCGGTGCCGGATCGCGTTGGTAAATTAAAAATTTCAAACAATAAATATTATGAACAAATGGATGATTGCCCTGGGCGTGGTGACGCTCCTGGCTATTTTTGGTTTTAGAACCTACAACAACCTCGTAACAAAAGACGAGGCAGTAGCTACGGCTTGGTCGAATGTCGAGACGCAGTATCAGCGTCGAGCCGACCTGATTCCCAACCTGGTGAATACGGTGAAGGGCTACGCGGCTCATGAGTCGGAGACCCTGGAGTCGGTCATTGCCGCTCGTTCGGCTGCCACCTCGATCAACCTCACGGCCGAGGAGTTGACCCCCGAGAAGATTGCCCAGTATCAGGCTGCTCAGCAGGAGGTGCGTTCGGCGTTGGGTCGCCTGATTGCCATCGCCGAGAACTATCCCGATCTGAAGGCCAACCAGAACTTCCTCGAGTTGCAGGCCCAGCTGGAGGGTACGGAGAACCGTATCGCCGTGGCTCGTAAGGAGTTCAACGAGATTGCCAAGGCCTACAATGTGGCTGTGCGTCGTTTCCCGGCCAACATCGTAGCTTCGCTCTGCGGCTTCGAGAAGAAGGCCTACTTTGAGGCCGATGCGGCAGCTGCACAAGCACCCGTTGTGACTTTCTAATTTTATGCGGAACCTTCCGCACTTCCCTTGCAAGCCCCGAATGGGATGTACGACGAGTACTACCCATCCGGGGCTTACTGCACGAAGCACTAAATCTTCTCACCTAAAATTAGAAAGTGCGTGGCGTTTATGGTTGCTGTTGATTAAAGATCACTAAAGGCAACTAAAGGCAATTAAGGGTAGCTAAGGGGATTGAACCCTTTAGCTACCCTTCCTCTTTAATGCCCTTTAGCCACCTTTAGCCACCTTTAGTCGCTATTAAATAATTCTTAATTTTTAATTAACCCTGCTTCGCAGGCTTTTCCTCCTCGTGGCTCGGCATAGTCTGCAAGCAGCCTCTGCACTCACTCGCAGCGTCGGTTCTTAATTAACCCTGCTTCGCAGGCTTTTCCTCCTCGCGGCTCGGCATAGTCTGCAAGCAGTCTCTGCACTCACTCGCAGCGTCGGTTCTTAATTCTTAATTTTTAATTCTTAATTCTTAATTTGTATTTCCCCTAAAGTCGTCCTTCGTCGGCCTTCTCCAGGGTGCGCTGGCGGAAGGCTTTGCCGCTCTTAAAGTTCCAGGTTAGGCCAAAGCTGAATTGGCGGTCGCTCCAGAACTGATTGAGTTCGTAGTGGCGGTCAAACTGCTCGTTGCGGGCGTTGAGGTCCTGCTGCGAGTTGAAGAGGTTGTGCACGCCAAAGACAACCATAAATCGGTCGCCAAAACGTTTCTTGAGCTGCGCATTGACCGTGTGTGCCGCCCCGATCTCGGCATTACCCATGCGGATGCGGTTGTGGTAGCTCCACTGCAGGTCGATCGAAAACTTCTTGGGCAGCGAGAACGAGGTGTAGGCATTGGCCATGAACATATGGTGCAGATGAACGGGTGCATCGATCGTCACGCGCTGTTCCCACGCCACATAGGTCAGATTGGCGTTAGCCTCCCACCACTTCGTGAGCTGCACCGGGGCATTCAGATTGACATAATACTGCTTCGTGTCTTTGTAGTTGATGTGGTTGATAAAGATGATGTTCGGGTCGTTCGGGTCGGACATGAAGTTTTGCTGAATCTCATCCGTCTGGAGCGTCACGCCGGCCGAGAGGGTATATTTATACCACGCCACATACGTCAGATCGATGCTGTGCGTATAGGAGGGGTCGAGCAGCGGGTTACCCGTCTGGTAGGTGTAGTCCGAGATTTGGCTACGCTGGGGGTTGAGTTGCCAGAACGAGGGGCGCGAAATCTTGCGGGCATACTGACCCACGAGCATGTGCTTGCCCTCCTTGTCGAGCTTGTACGATAGGTTGAGGTTCGGGAAGAGCGAGAAATAATCCTTGCCGAGCTTCGTGCCGTCGCTCTCGGTGCGGGTGTATTCGCCACGCAGGCCGGCCACAAGACCCCAGCGGTCGAAGTTGGCACGCACGATTGCGTAGGCGGCTGCAATCTGCTCGTTGTAGTCGATCGAGAAGCTCTCACGCTCGTTTTTGAGCCACGCATCGCCCTTCTCGTACTCGTAGAGGGCATCCGACTGCATGCGGTAGAAGGTGTACTTACCGCCCGCCTGCAGCACGACCTTGGGCGAGAAGTGCTTCTCCCACGCCAGCGAGGCGGTCGCCATGCGGTATTTCGAATCGGTCCGGTCGCGGTAGAGCGAGTCGATCGAATTTACTACGCTGTGGTTGTCGTGGTGGTTGCCATTGGTGCGCACCTGATAGTCGGCCAACAACTTCAGCGTCGAGCCGAGGGTGTCGATCTTCCACACATAATTAAAGGTGGCGTTGATGTCGCGCTGCTCATCGTTGCCGAGGAATAGGCTTTGGGTTTCGCGCTCCATCGCTGCGCTTCGCAGCAACGAGTAGGAGTCGTTATCGCTCTGCTCGTTATTCTCGTGGTAGCGACCACCCAGACCAATCGAGTGGTTTTTCGACAGCTCATAGACCGCATCGAGACGACCGCCGTAGTTTCTCATATGCTGTTTGCTGTCCGAATTGGAGTTGAGTTTCGTGTCGCTTTGGAGGTAGGAGGTCTGCTCGGTTGCGTGGGCCTCGGCGTTTTGGTCGGTAAACCAGGCGGCGGCATTGAGGTCTAATCGGCCACTATGCAGGGCGATGTTGGCCGAGGGGTTGAGGGCGAGTCCGTAGCGGTTTGCGGTGCTCCGCATCTGCACCGAACCCTGTGTGCCGTTCTCGCGGCGACGCTTCAGCGTGATCTTAATGATACCACCTGCCGAATCGGCGTCGTAGTCGGCTCCCGAGGTGGGAATTACCTCGATCTTCTGAATCTCTTCGGAACGTAAAGTTTTAATATAGGTGATAAGTTGTTCACCGCTCAGTTTGAGTTCGATATCATTGATGTAAATCTTCGATCCCGACTTGCCGTTCACCGAGATTTTGTCATCCGTAACCCATACTCCTGGGGCACGTTCGAGCAGTTCGACGCCATCTTTGCCCAAAGCGGCTACCGAATTGGCCACGTCGACCACAAAACGGTCGGCTTCACGGCGTACCAACTGCCCCTTGACAACTACCTCGTCGATCTTCTTGGCTGATGACTTTAACACGATGATACCCAAATCAGTGCCTTCTGTCAATTTAACCTCTTTCGAGTAGGTTTCAAAGCTCAGGTGTTGCACCGAAAGAGTGTAAATGCCCGACGGTACGATGAGCGAAAAACCACCCGCCTCGTCGGTGGTGGTGCCGGCTGCCTGCTCGGTGCCATGGAGGAGCACCACGGTAGCAAATTCGATGGGGGAGCCTGCATCGTCTGACACGCGACCCGTAACGGGAGTTTGACGTGCACCCATTACGGAGGTCGCTGTCAGCAGGAGAGTCGCAAGCGAAAAGAAAAGATGTTTCATGTTAGTGTGTGTTGTTTGTGTTTTGGAAAACTTTCATGATGCAAAGATATGCAAATTAATCGGTATTATGCAATACAAAGAACCAAAAGAATCAAACTTTTTTTTGCTTTTTTACTTTCCCCAAAGGGGAACTTGAGCAGATTGTTAATAACTTTCTTTGCTCGGATGGGTGAAATGTGGCCGATTTTTTTGTAATTTTGCCCAATAATCCCCTGATCATGCTAAAAAAAAGGATCTGTTGGGTCGTCGGCTCGCGCGAGCATGCGCCTACGAGGAGGGGATGTCGAGCAGAAAATTAACAAAATAAAAGCATATGTTTAGTCTGATTTATTGGTTTTGGTTGATCCTTACCTGTTTGATTTTTACCATTTTATCGGCCATTGCGCTGGTCGTTTGCTATCCCTTCGACAAGCGCCGCAAGGTTGTTCACGAGCTTTCGCGTTGCCTGGTGTGGACTATCCACGGTCTGCCGTTCTTGACGCGCCACCGTGTTCAGGGTCTCGAGAAACTCGACCCGAAGAAGCCCTATGTGATCATGGCCAACCACAACTCGATGTTCGATATCACGTCGATGTACTACCTTCCGCTGCAGTTCCGCTGGGTTACGAAGCGCGAGGTGATCAAGACCCCCTTCTTTGGTCAGCTGATCTTCATGCATGGCGACATCATGATTAATCGTGGTCGTGCTTCGCAGGCCATGACGCAGATGCTCACCGAGGGTAAGATGTGGCTCGATCGCGGTGTCTCGGTGGCTGTATTCCCCGAGGGTACGCGTTCGAAGACGGGCGAGATGGGTCGCTTTATGGCCGGAGGCTTCATGATGGCCAAGGAGCTGGGTGCGACGATCCTGCCGGTGGTGATGGATGGTACGAATCGCGTCATTAAGCCTAAATCGTTCTTGCGCAATTGGAAGAACCGAGTGACGGTACGCGTGCTGGATCCGATTCCGGCCGAGGAGGTAGCTTCGACCGATACGCGTGTGCTGCTCGAGAAGGTCGAGACGATGATCCGCGAGGAGCTTGCGGCTATCAGAATTAAGAATTAAAAATTAAGAATTAAGAATTTGAGAAGGGGCTAAGGGGAGTTTGAAGCCGGTGCGTTGAGATTTTGCATTTTCAACTTTGACCCACCTGCGGTGGCTCGACTTCGCTGCGCCTCGGCAAAGTCTGCAAGCAGCCTCTGCGCTC
>JAFZFJ010000019.1 GCA_017555975.1 Alistipes sp. | reverse complement strand
ACTGCCTTTCGAGCGGTAGACGAGGCTCGAACTCGCGCTACGCGCGATGGGCGATTGATACTTACACCCCCAACCCCTGGAAGGGGCGATGAGGGTCGCTCGCAAGAGCCTCGACAAAAAAGGCAGTCCTTTTAGACTGCCTTTCGAGCGGTAGACGAGGCTCGAACTCGCGACCCTCAGCTTGGGAAGCTAATGCTCTACCGACTGAGCTACTACCGCATTGGTTGGACAAAGATAGCCCGATAAAATGGAATTTGCAACCCCTATTTCAAGATTAAATCCTCCAGGCACACTTTCGGGACGTAATGCACACCCTGCTCGTCGCGATAGTATGCATGCGGCTCGTCGGCACGAATATCGACCAACTCAATCTGCTCGATTCCCTTGCCCAGGGCAATCACCAACAACGGCTCACGCTCCAGGCACAGCGCCTCCTGCACAGCTCGCTTATCGAATGCACCAATCATAATGCCGTTCAGACCGATTTCGGCCGCCTGCAAAAGCATACTTTGAGCCGCAATACCCAAATCGATCCACACATAATGGTCGGGGTCCACAGCCGAACAAACCACAATAAAGGCCTCGGGCTGCGTGCCGGGATAGGGGAGATTCAGATGGGGTAGTGCGCCACCCAAGCGAATGTGGGGCAGCACCTTATGCGCTTCGCCGTGCAACACGGGACGAAAACGCAACGCCTGCAGATTGCGTGCCGAAGGAACCATACGATTCACCTCCAAGATGCGACGCATCTGATCCTCTCGCACCACAAACGAAGGATCATAACCGCGATGACTGCGGTTCTTGCGCAGCAACTTTGCAAAACTCGGACGGCTCTTGCTCGGCGTCGCCGTGCGTGCCTTGTAATCCTCCATTTTCTTCTCCAAATAGTTATCGGCCATAGTCTGTTATTTTCTACAAAGATAGCGCTTTTTGCGCCATATCCGGCACGATGCATCAAAAAAAAGCAACCTCCCCAATGTGGAGAGGTTGCCCATCATGCAATGACCCGATGTGGGTCAAAGCAGATTAATAACCCGGATTCTGATCCTCCTCGGTCATAGCGGCATTTGCATCGATAGCAGCCTGCGGGATAGGCCACAGGAGCTTCTCACCGATGATTGCAGCAGCATTGCCCTTCAGGTGCTCGTTGTAGAGGTTGTTGTACTCTACCAGCTTCTTCGTACGGCGCAGATCCATACGACGCTGACCGTTACCAAAGAGCTCGCGAGCCGACTCCTCCAGGATCTTGTCGATCGTTACCGACGTCTCCTTAGCCAGACCGGCACGTACACGCGTTGCATTCATACGATCCAGAGCCTTTGCAGTCTCACCGGCCTTCAGGTAGGCCTCAGCAGCTACGAGGTAAATCTCGGGCAGCGTAATGAGGTGCACGTCGCGGAACGACTTGCTATAATAGGTCGGGTTGGTGCTGTCATCAAACTTGCGGCAGGGCTGCGTCGACCAGGTCTTGGCCAGAGCATCCGTCGTGTCGAACTTGCGCGTACCCTCCTTATCGGGGTCATACTCATCGTGGTAAACGCCCCACGGCTCCATTACCCACGTCTTCTCCTGCTGAGGAATGATGAAGGTATTCTTGCGGTTCTCGGGATCCTGAGCACGCCATGCCTTGATATCCTCCAGCGAATCCCACCAAGCGGGGTAGTAAACGGCTACGATCTTACCCATCGACGAGTTACCATTGGCATACCAACCGAAGTAGTCACCGATGGTAGCACCCGTAGCATCGTTCTTGAAGAGCGTGGTCGAAACCTTCGCGAAGTCCTCCTTCACGAGCAGCTCACGCATAAAGGTAGCGTCGTAACGCTTATCCTCCTTCGTGAAGAGCTTCAGCATGCGGAGGGTCGGCACACCGGCCGAACGACCCTGCTTCATACCCTCCTCAGCACCACCGAGGTAGTTCGAGAAGTAAGCCTGGTAATTGTTGTTGAAACCATCGGGATCGTGCGTAGCATCCGTGAACTCGATATCGAAGATGAACTCCTCGTTATCATCGCCCGAACGATCGGCAGCCCACAGGGCAGCGAAATCGGTCTTAAGCTGACGACCGGCAATCACCTGATCAGCCAACTTGGCAGCCTCACCGAAGTACTCCGAAACGTTCAAATCCCAAGCAGCCGACAGATAGGTCTTGGCCAACAGTGCCTTAGCAGCCTCAATCGAAGCCTCGCCACCACCTGCCGTAGCCGTCTGAGCCTTCAGGTTGTTGTTCGTGATGATCTCACCCAACTCAGCAATGATGTACTCATAAACCTCCTCAGCCGTAGCACGGGGATAGCCGGCAACAGCGCTGGCAGCGAAATCCTTCACCAGGGGTACACCACCGAAGTTGTTCACCAAGAGGTAGTAGAAATAAGCAGCCACAAAACGACCCTCGTCGATTGCCTTAGCCTTCACTGCATCCGAAACGAGTGCAGCACCGGCATAATACTTCACGGCATAAGCCGAGCGGATAGCGTCATAGCTCTTCAGGTAGAAATTCTTCACCGTACCATTCTCGGGGGTGATGTTCGACCAACGATGCAGCGCCTCGTTGATGTTACCACGCGCGTCACCATACATATCGGTACCGGCAATGAAGTAGTTATCCTCGTCACCCGAGTCGTAGATCGACAACAGCTGGCTATAGGCATCGTTGACGAGCGACTGGAAACCCGAAGCCGTCTTGAAGTAGTCGGCATCGGTCACGTTGCTCTTGTTTTCGGCCGTCAGGAAGTCATCGCAAGCGGTGAGCGACAACGTAGCCATCAGCACGACCAGATATACTAATTTTTTCATGTTTCAAAACTTTGTTTAGAAATTAGAACTTCAGGTTAGCACCAAACTGATAGGTTACCGATGCGGGACCACCGTTTACCAGGGTAGCGCTTGCCCACTCAGGATCGAAGCCCACATAGTCGGTCCAGCAGAACGGATTCAGCACGTTCACATACAGACGGAGGCTCTTCACGTGAATCTTCTTCATCCAAGCCTTCGGGAAGGTATAACCCAGGCAGATGTTCTTCACCTTCACGAACGAGGTATCGTGGTACTGGTAGCCCTCCTGCGTGGCGCTACCCTTCGACGAGAACCAACCACCGGCCGTCTTGTCAGCATTGGTCGGGTAGGGGTACTTACCCGGCTTCGACTCGGTCAGCTGAACGATGTCACCATTCTCATTAAGTACGTATGCACCTGCGGGGATATAGTAGTCAAAGTTGTACTTCTGACGACCGCGGTCGTTGTAGTCCATATACTGCTCGTGGAAGTACGAACGGCTCCACTGACCCTGCTTCGTGTAGATCGTGAACGAGAAGTCAAAGCCCTTGTAAGCCATCGACGACGACACGCTACCCATCCACTTCGGATCGGTGCAACCAAAGATCTGCTTATCATCATCCGTGATCTTACCATCGTTGTTCCAGTCATGAACACCCATCTCGCCTTCCATCCAGCCATACTTGTCGTATACCTCCTGGAGCGTGTAGTTGATGGCGCCATCCTTCGTGATCATCGTCACACCCTTATCCGAGATAACGTCGGTGTGCTTGTAGTCGCGCAGCACGTTCAGGCGCTCGCCGATAAACCAGTTCTTACCGTAGTCGTCACCGTTCGGAAGCTCCTTAATCTTGCTCCAGTTGCGCGAGAAGTTCACGTTTACATCCCACGTGAAGTCCTTCGTGCGAACCACGCCAAAGTTGAAACCGAGCTCGATACCGGCATTACGAACCGAACCAATGTTGGTCGTGATGCTCGTCTCACCCGTCTCTACGGGAACCGTCGAGCTCATGATCTGACCATCCGACAGACGCGAATAAACGTCAGCCGTCAAACCCAGACGACCATTGAAGGCCGAGAAATCAACACCAGCGTCGAACTCCTTAACCTCCTCCCAAACCAGGCCTGCATCGATCAGACCGTTGGGGTAGTAGCCCTGAACCTCCTTGCCACCGATTACTACATACGACGGACCAGCAGCGGTCGAAGCCGTT
>JAFZFJ010000018.1 GCA_017555975.1 Alistipes sp. | reverse complement strand
TATGATCTATGTGGGTGACGGTACGACCGATATCCCCTGCATGCGCCTGGTGAAGAATTTCGGAGGCCACTCGATCGCTGTCTTTAACCCCGAGCAGGAGGTGGGGCGCGAGTCGCTCTCGTCGCTCATTCACGACAATCGCGTGAACCACATCTGTCCGGCCGACTACACCGAGGGCGGCGAGATGGACCGCCTGGTAAAGACGATTATCGATAAGATGTCGTTGGATGATACGTTGAAAAAAATGGAGATTGGAAAGTAATGAAAATCATCTTTGCTACGAATAATGCCCACAAGCTGAGCGAGGTGCAGGCTGTGTTGGGCGAAGGCTTTGAGCTGGTGACCCCCCGCATGTGTGGCGTGCAGGAGGATATTCCCGAGACGGCCGATACGCTGGAGGGCAATGCCTCGCAGAAATCGCACTATCTTTACGAGAAGACCGGTCTGGACTGCTTTGCCGACGATACGGGTCTGGAGGTGGAGGCCCTGGGTGGGGAGCCGGGTGTGCATTCGGCACGCTACGCCACCGATGGACATGACTTTGCGGCCAACAATCGTCTGCTGCTAAAGAATATGGAGGGTAAGGAGAATCGACGTGCCCGTTTCCGCACCGTGATTTCGCTCATCGAAGGGGGTGAGGAGCACCTCTTTGAGGGAATCGTTGAGGGACGCATCATCGACCACGAAAGCGGCTCGGAAGGCTTCGGCTACGATCCGCTGTTTGTGCCTGATGGCTTCGATCGCACCTTTGCCGAGATGACCGCCGACGAGAAAAACGAGATCTCGCACCGCGGACGTGCCGTTAGGAAGTTGGTTGCCTATTTGCACGAGAATCAAAAATAGCCTAATTTTGCCGCTATGGAAGAGAACTACAAGAAGCAAGAGTTATACGATCCGGAGACGATCGAGCAGCTCAAAGAGCACTATACGGCCGTGTTGCGCCTTTTGGGCGAAGATCCTGAGCGTGAGGGATTGGTCAAGACGCCTGAGCGTATGGCCAAGGCGATGTGCTTTTTAACGCAGGGCTACGACCAGAATCCACTGGAGATTCTGCGCTCGGCCATGTTCAACGAGAAGTACAAGCAGATGGTGTTGGTGAAGGATATCGAGTTCTATTCGATGTGCGAGCACCACGTGCTTCCCTTCTACGGCAAGGCGCATGTGGCCTATATCCCGAATGGTCGCATCACGGGCCTTTCGAAGATTGCCCGTGTGGTGGAGTGTTTCGCGCGTCGTCTGCAGGTGCAGGAGCGTCTGACGGTGCAGATTCGTGACTGCATTCAGGAGGCGCTTGATCCGCTGGGTGTGGCTGTGGTGATCGAGGCGAGCCATATGTGTATGCAGATGCGTGGTGTGGAGAGCCAGCAGTCGGCCACGACAACCTCGGCTTTCACGGGTATCTTCCTTAAGGACCACCGCACGCGTGAGGAGTTCATGAACCTCATTTCGCACAAGTACAGATAAACCAAACCAATAACCGATATGAAGCGAATACTTCTCTCTTTGGTGCTCCTCTGTATGGCAACTGCGCTCTCGGCACAGGTGCATGAGGCGGTGCGACAGTCGTGGGGACGTTTGGCCAACCGCATGCCGGCCGAGTGGTATGGCTCGGAGGAGGCGGTAGCGTTGGCTGAAAAGGTGTTGAATGCACAGCTGCCCAGTGGCGGTTGGTGTAAGAACATTCCCTGGAACCAAATGACCGAGAAGCACGAGAAGGCGTTGGCACGAGCAAAACAGATTGGTTCGTCGATCTTCGACAACAACGCCACGACGACCGAGATGCGCTTCCTGGCCAAGGTCTATGCATCGCATCCCGACAAGCGCTACAAGCAGGCCTTTGATCGTGCCTTCCAGCTGATCATTGAGGCGCAGTACGACAACGGCGGTTGGCCGATGTTCTACCCCCTCACGGAGGCGTGCTACAGAGCACATGGTATCACCGATCCGGTTTCGGGCAAGAACTATATCAGCCACATCAACTTCAACGACAATGCGATGACAAACATTCTCATGGTGTTGAAGCAGATTTATGAGGGTGATCCTTTATGGGCTCCGATCATCGATAAAAAGCAGCAAAAAGCGGCTAAAAAGAGCTATTACAAGGGTATTCAGTGCATCCTCGACTGCCAGATTGATGGCGAGTATGAGCAGTACATCTTCCGCGAGACCCCTAACGGCAAGATTGTGGCCGATCGCCGTGTGGGCGATGCTCCGCTTTCGATCTGGTGTGCGCAGCACGATGCCGAAACCCTCGAGCCAGCCCAGGCCCGTGCTTATGAGTTCCCATCGTACAGCGGCGGTGAGACGGCAGGCATTCTGATGACGCTGATGCAGGTCGATCCGCTCGATATCCCAAAGCAGTATCCCACGATGTGGAGCGATATCCAGCGTTCGGTGAAGGCTGCAGTGGAGTGGCTCGATACGCACCGTATCCAGGACCAGGAGTATGCGTTGATTTATCAGGATCGAACCGTGGTGGATCGTAAGTTGGTCGAGAAGCAGGGCAACCAAAACCTTTGGGCTCGTTTTTATGAGCTGACCACCTGCCGTCCGATCTTCGGTATGTACGACTTTGTGCGTCTGTACTCGCTGGATGAGGTGTCGCAGGATCGTCGTATCTCCTATGGTTGGTACTCGAATAACATGCAGCGCATCATCGAGCGCGACTATCCGCGCTGGAAACAGAAGCACAAGATCCAGTAGCCGAATTGGACAAACCACGAGCCAACGGATTTCGTAGACCGCAGGGTCGCGTGATCTTTTGGCTCTTTTTCTTTGAACAGATGCTTTTTCGACCGGCACATAATGCAGACATTCCCGCGATTCTGGTCCTGATCGAGGCGGCTGTGCGTCGTCTGGCAGAGCAGGGTGTGGATCAGTGGCAGGATGGCTATCCGAATAGGGCCTGCATCGAGGAGGATGTGGCTACGGGTGCGGGTTATGTGATCGAAGAGCAAGGGGCGGTGGTAGCCTATGGTGCGGTGATCTTTACGGGTGAGGAAGCCTATCGTACGATTGATGGGGCTTGGCTTACGGAGGGTACGGATTATGTCGTGGTACACCGCGTGTGTGTTGCTGATGCGGTGGTGGGACAGGGCTTCGGGCGTCGCTTTATGGAGGCTGCTGAGGCGTTGGCACGCGATCGTGTGCGGAGCCTCAGGGTCGATACTTGTGCCGAGAATCGGGTGATGGGCAATCTGTTGCCGCGGTTGGGTTTTACGCGTTGTGGCGTGATTCAGATCGATGGGTGCGACTTCATCGCCTATGAGAAAGTTTTATAAGTATTACAAGCGACCTTCGGGTCGCTTTTTTGTGGCATTTGTTTTGTTGCTGGGCATGAGTGAATAAATTCATGCAGCTATGAATACGAAACATCTTCTCTCGATTGCGCTCCTGACCGCCGTGGTCGGTTTCGGGAGCTGCCAAAAGGAGCCGTCTACCTCTGCGCTCAGGAATGAGTATCTGGTCTACACGGCTTATGATGAAAAGGCCGATTTCTCGACTTTCGAAACCTATTACATGCCCGATAGCATCCTCTTGATCGGGCCCGAAGCGGTGGATCAGTATGGCAACAAGTCGGCCAAGTATTGGAAGGATCAGGATGCGCAAGCGTTGATTGCAGCGGTGGAGACGGCACTGGAGGGGTGTGGCTATACGCGCATCAGCAATCCACAGGAGCGTCAAACAGCCGACTTCGGCATGCAGTTGAGCTATGTGGAGGAGACAACGCTCTTTGTAGGCTATAATAACCCCTATTGGTGGGGCTATTATCCCTACTATTGGGATCCGGGCTACTGGGGCTCGTGGTGGGGTGGTTGGTATTACCCCCTCAGCACCTTCTACAGCTACACGACTGGCTCGCTGTTGCAGGAGATAGTCGATCTCACGGCCCAAGGTCGTGCTGATCGCAAGCTTCCGGTCCTCTGGAATAGCTACATCAGCGGGTTGCTACGCGGTGGCAATACGCTCAACGTGAACGAGGCGGTCGAGGCCATTGATCAGGCCTTCGTCCAATCGCCCTATCTCAAAAAATAACTTCAAAACGTATCTCTTATGCGAAAATTATACATTACGCTCACGGCTCTGCTATGTGCCTTGTGTGCGGGCAATCAGCAGATCACGGCTCAAGTGCTTCCGAATGCCTATTTCAACATTGATTGGCAGCTGGGAATCCCTCTTTCGAACGATTTTGCCGATAAAACTTCGGGTTGGGGGATGAATTTTGAGGGTGGCTATTTCCTGACGGATGCTATCACCATCGGTGGTTTTCTTAACTACCAAACCTCCTTTCGCAAGTTTCCGCGCGAGACCTTGCAACTCAGTGACGGATCGGCTCTCACCACCAGCCAGAAGCATGCGCTCTTTCACCTGCCGTTTGGTGTGGCAGCGCGTTACAATTGGTTGACCGATTCGATCTTTCAGCCCTATGCCGGCTTGAAATTGGGAGCATCGTATGCCCAGATCAGCTCCTACTACTATATCTACAAGCAGTATGAGGATACGTGGGGTTTTCATCTGCAACCCGAGATCGGCGTTTCGATCTTCCCGCGACCCGACATGCGCTTTGGTTTTCATGCAGCCTTCTACTACAGCTATTCAACCAATCAAGGCGATCTGCTGACCTACAGTTTGAACGGCATCAACAACTTTGGCTTTCGCTTCGGTATCTCGTTTTAGCGGGGTATCCGATGCTCGCCATATCGCCCACGGAGAGAACAATTTTGTTCTTTCCGTTTTTTGTTGTATATTTGCACCATCATAAGCGCCCAAGACGTGGCGCATCTTTCCAAAAAACAAGTAACACACCTTATCCGGTAGGCTGTCGAAGGCCTTTGTGGGCGTATTGTACCCATTCCGTTCTTTGACATCTTCGGCAGTTTCGGATCCATTTTGTTTCACGTTTAATTTTGGTGTGTTATGAAAAACAACAAAAAGAATTATCGTCTTGTGGCACGTCTGCAGGGCGACGCGCTGACCATCAGTCGCGAGGTGATGATGAAATTGGCCGCAGGCTACGACCGTCGTGTAGAGTCGCTCTACCGCCAGGAGCGTAACGAGGACCGAAGAGCGCATCTGGCATCGGTGGAGATGGAGCACAAGGGGGATTTCCTCTGGGCTTGCGGAGCGCACGTGTCGGCTATCCGTGCCTATATTGAGGCTGCGGAGTTGGCTCTCGATGGGAAGTACTACGACTGGAGTCGTGGTCAGTATCCGGCGAACGGGCTCTATCAGCGCTCGCGCGAGCTGGTGCAAAAAATCCATCGATGTGCCTCGGCTGATCGACGCCTTTTGCAGCTGGTGCAAACGGATCAAGCGTTGGCTCGCCTGCAACGGCGATAGGTAACCGACAGCGGGGATGTCTCTTTAGAGGCATCCCCGCTGTGCTTTATAGGTTCGTAACTCGTTGTTACTAAATGAGAAAGAGGACCGTTGTTTCACAACAAGGGTCCTCTTGGTTAGGTTAGTTAGGTTAATGAGTGTGGGAAAACCCACTTTTGTGGCTGCAAAGATAGTTACAATTAATGATATTCCAAATCTTTAGGTAATAAATTTTCGTTTTTAACCCCTCAATAACCAATAAATATTAATTTAATATTTTTTAATAAGTCGATATTGTAATATTTTTAAGATACAAGTTCTGCGTAATTTTCACTTTCATAAGGCGTGCTTTGTGCTCCATTTTGGCCCAAATGACCACTTCGATAGGCCGCAGGCGTAACGTGATAGGCCCGTTTGAAGAGTTTGATGTAGTGCGATGTGTTGGGAAAACTACACTCGTTGCCAATCTCCGAAATCGACATATTGGTCGAGATGAGTAGCAGACGCGAATGGGTAAGTCGTTGTTTGACAAACCATTTGTGAGGCGGAGCATTGAAGTGTCGACGAAACTCCTTCTTAAACGAGGTAAGCGATCGGTTGGTCTTCTCGGCAAGATATTCGATCGAGACCGGTTTGAACAGGTGTTCGTAGATGATCTGTTCGAAGCCTTCGCGTGCCATATCGACAGCTGCCAAAAGGCGACTGCGGATGCACCCCTCGTCGTGCGTAACGATTAGGTAGACCAGTTCGGTCATCTTCATGTGTTCGGCTGCTTCGTCGTGACAAGTGAGTGTCTCGCGTAGGTAGCTGTTGGTGTTGAGGAAGAAGTTACGAATTCCACTGCTCGCTTCGGCGATGACAAACGACCCAGATTGGCAATTCTCGCAGCTGTGTTTGTTGGTGATGGTGAGTTGGTACGTGACATTGAGATGCATCAGAACACGTTGCAGTTCGCGCGGCGTGAAGTAGATGAAAATCTGCTCGAAGGGTTGCCCGTTTTCGGGAATAGATTCGACGTAGTGTCGTCCTACGCCCAGGTAAAGAAGTTCGCCACGGTTGACCACTCGACGGCGATCGCCGTCGTAGATGTATTGACGCCCTCGAACGATATAGGCGATTGCGTAGCGTGAAAGGTTGATGGTTTCGATCCCCGTGTGCGTCTTCTCGACGTATTTGACGATCGTTGGTTCTTCGGCATGAACTGCCGTTTCGAAATGCAACATATTTTTTTGTTTTTTGGTGGAAAAACCACCTGATTTGTACACCCCTCAAAAATACAATAAAATATTGAAAAACAAAATTAAATATAAGCATTACGCCCCTCTATATAATCATCCCGACCAAACAGAACTCGGCCTGCCGGTCTTCGTGAATCAACTTAGGAGAAGAGGAGCAGAGAGGCTACGGCGGCTGCGACCACCACGGGATAGAGAATTTGTGCCAAACCTCCGCGGATACGGATAAAGAGCACGGGTAGCATCAGAGCTGATGGGATAGCAAGCAACGCAACCACCGAGAGGGTAGCATTGGGCATAAGAGCCGAGCAAACAGCCAGGAGTAAGAGGTGTGAGGCGAAGAGCAGCGTGTGGCGCGAGCGTGTGCTGAGCGTGTAGCTGTTGGCCACAAAAAGGATTACGGCAAACAGATCGAGCACGAATAGCGTGGCGCAAAAGATCTGTTCATTGAGCGTGCTTGTCAGGATCCCCGTAAACCAGCTACCTTCGCACAACTGGGCGCAAAAGAGGCGTACGGGGGCCGTAAAACTGCCCCCCAGCGCCCAATTCAGGTAACACCACGTCAGCATGGGCAGCGCGAGTCCACAGAAGGCCACCATCTTTTCGCGCGTCGTGCGTCGGAATTGCACGAGGGCAATGGGAAGCATCAGTGCGAGCGGTGCTGCCTTGGGCATTACGAGCAACATCAGTGCGAGGTAGAGCCCTCCGCGGAAGGTGGCATCGAAGCTGAAGCCGTTGCGGAAACTGTAGCAGCAATTCTTGACCGCTAAGGTGAGTAACGTGGCCGTGATGATTAGCGAGAACCAAGCAGGGTTGGTGACTACGCCCAGCATGCAGAGCATAAAGAGCGGCATGGCGATAAAGGTGCTGATGCCGTAGAGCTTAAAGCGAGCTGTCATGCGACCGATCGACAGTGCCGAAAAGAGGAGGCAGAAGGCGGCGATGGTGTGGGCCCAGCCGCTGTGAGCAGCGCGAAAGGCCTCCAACTTTCCACCCCATGCGGGTAGGGGAAGCTCCTCGGGGACAATCCCCGCGTAGAGATTGGGCACAACGAGCTCACCTGCTGTGTTGCACAAGGCAAGGATTAGCAGGATTACCAGGCTCAGAAAAGCCGGAATCAACGGTTGTCGTGCCACATTAAAATGCATGGGAATTTCGCTTTACTGCGGACAAAATTACGCAATAATTTGTAACTTTACAACGCGAGATGTAAAAAGCAATCGCTAAAACCCATGCTTGAAACACGCAGTCAATACGAACTCCTCGAGGCGGGATGTGATGAAGCCGGACGTGGTTGTCTGGCCGGTCCTGTCTTCGCGGCAGCGGTCATCCTGCCGCCCGATTTTCACGATCCGATGCTCAACGATTCGAAGCAGCTGACCGAGCGTAAACGTGACAGGTTACGCGAGCTCATCGAACGCGAGGCGGTCGCTTGGGCCGTAGAGGCAGTTTCGGCGGAACGCATCGATGAGATCAACATCCTCAACGCCTCAATCGAGGGTATGAATCTGGCTGCCGTGCGGCTCGATCCGCACCCTGAATTCCTGGCTATCGACGGCAACCGTTTCCGCTCGATGTATGACATCCCGTTCCGTTGTTTTGTGAAGGGTGACGGTCGCTTTGCAGATATCGCTGCGGCCTCTATTTTGGCCAAAACTCACCGCGATGAGTATATGTACCACATTGCCGAGGAGTATCCGATGTATGGTTGGAAAAAGAACAAGGGTTACCCGACGCGTGACCATCGTTTGGCTATTCGTGAGCACGGCCTCTCGCCCCACCACCGTTTGACCTTCAACCACGAAATCGGACAGTTGGAGTTATTTTAGCAATCTCTTTTGGTAACATTACCATAAAAAAAGACCTCCGAAATTCGGAGGTCTTTTTCATTGCGAAGATTCGCAGCGAGGCAACTACTAATAGTAGCCCAGCGACTTCGACGCAGCGTAGTTGATCTTCAGTGCATTTGCACGACGAAGCTCCTGCTTTACGTCGGTTACGATACCCATCTTCGTCATACCGTCGGCCTTCAGACAGATCGTCATGGCGGCACGGTCGGCCTCGTTGAGCTTATCGCGCTCAGCGGCTACGAAGTCGAGAATATCTTTCGTGTTCTTGTACGAATCATTCAGCTGGATACGCGGTGCAGTACCAAACTTGGCCTGCATCGAGAGCGAGGGCTGACCGATGTGGATGTAGCTCACCAGAGACTTCTTCTCCAGCTTCTGTACCTCCGTTGCATCGGGGAGCTTATAACGAACCAACAGTTCCTGATCACGCATCGACGTCGATACCATAAAGAAGAACAGGATCATGTAGATCACGTCAGGAAGCGACGAAGTCGAAATTGCGGGCAACTCTTTCTTGCCCTTCTTTTTCATTACTGCCATAATCCCAATTACTTTTTAATGTTACGCGGCTCTGCCTCCGAAATCTTCAAAGGAACTGCCTTAGCTACAGCTGCACGGTTCTCCTCCGACAGATCGGCGAACTTCGAGCCGAACTTCTTCTCGGCTACCTGGTCGCGAATCTCGTTGAAGGCACGCGTCAGCTCGTTCTGCACCTGAATATAGGCCTGGTAACCCGTGTCGCGCGTGGTCTGAAGCGAGATCACACCCTGGCTTACAGGGTATACCCACTTCGAACCATCGGGCAGCTCGATCTCCGTATCCTCCTTCTCGGGCAGGTCCTCGGTATCCATCGGATTGAGGACGAACTCCTGAGCCTTGTTCTTCAGCTCGCGAAGGTCGATGATCTGCTGATCGGTGGGCGTACCGGCCATGATAGCACCGTTACCCGAGATGAGCACCAGGAACAGGTTGCGCTCCTTCACCTTGATATCCTCCTGCTGTTGATTCTCAGGGGGCATCGGGGGAAGCATACGCGCCAGACCCGTGTCGGTGTTCATGGTCGTTGCTACCAGGAAGAAGATCAGCAACGAGAAGGCGATATCGGCCTGCGAGCTACTGTTTACTTCTGGTACTTTTCTTTTATTTGACGACATAGTTTACTTTAGATTATTTAAATGCAGCCCAAATCTCCGTTACAAGAGCCGTTACGATAGCAGCAGCAAAAGCAACGTAGGTTACAAGGACACACGTTTCGGTAATAACGGTCTCGCCCTGAGCGAAGTAACCGTTGTTCTGCAGGTCGACGATCTGCACCGAGTGGCCGGCCGAAATGAAGTAGGCAACACCTACGATGGCCAGAATCAGCACTACGGACAGAACCGACGTCTTGGCACCTGCGGGGCTCTGGAGCATGCTATAAATAGCACCGCCAACAGCAGCTACAACAGCACCGATCATGAGGGCATAACCCCAGATCAGGTTCAGGCTGACCGCTGCCTCCGAGCCACCTGCGGCAATCGCGTAGCCAACGAGGGCCAGCGTGATGACCATCAGGACACCCAGCAAAATATTTAATACTTTCTTCATGATTTTTGGAATCTTAATGCGGTGTTGTGATTATTTCTTGCTGTAAACCGTCAGCATATCCATCAGCGTGATCGAAGCGTCCTCCATAGCGTTTACGAGGGTGTCGATCTTAGCAATGATGTAGTTGTAGAAGATCTGCAGAATCACAGCAGCGATAAGACCCATAAGCGTCGTCAACAGAGCCACCTTAATACCACCGGCAACCAGCGTCGGCGAGATGTCACCTGCAGCCTGGATAGCGTCGAATGCACCGATCATACCTACTACCGTACCCATGAAACCGAGCATCGGGGCAAGAGCGATGAACAGACCGATCCACGACAGACCCGACTCCATCTGGCCCGTCTGAACCGAACCGTACGATACAACAGCCTTCTCAACTGCATCCAGACCCTGATCGTAACGATCCAGACCCTGCCAGTAGATCGAAGCGATCGGACCACGCGTGTTCTTGCAAACCTCCTTAGCAGCCTCAACACCACCGTTCTTCAGAGCCTCCTCAACCTGGGCAATGAACTTCTTCGTGTTGATCGACGAGAGCGACAGATACAGAATACGCTCAATAGCGATAGCAAGACCCAGCACCAAGCAGAGCAATACGGGGAGCATCCAGCCCCAACCACCCTCGAGGAACTT
The DNA here is from genome assembly GCA_017555975.1 of Alistipes sp. GTDB lineage: Bacteria > Bacteroidota > Bacteroidia > Bacteroidales > Rikenellaceae > Alistipes. Next base: position 21,449 of record JAFZFJ010000018.1, on the reverse strand, counting down.
CTGCATCAGCACGTGGTGCATCGTCTCACCCTCGATCGTCGTCTCGGCAACAGCAGCAGCCTCCTCGGCAACAGCAGCAACCTCCTCCGTAGCAGCAGCGGCCTCAGCCTCCTGTGCGAACGCGTTAACGGTACCCAGCGAGAAGAGGGCAACCGTCAGAATCATAAAAAGTTTTTTCATAGTTGTGTTAGATAAATTAATTTGATTAGTTTGTGTTTGTTTATTTGTTTTGGTTTTCGTTTTTGCGTTGTTGTTTTCGGGCAAAAAAAGTTTAAAAAAAATTGCTTTTGGGTGCGGCCGTAGTTGCTCTTGGTCATATGCGCGTTCAGTCATCGAAGACTCGAAAAAATCGAGCGATCGATTAAAACATGCATAATTAGCTGACTGTCAACATTCTAAGCCACTTTGTGGTGCGGTCGCCTCCCCCTTGTTGAGGAAAGTGTGCACCTTTAGCGACCGAAATATAAGCAAAAAATTCTTTTTGTGCAACTGCCCATCGCGAAATTTATCGCGTAAATTCTCCTCGTAACGACACTTTTAGTTGCTCTTTGACAACCTCGCTCGGGGCTTCGCTTCCAATCAGGTACATCAATTTCGTCACGGCAGCCTCGATGGTCATGTCGTAGCCACTCATCACGCCGATCTGCTGTAGGCGCAATCCCGTTTCGTAGAGATCCATAGCCACGGCGCCACCTTGACATTGGGTGATGTTTAGGATGATCATTCCGCGGGCGATAGCCTCCTCCAGTGCTCGGAGGAACCAATCGGCTGTCGGAGCATTTCCGGCACCATAGGTCTCGAGGACAACCGCCTTCAGCCCCTCGATCGAGAGGATGCCGCGCAGGGTCTGCTCCGTGAGGCCCGGGAAGAGTTTGATGACGCAAACACCCTCCGAAAAACGGGTGCCGATCTGCAACGGTTCGTCGTAGCTTTTCGGTTGGTGGATGAGCGAGCGGTTGTAGCTGATGTTCACACCTACGTCGGCCAGCGGGGGATAGTTGTAGGAGTAGAAGGCGCTGAGAGCCTCGGCGCTACGTTTTGTCGTACGGTTGGCGCGGAAGAGGTGGTTCTGGAAGTAGAGCGACACCTCAGGTACGATCGGGTGGCCCTCCGCGTCTCGCGCACCGGCAATCTCGATGGCTGTAATCAGGTTCTCGCGACCATCCGTGCGTAGCACGCCGATCGGAATCTGACTGCCGGTGAAGACCACTGGTTTGGCGAGATTCTCGAACATGAAGCTCAGTGCCGAGGCGGTGTAGGACATCGTGTCGGTACCATGCAGCACGACAAAGCCGTCGTAGCTGTCGTACTTCTCGCGAATCAGCTCGGAGAGGTGAATCCAATTTTTGGGTTGAACATTCGACGAGTCGATCGCGGGCGTAAGGCTATGTACGTCCAGGTCGACTTTCAGGCGTTTGAGCGAGGGGAACTCCTCGTAGATGGCGCTGAAATCGAAGGGGACGAGGGTGCCGGTATCGGGATCGGTCTTCATGCCGATCGTACCGCCCGTGTAGATGATAAGAATCGATGAACGCATAGCTAATCGAAATGCAAGTTATTGTGTGATATTTATTTTCGAACTATTTATTATTCAGATATTTCGCTATTTATTCCAAAAAGGGTTGCAGCGTTTCGTGTTGTCTGATCGGCTACCTGCTCGACGCTTATGCCTTGCAGTTCGGCCACCTTCTGGGCGGTGTGGCTGACATAGGCCGATTCGTTGCGAGTGCCTCGATGTGGAACCGGGGTGAGGTAGGGGCAGTCGGTCTCCAAAATCAGATCTTCGAGTGCCATTTCACGAACCGCTTCGGCTACGATGCTCTTCTTGTAGGTGACCACACCGCCGATGCCGAAATAGAAGTTACCTTCGGTTAGCTCCTTGAGTTGGCGGTAGGTTGCAGCGTCCTCCGAGTAGGCATGAAAGACACCGCGCAGGCGTTCGCCACGCTGCTTGGCAGCGCGATATTCAGAGGCGATGATCGAGGACATCTGCTCCCAGGCTGCTCGTGTGTGAATTGCTACGGGGAGGTCGCGTTTAGCCGCCATACGTAGCTGAGCTACAAATGCTTCGGTCTGTTCATTAATCGATTCCTGGCTCCAGTAAAAGTCCAGTCCGATCTCGCCCACGGCACAAAAACGGATGCCTGTAGGTGGGTTGTCGAGGTACTTTTCGACCAGGGCCAACTCCTCGCGCCAACGGGGATTGTCGTTGATTGAGGTGGGGTGCAGACCCATCATCGGGAGGCAGCAATTCGGGGCTTTGCGGCAGAGCATGAAGAGTGCGTCGTGGCTTTCGCTGTCGATAGCCGGCAACAATAACCAATGTACGCCCGCGTCGTGCGCGCGCTCGAGGGCTGCGTGGCGATCGGCGTCGAAGGCCTCGTCGTAGAGGTGAGAGTGGGTATCGATGAGTTGCATGGTTACAATTTTAGATAACGATTACCGGGAAGTTGGCGTACCGCTCCGGCCAACTCCAAACCAATTAGCAGGGCGGTGAGTTCACCCACATCTACGCCGGTCAGATCATGCAGTTCGTCAAGCGAAAGGGGATCTGAGGTGCGGAAACAGTTCAGCAACCCCGCTTCGTCGCGGGTGAGTTCGGGGGTTGCGGGCTTCTCGCGGAACGAAGCCGGGTTCTCGCCCAGATCCCACATCAGCTCGGCGATGATGTCCGAAGCCGAGGTAATGAGTTGTGCTTTGCGTGTGCGAATCAAATGGTTCGTTCCGATTGAGTTGCGATCATTGACGCGTCCCGGCAGGGCCATCACCGTACGGTGGTAGTCGTCAGCATATTGTGCCGTGACGAGCGATCCTCCTCCGGCCGGCGATTCAATAACCATACAACCCGCCCCGAGTCCGGCAATGAGTCGGTTGCGGGAGAGGTAGTGGACCCCTTTGAGTTTGGTTTGGGAGTGTAGCTCGCTCACCAATGCACCGCCCGTGCGCAAGATATCGCGTGCCACAGCGTTGTGTTGTGTGGGGGTAATTTCGGGGAGTGGGTTGGCCAGGACGGCAGCCGTGCGCACGCCGTGCTCGATCGAGGCGCGATGTGCTGCTACATCAATGCCAAAGGCCAGCCCGCTGATGATCTTCAGGTCGGGGATTCGCTCGGCGAGTTCGCCCACCAGACGACGTGTCTGCTCTTGCCCGTAAGGGGTTGCTGTGCGTGTGCCTACCACCGAAATAGTGCGCTCGCGAAGGGCGTGATAATCTCCCATTACATAGATTACGTGCGGGTAGTCGGGAATCTCGCGGAGCAGAGGGGGGTATTCCTCATCGGTCGAGGCGATGGGGCGAATGTCGTGGGAGGCACAATGTTTCAACTCGCGCTCGGCCATCGTGAAACCACTCTTTCGTAGCAACTCATCGGCCACTTGTGGTCGCAATTCGGCACGATGCAGCAACTCCTCGCGCGAAGCCGCAAAAATCTGCGTAGCATCGCCAAACACCTCCAAGAGGTGGGCAATGCCCTTCGTCCCTAATCCCGGGGTCATCGTCAGCGCAAGATCTTCGAGTTGCATGCGTGTACCTTTTTTCGCAATGTAAAGTTACGTCTTTTTTTGAAAAAACAAAACAGCCGAAGCAGGGACTATCCATAGATACAGATGAAAAAAGAGGGCGCCATTATGTGGCACCCTCTCTATATACTCAAAATGGATCTGTAGGCTACATCAGGCCGAGGTTGTTCACGAAGATGATCAGCAGCGTGATCGGGCAGATGACCTTCACCAGGAAACGCAACACGGCATACTCACCCTTGCGACTGCAGTCGGGGTAGAGCTGCTGCTCGAAGAGCTTTTTGTCGAGGCGATAGCCCACAAAGATGCAGGTTAGGAGCGCGCCCACCGGCAACATGATGTTGGCCGTGAGGTAGTCGAGCGAATCAAAGAAGCTTAGTCCGAAGATCGTGCACTCCTTGCCGATGCCGAGCGAAAGCGAGGCCAGCACAGCCAGCACAGCAGTAAAGAGGGTAACCATCCAGGCGGCCACACGGCGCGAGAGGTTCCACTCCTCCTCCAGGTAGGCCGTAGCAGACTCGTGCATCGAGATGGTCGAGGTGATGGCGGCCAGGACCAGCAGCAGGAAGAAGATCGTGGACCACACGGCGCTCAGCGAAATGTTGCTAAAGATCGAGGGCAGGGTGATGAAGACCAGCGAAGGACCCGAGCCGGGCTCGATGCCGGCGCTGAAGACTGCCGGGAAGATCACCAGACCGGCCATGACGGCTACCAACGTGTCGAGTAGGGTCACCTGCAGGGCGGTGCCACGCACCGAAGTGCCCTTCTTGAAGTAGGAGGCGTAGGTGATCATCGTGCCCAGACCGATCGAGAGCGAGAAGAAGGCCTGGCCGACGGCCATGAGGAAGGTAGTGGGCGTCACCTTCGAGAAGTCGGGCTTGAGGAAGAACTTCAGACCCTCCATGCCGCCCGGCATCAGGATCGAATTGATGGCCAGCGCGACCAATGCCACAAACAGTAGCGGCATCATCCACTTGGCGGCACGCTCAATACCCTTCTGCACGCCCAAGGCGATGATCAGGTGGGTGGCAAGGCCGAAACCGACGGCATACAGCACCGGCTTCCAGGGGTTCGCGATAAAGTTTTCAAAGGCTGCCACATGGCTTTGCGGGTCGGGATTCACCACCTGGCTGCAGAAGGGCGAGTGGAACATATACTCCGCCGTCCAACCGGCAACGACCAGGTAGAAACCCAGGATCAGCACCGACGAAAGCACGCCCATGTAACCCAGGGGTACCCAACGCTTGTCCAAGGCGCGGAAGGCACCCACAGCATTGCGATGTGTAGCCGTACCGATGGCAAACTCGCTCAACATGAGCGGCAGGCCGATCAGCAGGACTGCCGCCAGATAGATCACCAAAAATGCGCCACCACCATTTTCGCCTGCCAAGTAGGGGAACCGCCAGATATTACCCAGGCCGACGGCACTGCCTGCAGCTACCAGTACCGCGCTGAGACGGCCTCCAAAGGTAGCTCTTTTTTCTTGATTCATAGCAATTTAACTAACCTATAGTTGCTTAAACCAACATTGAGGGCGGGGGTGATTGTGTAAACCCCATTTGCCCTCAATGCAATCTGTTTTTCGGTTGTTTCTCGGCTCCTATGCTTCGAGTGTGACGCACACGCTGTGAAGCTTGCCACCCAGCGGCGGAGCCAGCTTGGCCACGGTGCAGTTGACACGCTCGACCTGCGGAAAGGCCGTTTTGATGGCCTCGATGATATTCATCGCCACGCGTTCGATCGTGCGCTGTGTGTGGCTCATCACCTCGCGCACCACCTCATAGACCGTCAGGTAGTTCACGGCAATCTCCACGCTGTCGAGCTCGGCCACCTGACCCAGTTCGGTCTCCAGCCACAAATCGACCGTGAAACGGTTGCCGACCTGCTGTTCCAGTTCGTAGCAGCCGTGGAAGGCGCGGAACTCCATTTGACGGAGTGTGATGCGGTACTTCATCGTCTCTTACTCGACAATAACGAGGTAGTAGTTCTTCTTACCGCGCTGTACCAGGAGGTACTTGCCGGCGATGAGGTCCTCCTCGGTCGTCGGGCGCTGCGGATCGGTCACCTTCTCCTTGTTGAGCGACACGCCGCCACCTTGTACCATCTTGCGGCACTCACCCTTCGAGGGGAAGATCTGCGTTGCGCCGGCAGCCAACTCGATGAAGGGGAGGTTCTCCAGGGCAGCACGCTCGATGCGGAACTGCGGAACACCCTCGAAGACCTGCAACAGAGTCTGCTCGTCCAACTTCTTCAGCGCCTCCGACGTAGCACCGCCGAAGAGAATCTGCGAAGCCTCTACAGCCTTCTCGTACTCCTCGCGCGAGTGGATCATCGAGGTGATCTCCTCGGCCAGACGCTTCTGCAGGATGCGCAGGTGGGGAGCCTCCTCGTGCTCCTTGATGAGCGTATCGATCGTCTCACGATCCAGGAGCGTGAAGATCTTGATATAGCGCTTGGCGTCCTCGTCGCTTACGTTGAGCCAGAACTGGTAGAACTTGTAGGGCGAGGTGTAGCGAGGCGAAAGCCATACGTTACCGCTCTCGGTCTTGCCAAACTTCGTGCCGTCGGCCTTCGTAATCAGCGGGCAGGTGATGGCAAAAGCCTCTGCCTCCGAGCCGAGCTTGCGACGGATGAGCTCCGTACCGGTAGTGATGTTACCCCACTGGTCGGCACCGCCGAGCTGAATCTTGCAGTTCATCGTCTGGTAGAGGTGCAGGACGTCGTAACCCTGCAGCAGCTGGTAGGTAAACTCCGTGAAGGACATACCCTCGCCCTCGCCGTTGAAACGCTTCTTGACCGAATCCTTGGCCATCATGTAGTTTACGGTGATGCACTTACCGATGTCGCGGGCGAAATCCAGGAACGAGAACTCCTTCATCCAGTCGTAGTTGTTCACCAGACGGGCTGCGTTCGGTGCATCCGAGTCGAAATCGAGCAACTTGGCCAGCTGGGCCTTGATTGCCTCCTGGTTGTGGCGCAGGGTCTGCTCATCCAGCAGGTTGCGCTCCTGCGACTTGCCCGAAGGGTCGCCGATCATACCCGTAGCACCACCGATGAGGGCCAACGGACGGTGACCGCACATCTGGAAATGTTTCAGAATCATCACACCCACCAGGTGGCCGATGTGCAACGAATCGGCCGTCGGGTCGATACCCAGGTAGGCCGTGGTCAGCTCCTTCTCGAGCTGCTCCTTGGCTCCGGGCATGATCGTGTGGATCATCCCGCGCCACTCAAGCTCTTCGATAAAATTTTTCGTAGCCATTTATAGTTGTTTTTAATCTTAAACTTCTAAACTGTGTTATTCAACCTCCATGTCGAGGGCCGTTCTGAGCGTTGCCAGCTGCGGACAGCGCTCGGCGATGTAGCGCATGCGGTCTTCGAGTTTGATCGGACGTTCGGCCCGAATCGTCTCGTTGATGCTGACCACCAATTCCAACATGCCCTCCACCCCTGCCAGGCGGGCAATTTGCAACAGTAGGGCGGTGCGGTTGCGCATGATCTCGTCATGCAACTCGCGACTAGGAACGGCGATATGCAGTTCGTTGCCGACCACCTCCATGCGCTCAAAGGCCGGGTAGAAGCGCGGGCGCTCAGTCTTCACGAGCGAGAGGATGGCTGCTTCCGAATCGCGTAACTTGGTCTCCGAGGCGGGGTCGATCGTGGGCTTGGCGACCTCTTCGGTCTCCTCACTCTGCTTAGGCGCTTGCTCCTCGGCCAGAAGTGCGGTGAGCGACATGCCGAGCGACGTTTTGCGTATAGGTGTCGCCTTGGGTTGCTCGGGTACGGGCTGGGGCGCGATCGGGGTCGGTTCCTGAACGGGGGTCGGCTGCGGCGCAGGTGCGACCTCCGGTGCTGGCGCGCTTATCTGCTTAGGCGCAGCAACAATCGGCTGGGCCGGTGCTGCAACCGGTTGAGGGGTTGTTGTGGGTGCCGTTCGCGCCTCGAGTGCGGGCAACTCATACGTCTCCTCCTCGTCTATCTTTTTTTTTTGGCCGAGTCGTGCGATTTTCATCAGACCCAGCTCCACTAAGAGGCGACCATTTGAGGCTTGTCGTATCTTGCCATCCAATTCGGTAAGTATCGAGATGGCTCCAAAGAGGAACTCCGGATCACAAGCTTGCGCCTGCATGCGGTAGCGCTCCATCAGCGTGCCGGTCATCTCGATCAGCTTCAGCGTGTCGTTTTGGCGCGCCATCAGCAGATCGCGCAGGTGGCGATTCAGACCCGCCATGAAGGTTTGGCCCGAGAAGCCCTTCGAGAGCACCTCGTCGAAGGCAACCAGAGCCTCGGTATAGTGGCCTGCTGTCAGCAGGTCGGTCATGCGGAAGTAGGTGTCGTAGTCCAGCACGTTGAGGGTCTGGGCTACGGAGTGGTAATCGAGCGTCGTGCCACAGAACGAGACTGCCTTGTCGAACATCGAAAGGGCGTCGCGCATACCACCGTCAGCCTTTTGGGCGATGAGGTTGAGCGACTCCTCGTCGGCCGTTACCCCCTCCTGGGAGGCGATGTACTTGAGGTATTCGACCGAATCCTCTACACGGATGCGGTTGAAATCGTAGATCTGACAACGCGAAAGGATGGTGGGGATGATCTTGTGCTTCTCGGTGGTGGCGAGGATGAAGATGGCATGCTGAGGCGGTTCTTCGAGTGTCTTGAGGAAGGCATTGAAGGCGGCAGCCGAGAGCATGTGCACCTCGTCGATGATGAATACCGAGTAGCGACCCACCTGCGGGATGATGCGCACCTGCTCGATCAGGGTGCGGATATCCTCGACCGAGTTGTTCGAGGCGGCGTCGAGCTCGTGGATGTTGAGCGAGCGACCTTCGCCAAACGAGCGGCACGACTCGCAGGCGTTGCAGGCCTCAGCACCTTGCGGATCGAGGCAGTTGATCGCCTTGGCGAAGATACGGGCACAAGTGGTTTTACCCACGCCACGCGGACCGCAGAAGAGGTAGGCATGCGCCAACTGACCACGCTCGATGGCATTTTTCAGCGTCGAGGTGATGTGCTTTTGTCCCACGACAGACTGAAACGTTGCGGGACGATATTTGCGTGCACTAACAATAAAATCGCTCATAATCTGCAAAGATAGCGCAAGCCGAGCGCAATGCCAAATTTATTTGGGGAAAAATGGAGCCGATAAGGGCAGGGAATTTATTCACAAGCCCCTATCGGCTCCATTTTTTTCTAAACGAAGTTTAGGTTATTGCCGAGGCGCAGCCTATCTAAACCGAGCGAAGCGGGTCGGAAGACTCCGCGCAGCGAAGGTAAAGATAGGCAAATCTCCTTCCATATGCAGGAACGGTCCACGGCCCCAACGAAGTTTAGGTTATTGCCGAGGCGCAGCCTATCCTCGAAGCCGATTTGGATTTTATTCATCAATTAAACGTTTGACGGTCAAAATGATTTCGGCCTCTTTGTGACTCTTTCCGGTGCTTTTCTCCTCGGAGATTTTGACAATAGCCCGCTATTATCTGCAACCCCCGAGGAGAAAACCATTCGAAAATTGTTCACAAATAGGCGCGAAATAAAATCCAATCGGCTTCTTGCCGAGCGAAGCGGGTCGGAAGACTCCGCGCAGCGAAGGTAAAGATAGTCCAACAGTTCACAAGCAACAATCCCCATAAAGGGCGACTAAGGGTAGCTAAAGGCAATTAAGGGTTAGAAAAAAGGCGAAAAGGTTTCCCTTCTCGCCTTTTGCATTTTATGTAATCCGGACAATTACTTGTTGGCCAGACGATAAACATCTTCCATCTCCTTGCGGTAGAGGACCTTGAAGTTACCCTCGGTGTGGGTGTCCTGACGGCAGCATTTGTCGGCCATCTGAAGTACCTCCTCCTCGGTCACGGGGCGACCGATCAGCTCGGGAATCGAGGTCGGCATGCCGATCGAGCGGTAGAAGGCCTCCATCTTCTCGATACCCATCAAAGCCGTGCGCTCAGGATCTGCGAAATCGTTCTCGACACCCATTACGTTGACCGCAAAACGGACAAATCGCGAGATGTTCTCGTTCTTCACGTAGCGGGCCCAGCTACCCCATACGGCGGCCAAACCGGCACCATGAGCCACATCGAACAGGGCACTCAGCTCGTGCTCGAGGTGGTGCGTAGCCCAGTCGCCCAGCGTGCCGCAGCCCGTCAGGTCGTTGTGCGCCAGTGAACCGGCCCACATGATCTGGGCACGAGCGCGGTAGTTCTCCGGCTCACGCATAACGGTGGGTGCCCAATCGATCACCGTGCGCATCACAGCCTCGGCCAACGCATCGGTAATCGCCATATCATCCTCGTGCGAGAAGTAACGCTCCATGGTGTGCATCAGGATATCGGTGATGCCACAAGCGGTCTGGTAAGGAGGTAACGTGTAGGTGCGCTCGGGATTCATGACGGCAAATTTGCAACGGGTCTTGTTGGTCGAGTAGGCTCGTTTGTGCCAGCCCTCTTCGTTGGTTACAACACAACCATCCGACATCTCGCTACCGGCGGCGGGAATCGTCAGTACGGTACCCAACGGCAAGCAGTTGCCGGCCTTTGCCTTACCGAGGAAGAAATCCCATACATCACCCTTATAATCAAAGCCAAAGGCGATTGCCTTCGCCGAGTCGATGACACTTCCGCCACCTACGGCCAGGATAAAATCTACCCCCTCGCGACGGCAGATTTCAATACCTTCGCGCACCTTCGATACACGCGGATTGGGCACAACTCCACCCAATTCCACATAACTGATTCCGGCAGCAGTAAGCTGCTCGCGAACCACACCCAGCAGGCCCGATCGCTCGGCCGACTGGCCACCATAATGAATCAAGACGCGGGTGCCGCCGTATTTCGACACCAACTTGCCGATGCGCTCCTCGGCTTGTGCACCAAAGACAACCTCGGTCGGGGCATAGTAGGTAAAATCTCTCATAATGTCAGTATTTTAGTAATTGGTTTTTCTATTTTGCGGTGTAGACCACCTTCTTGGTCTCGAAGAACTCCTCCTCGAAGAAATTGCTGATCTCGTGCAGATCCCAGCGCATGCGCGTCAAGGCCAATTCCTCGGCCAAGTCACCACCCTTGAGGTAGAGAATGCCGTTGGGAAGGGTGCCCTTCTGTCCGCGACGAATCTTGTGCCAAATCCATCCCACGAATTCGGGCATGGCCGTCACGGCGCGCGAAACGACGTAGTCGAAATGTTCGGGAATCTGCTCTACACGTACACAGCGCGGCTCGATGTTCTTTAGGCCCAAGCCCTTGGCAACACCCTCAACTACGGTAATCTTCTTGCGGATCGAGTCGGCCGCTACGAAGTGCACCTCGGGAAAGAGGATGGCGAGCGGAATGGAGGGGAAACCGCCTCCGCAGCCGACATCCAACACCGCAGCTCCCGCCTCGAATTGGCACACCTTGGCGATGGCCAACGAGTGCAAGACGTGACGCAGGTAGAGCTGGTCGAAGTCCTTGCGCGAAACGACATTGATCTTTGCGTTCCAGTCGGCGTAGAGGTCGTAGAGGGCCGCGAATTGGGCCTTCTGCGTTTCGGTTAAGTCGGGAAAGTATTTCAGAATCAGTTCCATAGCATTACATATTTTCGCCACGGCGAATCAAATCACACATCCGCTCGCGAGCGCGGTGAATCTGGGTTTTGACCGTTCCGATCGGCATTTGCAGCTTCTCGGCAATCTCCTCGTAGCTGTACTCCTCGAAAAAGCGCATGTGGATCAGGCGACGGTAGCGCGGAGTGAGAGCTTCGAGGTAGTGCTCGATTTGGGCACGTTGTTGCAGGCGGATGACACTCTCCTCGGGCGTGGGAGCCGATGAGGGAGGTGCTGAAAAACGCTCATCGATCGAGAGGTCGTCTTGACGACGACGCACAAAGTCGATGAAGGTGTTGCGGGCGATTGTGTAGAGCCACTGGCCAAAGGTGTAATCCTTCTTGTAGCGATCCAGGTGCAGGTAGACCTTGATGAAGGTCTCCTGGAGCAGGTCGTCGGCGTCGCTTTCGGAGCCGGCACGCTGCACAAGCAGCTGGCGAATGGCGTCGCGATAGCGATTAAAGAGGTATTCGAAGGCGGTTTGATCACCCTCGAGTGCCAAGCAGACCAGTCGCTGATCGTCTGCAACGATATAATCTACTATCTCCATACGCGCTCGTCTTTGCGCACCATAAGCAGCGAGCGAAGCAATACCCACAGCGGGCTAAAGAGGTCATAGAACGGATAGAGGCGGAGCATGCGTTTCTCGCCCAGACGACGGGCAATGCGACGTACCTCCACAACTACCACCAAGTAGCGCAACAAAAAGACCACCAGGGCTGCCAGCTGCAGTTCGAGCGGCATCAACAGCAGCATGGCCAGCACGACGCCGAAGAAGAGCACGCGCGAGCAGGGCTCCCAGAAACGCATCCAACGCACACCGCGCGGATAGAAGCGCGCGGCGGCGCCATAGTAGGTTTCCTCGTGCATCCACCATCTCAAACCACCCCAGCTCTTCTGGTCGACAGTCGCTTTGGGTGATAGAATCAGGCTCGTATTGGCGAGCGTGGCCACCTCCTGCAGGAAGAGGTCGTCCTCGCCGATGTTCATGGCCAAGCGGTTGAAACCGTTTACTTTCTTGCTGAAATAGAGGGTCTTGGTAAATCCGAAGGTGTGGATGATACCGCGATAAGGTTTGCCTTTGGCGGCACGTGACAGCCACTCGGCACTCTGCATCATGCGGTCGGTGCGCATCATGTAGTTTTGGAAACCCTTAGTTTGCTCCAGGGCAGCATAGCCGATCACCACCTGGCCGCGTGCAAATCCGGAGGCCATCAGTGCCAACCAGCGCGAGGTGCGGGGCATGGTCTCAGTTGAGGCAAAAAGCATACACTCGTAGTGGGCTGCTTTGATGCCGATGTTGAGGGCCATTTTGCGCGAAATCGGGCGACGCGGATCGAGGTGAATGCGTGTAACCGTCAGGTGGGGGTAATTTTGTCGCAGACGTACCAATTCCTCGTGGAAATCGCTGTTCTGGCCCACGTAAACCAGGACCACTTCAAATTCGCGATATTCCTGCTTGAGCATCAGCGGAAGGCGCTCTTCGACAAATCCGTAATCCTCTGAGAACATGGGGACTACGATCGAAACGGCGGGTTCGTCCTCGCGTACCTTTTTGCGACGATTGTTCTTGTAGCCAACCAGGATGCCGAGGCGGATGTAGATCACGATCTGCACCACGAGCAACAGGAGCGCTACAAGGCTCAAAATAAGACCGAGAACACCGTATGTGGAGAGAAAATTATCGAGTAATTGCATAACGAGTGCGAAGATACGGCTTTTTCGCACAAAATTCAAAATTTAAGTGATTTTTAAGGGGGAGGAAAAGGGCGAGAAAGGCTAAAAGGTGTGAAGGGCATAAAGGGGACTAATGGAAATTAAAGGCATTAAGGGGAATCTTTAGGGCGGTTTGGAGGGATTGTCTATATTTTGACAAGGCGGACTATTTTCGCTCTTACTTTTGCTTTCACTATCTTTACCTTCGCTCCACATAGGCTTCCGCCATGCGCCGCTTGGTTTAGATAGGCTGCGCCTCGGCAATGCCCTAAACTTCGTTTGCTTTTTTGGTTTCTTTAATCCGGTTACTGGCAGTGGAAAGAGATTGCCTATCTTTACCTTCGCTTTGCGGAGTCTGCCGACCCGCGCCGCTTGGTTTAGATAGGCTGCGCCTCGGCAATGCCCTAAACTTCGTTTAGAAAAATAGAGGCAAAAGGGGCATTGTGAATAAATTCCCAGCCCCTTTCACCTCCATTTTCCCCAAATAAATTTGGCATTGCACTCGGCTTGCGCTATCTTTGTCCCGTATTATGCGCTTATGCGCGCATTGCGCGAAAGAATTTTATGAGTTTAACTTTTACTATCCAGCATACGGCGCCCGACACGAAGGCGCGCGCCGGTGAGATTCAGACCGACCATGGTGTGATTCACACCCCCATTTTTATGCCCGTAGGCACGGCAGCCACCGTGAAGGGTCTCTTCCATCGCGACGTCAAGGAGGAGGCTAAGGCCGAGATTATTCTGGCCAATACCTACCATCTCTACCTGCGTCCCGGTATGCAGATCCTTGAGCAGGCCGGTGGTGTCCATCGCTTTTCGTCGTGGGAGGGCCCGATGCTCACCGATAGCGGTGGCTTCCAGGTCTTCTCGCTGGCCGATTGTCGCAAACTCAAGGAGGAGGGTTGCTATTTCCGCTCGCACATCGATGGCTCGAAGCACCTCTTTACGCCCGAAAGTGTTATCGATACCGAGCGTACGATTGGTGCCGATATCATGATGGCCTTCGACGAGTGTCCTCCGGGTGATGCACCGCGCGACTATGCGGCCCGTTCGTTGGCCCTCACCGAGCGCTGGTTGGATCGTTGCTTCAACCGCTACCACCAGACGGCTCCCAAGTATGGCCACTACCAGGCGCTCTTCCCCATTGTGCAGGGTTGCTCGTATCCCGATCTGCGTGCCCAGGCCGCCGAGAATGTTCAGCAGTATGATGCCGACGGTTATGCCATCGGCGGTTTGGCAGTAGGCGAGCCTACGGAGGTGATGTACTCGATGATCGAGGTGGTGAATGCTGTCCTGCCTGAGCACAAACCCCGCTACCTGATGGGTGTAGGTACGCCGGTCAACATTCTGGAGGCGATTGATCGCGGTGTGGATATGTTCGATTGTGTGATGCCGACGCGCAACGGTCGCAATGGCCAGCTCTTCACGGCCGAGGGTATCATCAACATCCGCAACAAGAAATGGGAGACCGACTTCTCGCCGATCGATCCAGACGGTACGGCTTTCGTGGATCGTGTCTACTCGAAGGCTTATCTGCACCACCTGGCTGTTTGTCAGGAGATGCTCTGCGCCGAGATCGCCTCGTTGCACAACATTGCCTTCTACCTGCGCTTGGTACGCATGGCACGCGAGCATATCGCAGCTGGCGATTTCAAGCAGTGGAAGGAGCAGATGGTTGTAAAACTTACCCAACGACTCTAATCGACAAGCATGAAAATTAGCAATCCCGGATTCAAGATTTTGGATCGTTACATACTGGGCAAGTTCCTCCGCACCTTTTTCTTCGCCATCGCGATGATCTTGGTGATTGTGGTGCTGTTCGACTACGTGGAGAAGATTGATGACTTCACGGAGCTGCACGCCCCGTTCACGGCGGTGATGTTCGACTATTATCTGAACTTCATCCCCTACTTTGCCAACCAGTTCTGTTCACTCTTCACCTTCATTGCCTGTATTTTCTTCACTTCGAAGTTGGCCTATCAGACCGAGATCGTGGCAATGTTGTCGGGAGGTATGTCGTTCCGACGCCTTATGTGGCCCTATTTCCTGGGTGCACTGATCATCGGGTCGATGTCGCTCGCGTTGAACCTATGGATCATTCCCGTCACGCAGCAGAAGATTGTGTCGTTCGAGGCGAAATATATCAAACGTCGCCAAAATGTGCAGTTCGACCGCCATATCTATCGTCAGATCGAGCCGGGCGTTTTTGCCTATGTACGTGGCTATCAGAATGGCTCGAAGCATGCTTCGTTCTTCGCCCTGGAGCAGTATGAGTCGGGTTCGATGACCCGCTCGTTGGAGGCGGCCGATGTGACGTTCGATCCCGAAACGAAGCGCTGGTCGGCACCGCGCTATACGACCCGTACGTTCGATAGCGAGGAGAATGAAACCTTCACGCAGTACCGCAACCTCGATACGTTGATCAACCTTGAGGAGGCTGAGCTCGGTGTGGTAAATCAACTCATCAAGACGATGAACATCCACGAGTTGAACGAATTCCTGGCCCAGCAACGCGCCAAGGGTTCCGATACAATCAACATCATCCAGGTTGAGCAACATGCCCGTTTTGCCTATCCGTTGGGTACCTTTATCCTGACCCTGATCGGTGTCTCGCTCTCCTCGCGCAAAGTGCGTGGTGGCACGGGTCTGCACATCGGTATCGGTATTGCGCTCTGCTTCTCGTACATCCTCTTCTACCGCTTCTTTGAAGAGTTTGCTAAGAGTGGCTCGCTGCCACCCGGCCTGGCTATCTGGCTACCCAACATCATCTACCTTGTGATCGGTATCTACCTCTATCAGAAGGCCCCGAAATAGTCACACGAAACTTAAGCAATATATGGCAAAGAAACCTGTTAAAAATAGATCGCTCTGGCAGCGTCTGCGTGCCAATCGCCTGCTTTGGAATCTCTTCCTGATTGTGGTGATCATGCTTGCGATGGCCATTGCAGCTCATATCCTGATGCAGATTGCTACGCGTCACGGTGCGCGTCGCACGGTGCCCGATTTTGCGGGTATTGCGTTGGCCGATGCGGAGAAGCTGGCCGCCAAGCACGACCTGGATTTGCACATCAACGACTCGCTGTTTGTTCCTGCCTATGTGGGAGGCATTGTCCTCGATCAGCTGCCCGAAAAGGGGGTAGAGGTGAAGCCTGGTCGCACGGTCTACATCACCATCAACTCCTTCCGTCAGAAGATGGTCCCCGTACCCTTTGTAGCGAATCGTTCGTTACGTCAGGCTAAGAATATGCTCGAGATCGCTGGTCTGGAGATCAAGGAGCTGGTCTATCGTCCCGACATGGCGACGAACTACGTCTTGGAGCAGTACTATGAGCGTCAGCAGATTTTGGCCGACAGCAACATCGAGGCCGAGATGGGCTCGGGTATCACGCTCTATGTGGGTGTCGATTCCGGTGAGAATGTCACCTTTGCCCCGCAGGTGGTGGGCCTCTCGTTGCGCGATGCCAAGGGACGTCTGTGGGAGTCGGGTCTGAATGTCGGCAAGGTGACCTTCGAGGAGGGTATCAACCTGCTGAACCAAAAGGATGCCCGTGTCTATGCCCAGAGCAATCCGGCCGAGCAGGCACTCTCGCTCGGTACGCCGGTCGATCTGATGCTCACACTCGACCTGGAGCGCGTGAAGAAGGTTCGTGGCGAGGCCGAGAAGTTGGCCCGTGAGGCTGCCGAGGAGCGTCTGCGCCAGGAGAAGGCGCTGGCCGATTCGTTAGCTCGCGTACAGTTGGAGCAGGTTGCAGAGCCTTCGAACGAGGCGGCTACGGAGCAACCCGAAGCTGATTTTTTTGAATAATGGAGAAGGTTATGCACGAACACGAAGAGTTACTCGACGAGCAGCTGACGCTCGATAACGACCCCGAATTGATTTCGGACGAGGAGGGTGAAGAGGGTGGTCTGTACGAACACTTCAACGTCACGGTCGATAAGGGACAGTCGCTGTTGCGTCTGGATAAGTTTCTCAAGGCGCGCATGGAGCGCTCGTCGCGCAACCGCATCCAGGCGGCTATCGATTCGGGCAACGTGCTGGTAAACGGTACGGCCTCGAAGTGTAGCTACAAGGTCAAGCCGCTCGACTATATTCAGGTCGTGATGCCCTATCCGCGTCGCGATGTGTCGCTCATTCCGCAGGATATTCCGCTTGAGATTCCCTACGAGGATGAGGATCTGTTGCTGGTCAACAAACCCGCCGGCATGGTGGTCCATCCGGGTGTGGGTAACCACTATGGTACGCTGGTCAACGCCTTGCTCTATCACCTGCAGGGTCCCGATGCCGAGGCAGCGAGTGAGGATCGTGCCGGTTTGGTGCACCGTATCGACAAAGATACGTCGGGTCTGCTCGTGATCGCCAAGAATGAGGAGGCACATGCCCGCCTGGCCAAGCAGTTCTTCGACCACTCGATCTATCGTCGCTATGTAGCCCTTGTGTGGGGTAACTTTGAGGAGGACGAGGGTACGATCATCGGCAACATCGGTCGTTCGCCTCGCGAGCGTCAAAAGATGTATGTCTTTGAGGATGGTTCGGACGGTAAACATGCCGTGACCCACTATAAGGTGTTGCGCCGCTACGGTTACGTGACGCTGGTGGAGTGCCGTCTGGAGACGGGACGTACCCACCAGATCCGTGTCCACATGTCGTGGAAGGGCCACCCGCTCTTCAACGATGCTCGCTATGGCGGTGACCGCATCCTGAAGGGTACGACCTTCTCGAAGTACAAGCAGTTTATCGAGAACTGCTTCGAACTGATGCCACGCCAGGCACTGCATGCCAAGGCACTCGGTTTCATCCATCCCCGCACGGGAAAGGAGTTGCTGCTTGACAGCGAGCTGCCGGCTGATTTTAAGGCGGTGCTGCAGAAGTGGGATACCTACACCGCAGCGGTCGATACGGCTGAAGTATAATCTTAACACAACCCAACAACCATGAAAAAACTGCTTTTGGCGCTCTTTGCCGGCTTGGCGTTTGTTGCTTGCAATACCTCACAAGAGGAGGTGCTGACACCCCAAGAGGCTATTATTCGAAACATCGTCCTGACGTCATTCCCCGACCGCGTGTGGGAGATTTCACCTATCGAGGGAGAAGAGATGCTTCCCGTGATTCAGCAGGCGATCGACTCCTGCTCGTACTACGGGGGCGGTATGGTGCGCGTGGCTGCCGGCCACTATGCCCTGAATGGTCCGCTGAAGCTCAAAAGTAATGTCAATCTGCACCTTACGGAGGGTGCTTACCTCCAATTCAGCGGTCGCTCGGCCGACTTCCTGCCCGTGGTGTTGACCCGCTGGGAGGGTACGGAGCTCTACGGCCACTCGCCGATGATCTACGCCTACCATTGTACGAACATTGCCCTGACGGGTCGAGGAACGATCGATGCGCAGGGAGGTAAGGAGTTTGCTGCCTGGAGCGAAATAGAGGCCAATGACCGCGATCGTCTGCGCGAGATGGGTGATAAGCTCACGCCGGTTCACGAGCGTGTCTTTGGTGCCGGTACGGTGCTGCGCCCCTCGATGGTACAGTTCTACGGCTGTTCGCGCATCCTGGTGGAGGATCTTACGCTGAAAGACTCGCCCTTTTGGACGATTCATCCCGTCTTCTGCGACAATGTCATTGTTCGCGGTGTGACGATCGATACCCACTTCCCGAACAACGACGGTTGCGACCCGGAATCGACCTCGAACGTGCTGATCGAGAACTGTACGTTCCGCACGGGTGACGACTCGGTAGCCATCAAAGCGGGTCGTGATACCGACGGTCGATCGACGGGACGCCCCTCGGAGAATATCGTGGTGCGCAACTGCCTCTTCCACTCGGAGTGCAACGGTCTCTGCATCGGTAGCGAGATGTCGGGTGGTGCTGCGAATGTCTACATGGAAAATGTCGAGATCGGCACGGTGAAGAATGCCATCTATTTCAAGTCGAACAAGGATCGCGGTGGTTATATCCGCAACGTACGTGTCAATAACATCACTGTGGAGCGTGCTCGTGGCGCGATTCTGCGTTTCGAGACCAACTATTTCGGCTTCCGTGGCGGTAACTATCCGGCCATCTATGAGGATTTCGTCATTACCAATGTTGACGCCAATCGAGCCGATAACTATGCTCTCTTTATGGAGGGAAATCCCGAGAAGCCGATTCACAACATCCATATCGAGAATTTTCACGTAAAGGATGCCGTACATCCCTACCACATGCTCCAGACCAAGGATGTGATTATCAAGAATGGCTCGATCAACGGCGAGGTGCTCCCCGAGACCCTGCCCGAGGATAGCGAGAAGATCATTTTGGATGTCTATTAATAACCATTGAGCCGATGGCCTTTCTCCCGACTACAATTAAAGAGATACGCGCGCGCGGGTGGGATGAGTTGGATATCATCCTCTTCACCGGCGATGCCTATATCGACCACCCGGCCTTTGGTGCTGCGGTGATTGGTCGTCTTTTGGAGGCTGAAGGCTATCGTGTGGCCATCGTGCCGCAGCCTAACTGGCGTGACGATCTGCGCGACTTCAAGAAGTTGGGTGCGCCGCGTTTGTTCTTTGCCATCACGGGTGGCGCGATGGATTCGATGGTGAACCATTACACGGCCAACCTGCGACTGAGACACGACGATGCCTACACGCCCGGAGGCAAGGCGGGCTTTCGTCCCGACCGTACGGTGACCGTCTATAGCCAAATTCTCAAACGACTCTTTCCCCACACCCCTGTGGTGGTGGGTGGTATCGAGGCATCGTTGCGCCGTTTGACCCACTACGACTATTGGGAGGATAAACTCCACCCCTCGATTCTCTGTTCGTCGGGGGCCGATCTGTTGGTCTATGGCATGGGAGATCGCACCATTTTGGAGGTGGCACGCGCCTTGAAGAACGGCTACAACGCTAAGCTTCTGCGTCGCATTCCGCAGGTGGCTTTCCGTGCCGAAAAGAGCTATCTCGAGAAGCTCGATCCCGATAAAACGGTGCGATTACATTCGTTTGAGGTGTGCCAAAAATCGAAGGAGGCCTTTGGTGAAAACTTTGCCATCGTCGAGACTCTCAGCAACCTGCTTCACCCCGATAGAACCTTGGTGGAGGCGGTAGGCGAGGAGCTGGTGGTGGTTACGCCGCCCCATTCGATCCTCACGACCGAGGAGTTGGATCGCTCGTTCGATCTTCCCTACGAGCGTGCTCCGCATCCCCGCTATGAGGGTCGTGGCGAGATTCCGGCCTGGGAGATGATCAAACACTCGGTCAACATGCATCGTGGTTGCTTCGGCGGTTGCTCGTTCTGCACCATCTCGGCCCATCAGGGTAAGTTTATCCAGTCGCGTAGCGAACGGTCGATTCTTGCCGAAGTGGATCGCATCGTGAAGATGCCCGATTTCCGCGGCAACCTCTCCGATATCGGTGGCCCTTCAGCCAATATGTATCGCATGGGTGGACGCGATAAGAGCCTCTGCGAAAAGTGCCGTCGTCCCTCGTGTCTGCACCCGAAGCGTTGCCCGAACCTGGACAACGACCACCGTCCGTTGTTGGCCCTTTATGAGAAGATTCGCTCTGTGAAGGGGATCAAACATGCCTACATCGGCAGTGGTATTCGTTACGATCTCTTCGATAACAGCCCCTACCTGCAGACGGTGCTTAAGTACCACACTTCGGGTCGTCTGAAGGTGGCTCCCGAGCATACCGAGGACCATGTACTGCACCTGATGCGCAAGCCGCCTTTTGCCCTCTTTGAGCAGCTCAACGAGGAGTTCCGCGCGGTTTGTCGTCGCGAGGGGTTGCGCTACCAGCTCATTCCCTACTTCATCTCCTCGCATCCGGGTTGCACGGAGCGCGATATGAAGGCTCTCTCGGAGCGAGTGCTGGGTAAGCTGCACTTTACGTTGGAGCAGGTGCAGGATCTCACGCCGACCCCGATGACCCTCTCGTCGGTGATGTTCTATACGGGGATGAATCCCTACACGCGAAAGCCGCTCTTTGTGGCTCGCACGCAGGACGAGAAACGTGCCCAAAAGAGCTATTTCTTCCGCGAGAAACCAGCCTTTAACTCGCCACAAAAGCGAACGGGAGCACGACCTTTTGCGAAACCTACCGCTGCAAAGCCTCAACCTGCAGGTGCGGTCCGTAAAACGGTCGATCGCCCGGTGGTGAAGAAGGGTCGTAAGTAATGCAAAATAAAAGGACGCAACATTTTGGGTTGCGTCCTTTTATTATTATTGGTATGTCGCACAGTTTACGCCCACAGCATCGGCTTAATAATACCGAACATCACCCAAGCCACGAGCAGAGTTGCCACGATGTTGAAGGTCTGGGCCGTCAGGAAGGCAAAGAGTACGTTGCGATTCTCCTTCGAGATGATATCCTTGAGGCGGGTATCAAGACCAATGCAGACGAACGACAGCGAGAAGAAGAGGGTCGAGAGGGTCTTGGCAAGCGACGTCTCGATGATCTTACCCTTGGCGTTGAGCGTCAAGAGGTCGGCCTCTTTCAGCAGCGAGAATACCAGCGAAGCCACGACAAACATCAGTACGAACTTCGGGAACTTATCCCAAACGACCTTGAGCGACGGGCGCTGTCCCTTGCCGTCCTCACCCTTTGTCGAGAGGTAGAGGGCGATGAAGAAGGCTACGACACCGATCAGCACGTTCTGCGTCGCC
>JAFZFJ010000200.1 GCA_017555975.1 Alistipes sp. | reverse complement strand
GAGCAGTCCTAAGAAAGCAAGGATACCGCCAATGCAACCCAAGCCTTGCTTTTGACCATCGGGCAGTTTCTCGGAGAGCAACACGATAATAAGACCCACCAGGGGTGTAAATACCAGACTGAGCACAAAAGGCCAACCAAAGCCAATCGTACGACGACGGCCCAGCATACCAACCAAAGCGGCCAAGAAACAGCCACTCAACAGGGCAAAAATCAGCACTAAAACCATAGCTATAACTATTTAAGGTTCAACATTATCGCTTAAAGCGGTAGTAAGTTCCGAGCGGGAGCTCTTTACCGGCGCGATCCGTGAAGGTAAGTTCGCCCCACTGCTCCTTTTCGGGCACACCGAAGGCCTGGCGCACCGCCGTGCGTGCCAAGGTCGAGGAGAGACCCATCGAGTAGAGGTTCAACACAAGGAAGGCATCCTGCTTCTCCAAGAGTTCGGCACAGCAGGCAAGCATCTCGCCGATGTGCTCCTCCAGCACCCACTTCTCGCCATTGGCACCACGTCCGTAGGCGGGCGGATCGAGGATGATGCCGTCGTAGCGGTTGCCACGGCGCACCTCACGGCGCACAAACTTCAGTGCGTCCTCCACAATCCAGCGCACCCCCTCGAGGCGGCTCTGCTCCATATTCTCGCGAGCCCACGTAACGACCTGCTTCACCGAATCGACATGCGTCACCTCAGCCCCGGCGGCGCGCGCTGCGAGCGTAGCACCACCCGTATAGGCAAAGAGGTTCAGCACGCGCGGCTGACGCTTTTGACCCAGGGCCTTGCAGTTGTCGTAGATAAAGTTCCAGTTGGCCGCCTGCTCGGGGAAGATACCCACATGCTTAAACGAGGTCATCGCCAGACGCATCACAAGCTGCATCTCGTCGTAGCGATAGGCAATCGTCCAGCGGTCGGGCGTCTGGCTCTTCACGCGCCACTCGCCACGCTCCTCGCTCTTGCCATCACGCAGAAACGAAGCATCGGCCATCCGTTGCCACTCCGCCTCAGCGAGGCTCTTGTGCCAGATAGCCTGGGGCTCAGGACGGCGGGTTACCACACGACCAAAGCGCTCCAACTTCTCGAAGTCGCCCGAGTCGATCAGTTCATAATCCCGGAAATCGGGTGTCAGTTGCTCTTGCATACTATTTCGTACAATCAATCAAATTCATTTCGCATCGCTTGCAATCAAACTCCAAGCGGTATTTATGGCCAGCCGTCTCCAGGTAGAGATCACCCTTCAGACGCGGACGCTCCTTCAAACACTCGCCCATCTCTCGGCGCAGGCAGTAGGCCGACTGCATCACACGAGCCCCATAGGTCGTGGGGGCTAACTCCAGCGGCTCGACAATGCGCTCCACGCCGTGGTCGCGGTAGAAGGCTTCAGCCAGGCGATTCGTCACATTCTCCTCGGCCGTAAGCGTACGATGCGGATAGCGGGCATCACCCTCGGTAAAGATACGCGGCTGCGCGGGACGCTTCATGCGGGCCTCCAAAAGGGCTGCCAACCCCTCGCGACGCAGCTCAGCCATCAGCGAGGCGGGGACAAACCAACAAGCACCCTCCACCTCAACCCGCTCCACGCGGAAGATGGTCTCACCCGAGCGCATCACCTGGCGCTCGATCGACTCCACATTCTTCGCTTCGTTTTGGGCGGCATCGAGCTGCACAGCGCGCTCCACGCTCACCGCCACCCCCTCCACATCGCGCAGACGGAGCGTCAAACGATCCGCTTCGACCGTCACCTCGGCCTCGGTTGGAATCACGCGACGCGTACGATCGGCCGCAAGTTGCTTGTGAAAACGGTGGTCGTAGTTACGATACAGGGGCGTACCGGGAGCTACCGCAATCGGTTTATTGGGCTGCACCCAGCAACCCTCCACGGCATTGATGTTCGT
>JAFZFJ010000199.1 GCA_017555975.1 Alistipes sp. | reverse complement strand
GCTTCAGAGGTCACCGGTGTAGGTACAAAAAAAGCGACAACCGAAGTTGCCGCCTTGTGGAGAATATCGGGGTCGAACCGATGACCTCTTGCATGCCATGCAAGCGCTCTAGCCAACTGAGCTAATCCCCCATTGCGAGTGCAAAGGTAGCGCAAAAAATTGAAAACACAAATTTTTGGCGAAAAAAAATAGAGACTGCCCAACTTTTCGTCGCGCAGTCTCTTCTCATCTAACTAAATTGGTTTTACTCCACCTCCCAGGTTTCGCCCGAGTGGAGCAGGTCGTCCATGCAACGAATCTTGCTCTTGGCCTTGACCTCCTCTACCTGCTGCTGTACGCCCTGGTCGTAGACCACCGGATCGTCCACGTCGCGGATCACACCAACGGCTACGGGGTAGTCGGGGTACTTCATGGCGGCCAACATCGAGTGCAGGGTCGTATCCTTCTCGTGGGCATCGTGCGTGAGGAGATGCTCCTCCGTGTAGCCATCCTCGCCGATCGTTACGACCTTGAGCTTCATGTTCTCGAATACGAGACCCTTGTCACCCTTCGCACCGAAGATCATCTTCTTGCCGTGCTGCAGGTTGATCGTGTGCTCCTGACGCGTAGCCTTATCGCCTGCAAAGAGGGCGTGGGTTTTGTCGTTGAAGATGACGCAGTTCTGCAACACCTCCACCACCGACATACCCTTGTGCTTGGCGGCAGCCACGAGGCACTCCTTCGTCTGCATGACCTCCATGTCGATCGAGCGGGCGAAGAACGAGCCCTTGGCGCCAATCACCAGCTCACCCGGATTAAAGGGCTTCTCGACCGTGCCGTAGGGCGAGGTTTTGGTGATCTTACCCAGTTTCGAGGTGGGCGAGTACTGACCCTTCGTCAGACCGTAGATCTCGTTGTTGAAGAGGATCATGTTCAGGTCGACATTGCGGCGGATGGCGTGGATGAAGTGGTTACCACCGATGGCGAGCGAGTCACCGTCACCCGTAGCTACCCATACCGAGAGGTCGGGGTTGGCGGTCTTCACGCCCGTAGCTACGGCGTTTGCACGGCCGTGTACGGAGTGGAAACCGAAGGTCTTCATGTAGTAGATAAAGCGCGACGAGCAGCCGATACCCGAAACGAAGGTGAACTTGTTGTGCGGCGTATCTGTTGCGTCGGCAATCTCGGGCAGCGCGCGCTGCACGGCATTCAGGATTGCGTGGTCACCGCATCCGGGGCACCAACGTACCTCCTGGTCGCTCTTAAAGTCTGCTGCGGTATATTTGAATTCTGCCATGGTCTTCTCTTACAATAAGGTTTCGAACTTCTCTTTCAGCTCTACGATCGTAAAGGGCTGACCCTCGACCTTGTTGAACTGCTCATACTGGAACTCCTGGAACTGCTGACGCAGGTAGTTGGCAAACTGACCTTCGTTGAGCTCGCAGACGATGATCTTCTTGAACTTGGCGAAGATCTCCTTCACGCCCTTCGGAAGAGGGTTGATGTAGTTGAAGTGGCACAACGAAACGCTCTTGCCCTCCTCGCGGAGCTGATCAACCGCATTCTGCAGGTGGCCGCGCGTACCGCCCCAACCTACAACCAGCAACTCGCCCTCGGTATCGCCATAGACGCTCTGCTCGGGGATATAATCGGCCACCTTCTTCACCTTCTCGGCACGCAGGTAGGTCATCTTCTGGTGGTTGGCCGGATCGTGCGAGATCGAGCCCTTCACGGCATCCTTCTCCAGACCGCCGACGCGGTGCTCGAGACCCGTCTTACCCGGGAAGGCCCAGCCGCGAGCCAACTTCTCATTGCGAACATAAGGCATGAAGCCACCCTCGGGAGCCGTCTCTACGATGGGCGGCGTGATCGTCGGGTAGTCCTTCATCGAGGGGATGCGCCACGGCTCCGAACCGTTGGCGATGAAGCCGTCGGTGAGCAGCACAACGGGGGTCATATGCTCCATGGCCAGACGACCAGCCTCGAAGGCATAGTGGAAGCAGTCGCTGGGCGACGAGGCGGCCACCACGATCAGCGGGCACTCGCCGTTGCGGCCGTAGAGGGCCTGAACCAGGTCGCTCTGCTCGGTCTTGGTCGGCAGACCCGTCGAAGGACCACCGCGCTGTACGTCAACCACCACCAGCGGCAGCTCGATCATCACCGCCAGACCCAGCGCCTCGCTCTTGAGCGAAAGACCCGGACCCGAGGTCGACGTTACGGCAAAGTTACCGGCATAGGCGGCACCGATGGCGGTGCAGATACCGGCGATCTCATCCTCGGCCTGTACGGTCTTCACGCCGAGATCCTTGCGCTTGGCAAGCTCCTCGAGGATCACCGTGGCGGGGGTGATGGGGTACGAACCGCAGAAGAGCGGCAGGCCGGCCTTCTCGGCAGCGGCCATCAGACCCCAAGCCGTTGCTACGTTACCCGAGATGGTGCGGTAGGTGCCCTTCTCGAGCGTAGCGGGAGCCACGCGGTAGTGGCTGGCCAGCTGGTGCGTATTGGCGGCGAAGTTGTAACCGGCCTTGATAGCGAGCTTGTTGGCCTCGGCAATCAGCGGGTTCTTCTTCTGGAATTTGTTCTCCAGGTATTGGAATGCGTGGTCCTCGTGGCAGTCAAAGAGCCAGAAGCAGATACCCAGCGCAAACATGTTCTTGCACTTCACCACGGCGCGGTTGTCGAGCCCCGTCTCTTTCAGGGCTTCGCGCGTCAGCGAGGTGATGTCCGGTGCTACGATATGGTAATCCGTGAGGCCCAGCTCCTCGATCGGGTCGAGGGTGGCAAAGCCGGCCTTCTTGAGGTTCTCTTCGGTGATCGAGTCACCATCCAGAATCACTGTTGCCGAACGCTTCAACCACTTGCGGTTGGCCTTCAAAGCGGCGGGATTCATCGCTACCAACACATCGCAGTAGTCGCCCGGGTTGAGCTCGCGATGGTCGCCGAAATGAACCTGAAAACCCGATACGCCCGCTACGGTTCCCTGCGGAGCGCGGATCTCGGCCGGATAGTCGGGGAAGGTCGAAATTCCGTTACCCTCCAAGGCAGCCGTGTCGGAAAAGAGCGTGCCTGTGAGCTGCATACCGTCGCCCGAATCGCCCGAAAAGCGAATTACCACGTCGTGCAACTCCTGCACTTTGTTTTGTTCCATGATGTTTTTTATTGGTTTGAGTTTAAGATTGTGCTGTTTGTAAAACAAAGATAGCAATTTTATGACACATGGTTCATGAAATTGCCAGATTTTTTCGCTTCCTGCTTAATTTTTTGGCGTGAATGCGATTCCCAATTCGTAGAGTAGGTAGAGAGGGGTGAAGACCACGGCCAGCGAGAAGGGGTCGCCGGAAGGGGTGATCAGCGCTGCTGCGATGAGCAGGGCGACGACGACATATCGTCGGCCGCGTTGCAGTTGTGTTCTCGAAATCAGCCCCATGCGTGCCAAAAGCCACACCACCAGCGGCAGCTCGAAGGCCAGGCCCATCGTGAGGATGATGCCCAAGAAGTTGTTCATGTAGGATTGCAGGGCAATCTGGGTGGCGATTGCCTCGCTGAGCGAGTATTGCGCCAAAAAACGGAACGTGAGGGGGAAGATCACGAGGTAGCCCACCACACAGCCGACAAAGAAGAGCGCTGTGCCGCAGCCAAAGGCCGTACGTATGGCGCCACGTTCGTGCTCGTAGAGTGCCGGACGGATAAAACGCCACAGCTCATAGAGTAGGTAGGGACAGGTGACGATCAGCGCCGCATAGAACGAGGTGCTGATGTGGGTCGTAAATTGCGAGGCAACGTGGATGTTGATCAACTCGATGGCGAAGGGTTTGCTACCAAAGATGGTGCCCTCGCCGGTCCAAGAGGCCAGCAGGCGGTAGAGGAGGAAATCCTCGCGCGTGGGAGCCAGGATGAGCTGATCGAAGAGCCTGGGCATAAAAGCAAAGAGGCCGATCGTGCTCACCAGGAGCACTGCGGCCACACGTAACAACCCCGCACGCAACTCGTCGAGGTGGTCCCAAAAGCTCTGCTTACCGTCCATAACGGTCTTCGCCTAAGGGCTATTTTTCGGTTTTCTCTTCGTCGCTTTCGGGGCTGTTCATCCCCTCCTTGAAGCTGCGGACACCCTTACCCAAACCCTTCATCAGTTCGGGAATCTTCTTGCCGCCAAAGATCAGCAGCACCACAAGACCGATAATCAGGAGTTCGCCCCAGCCCAAATTGCCGAGAAATAACAGATGGTTCATTCGAAAATGTTTTTAGGTCAGTTTTTACAAAGATAGCACTTTTTTCGTTAGCGCACAAGCAGGTAGATGTAACCGGCGTAGAGGAGCAAGAAAATCACACCCTCGGCGCGGTCCAATTCGCGGCGGCGGAAGGTGAAGCTCGTCAGGTAGAGCAGCACGGCTGTCAGGAGCGAAACCAGCAGGTCGAAGAGCGAGATGCCACCCGGAGTCAGGGGGTGGATCAATGACGAGGTGCCCAGAATGAGCAGGATGTTGGCAATGTTCGAGCCGACGACATTACCCAGCGCCATGCCCACCTTGCCCTTCAGGAACGAAACAATCGAGGCGGCCAATTCGGGGAGTGACGTACCACCCGCAACGAGCGTAATGGCGATCACCGACTCCGAG
>JAFZFJ010000198.1 GCA_017555975.1 Alistipes sp. | reverse complement strand
GCCTCGGCCGTCGGCTGACCCTCGGCATCGACATACTGGAAGGCCACCTGACCACGCTCGAAGAGCTCCTTGGCGAACTGCTCGCTCACCACGAACTTACCCTCTCCGTGGCTGACAGCAATGGCGTGCTCCTCGCCCAGCTCGAACGAAGCGAGCCACGGCGAACGGGTCGTAGCCACGCGCGTCGTCACGATCTGCGAGATGTGGCGGTTGATATCGTTGCGGAACAGGGTCGGCGACTCGGCCGTCAGCATACCCAAACGGCCATACGGCAACAGACCCGACTTCACGAGCGCCTGGAAACCGTTGCAGATACCCAGCACCAGACCACCACGGTCGAGCAGTGCGTGGATCTCATCGCGAATCACGCTGTTGTTCAGCACATTCACGATCAGCTTCGCCGAGCCATCGGGCTCGTCACCGGCCGAGAAACCACCGCTCAATACGAAGATATGTGCCTCGCGAATCTGGCGAGCCATCTCCTCGATCGAACGCAGGATGTCGTCACCCTCCAGGTTGCAGAGCACGCTCGAACGCACCTCGGCACCCGCCGTGCGGAAGGCCTTGGCCGTATCATAGTCGCAGTTCGTACCCGGGAAGACGGGCAGGTAAGCGATCGGGTGCTCTACGGCATCGCCCTTGTAGGTCAAGGTGTAGGGCTCGGGGGTCGAGGTCATCACCTCCGTATCGTTCTCGCCCAGGTCGGCATAGACCGAAGCGAACTTCGTGCGGTTGGCCTGGAAGAGCTCCTCCAGCGGCATCGCAACGCCCTCCACCGTGATCGTCTCCTCCGTCGTCGTACGACCTACGAGCTCGAACGGCTCGCCCGAGAGCTCCTCGGCCGTCTCGATGAGGATCGAACCATAAGCGTAGTGGTAGAGCTCCTGCTCGGCCATCGCTACCTCAACACCAATCTTGTTACCGAAGGCCATCTTGGCGATACCCTCAGCAACACCACCCATGCCGACCGACCAAGCCGAGAGTACCTTGCCCTGCTCGACCAAGTCGCTCACGAGCGTAAAGTTCTGCTTCAGCTGCGCCGTATTGGGCATATAGTTCTCATCGGGCGTGTGGCGCACGAGGTAGAGGTTGTGATCGGCGCCCTTCAGATCGGTCGAGATCACCTGCTTGGCATCCACAGTCGTGATACCGAAGGCCATCAGCATCGGCGGCACATTGATATCCTGGAAAGTACCCGACATCGAGTCCTTACCACCAATCGACGGCAGACCCAGCTCCACCTGCATCTTCAGCGCACCCAAGAGTGCCGAGAGGGGCTTACCCCACGAGGTCGGCTGCTTGGTCATACGCTCGAAGTACTCCTGGTACGAGTAGCGCATCTTATCGTAGCGTGCACCCGCAGCCACCACCTTGGCAGCAGCCTCCACGACAGCATACGCTGCACCGTGGTAGGGGCTCCACGAAGCGACATAGGGGTTATAGCCATAGGCCATGATGCTGGCCGTATCCGTATAGCCATCGACGGGGAGCTTCTGCACCGAAACCTGCGTCTCGCTGCGCTGCGTCTTACCACCGAACGGCATCAAGACGGTCGAACGACCGATCGTCGAGTCGAACATCTCGATCAGACCCTTC
>JAFZFJ010000197.1 GCA_017555975.1 Alistipes sp. | reverse complement strand
GGTATCGCAAACTCTTTATAGACGAGTATTTCAGGCTTAAATGGAAATGATAAATGGGCGAAAACTCCCGTATTTATCTACTATTTTTGACCAATAAGTGAAAACCGCCCCGATTTTATCTACTATTTTGACCAATAAGCCCGATGAACCGGCCGTGGGTGTAGTTGCTCTGTGGGGGCTGAATGGCTATAAACAAAAAAAACGACCCGTAAAGGGTCGTTCTTGTGACACCGACAGGACTCAAACCTGTAACCTTCTGATCCGTAGTCAGATGCTCTATTCAATTAAGCTACGGTGCCGAATTGCGATTGCAAAAGTAGGGTGAAAAATGCAATTGTGCAAACTTTTTGAGGAAAAAATTTAAGATTTTTTTGTGGTGCATGCTGTGAATGTGGTCTAACTTGCTGTAAATCCTAGCAATAGAGCAAAACATCTTGTTTGGTTATTTTTTCGTTCGAGAGGATGATTAACCGCTCAACGGCGTTTCTGAGCTCGCGAATGTTGCCACTCCAGGGTTTTTCCTGCAGGGCGGAGAGGGCTGCCGAGTCGATCTGTTTTGGGTCGCAGTGATACTCTTCGGCGATGCGATGCAGAAAATGGTCGGTCAGTTGGGGGATGTCGGTGGCATGTTCGCGCAGTGCCGGTACGCGAATGACGATAACGCCGATGCGGTGGTAGAGGTCTTCGCGGAAGTTACCTCGCTTGATCTCCTCCTTGAGGTCCTTGTTTGTGGCGGCAATGACACGCACGTTGACATCAATATCGCGATCGCTACCCACGCGCGAGATCTTGCGCTCCTGCAGGGCGCGCAATACCTTGGCCTGAGCGGCGAGCGACATGTCGCCAATCTCGTCCATGAAAAGGGTGCCTCCATCGGCCAGCTCGAATTTCCCTTTGCGTTGTTTGATGGCCGAAGTGAAGGCCCCTCGTTCGTGGCCGAAAAGCTCGCTTTCGATCAGCTCGGAGGGGATGGCGGCACAATTCACCTCAATAAAGGGCGCTGCCGAGCGGGGACTCGAAAGGTGCAGGTGGCGGGCCACCAACTCCTTGCCCGTGCCGTTTTCGCCCGTGATCAGCACGCGAGCCTCGCAAGGGGCTACCTTTGAAATGAGTTCACGCACGTGCGTAATCTCGGGAGAGGTGCCGATGATAGCCTCGACCGTAGCCGAGGGTTGCGTGCGCCGTGCACGACGCGTCATGGGGCGTGGGGTAGGGCGCTCGGCCTCCTCGTTGGCGTCGAGGGTGCGGTGGATGGCTTGCAGGAGGCGGTTCATGTCAATCGGGCGCGTGAGGTAATCCTCGGCACCGTTGCGCACAGCTTCGATCGCCGACTCGATCGAAGCTTCGCCCGAGAGAATAATGAAGGGAATCTCCTCGGTGTGGGCACACGAGGGGACCTTGTCGGTGAGCAGGAGGTCGAAGTGAACGGTGGAGAGTAGCTTGCGGGCGTCTACCTCGTTGTTGGCGGTTACGATCGAGAAGCCTTCGTACTCGAGTCGTTCGCGCAGGGTATTTCGCATACTTTTTGTGTGGTCGATAACCAAAACCTTTTTCATAGCTTGTTAATTCTGAAAAATTTGCTAAATTTGCCCTCAAATGTATAAAATCCCATCGCCGAAACCCAATTGGGGTGCGGCTGTAGCGGGGAGGGGCTACTGAGGCGAAGTGTACAACTTCTAGGCACCGATTGGTGGCTTTCTGCGCCGAAAAGGCGATCCGAATCCCCCGCTTTGAACCATGAAATGATGAAAAAGAACTATAACTACACGCGACGTAAGCTCTATTTGCCGGAGTATGGTCGCCACATCCACGAAATGATCGATTCGTTGCTCTTGATCGAGGATCGTCACGAGCGCAATCGTCAGGCGCGTGCCGTGATTGCCGTCATGGGTAATCTCTTCCCTTTGTTGCGCGATACGGCCGACTTTACCCATAAACTGTGGGATCACCTCTTTATTATGTCTGATTTTCAGCTCGATGTCGATTCTCCCTATCCGCTTCCTTCGCGTGAGGATTTGACCATTCGACCCCGTTCTCTCAGCTATAACCAAAGCCCTATTCGTCAGAAGCATTACGGCAAATACCTCGAGCGCATGGTGCAGGCTGTGGCGAAAAGTGAGGCGCAGTCGGGTGTGGGCGAGGCGGTCGATTGCCTGGCTCGTTACATGCGTGCCAAGAGCTTTGAGTACAATCAGGAGCATCCGAGCAACGAAACGATCATAAAGGATCTGCGCCAGATGTCTGACGGGCTTATTGAGGTGGATGAAGAGACGCTGAATAACCTCCGAAACGACTACAAACAGAACGCTATGGCACGTCCTTCGCGCGGTCAGGCGGCTCGTGGACAGCGTATGCAACAGAAAAATCGTCCGATGGGACACAATCGAAATTACGCGAAAAACAACCAAAACTATCGCAAATCGGCGAAATAAGTGTGTGTTTTGGGAAAATTTGGCTATCTTTGTTGTTTGAATAAGTGAAAAACCCTATGAATAAAGTATCGTTTATCCTTTTATCGGCTGTAGCTGCCCTCTTTTGCAGCTGTCAATCTTCGCATGTAGTTCTCGACGGTCGTCTGGTGGCCGGTGACGAGAAGATGGTCTACCTGGAGCAGGTATCGTCGCTCCGTCAGCAGGTGATCGACTCGGCAGAGTTGGATGAGGCCGGTAACTATCGTTTCGAGTTGGAGCAGGTGGCCAAGACCCCTGCGTTGTATAACGTGCTCTACGACGGTGAGCGTATTCCGTTGTTCCTCGCTGCCGGTGACCATCTGACGGTCAACTCGGTGGGCAACATCGTGCGCAACTACACGGTGGAGGGTTCGGCTGAGTCGGAGCTGGTACGCAGCTTCTACCAGTCGTTCATCGCCGGTGCACAGAACCTGGAGTCGATTGCCAAGAAGGTGTCGAACCCCGCACTGCCCGAGGTGGAGCGTGAGGCTCTGCTGAAGGAGTATACGGATGTCTACTACCGCATCCGTCGCGAGCAGCTGCGTTTTATCGCCGAAAACCCCAAGTCGCTGGCCGCTGTCTATGCCATCTATCAGCGTCTGCCGGGTGATCAGTACCTGACCGACGGTGTGACCGATGTGCTGCACTACCGCACGGTGGCTGAGGGTCTGGCCGAGAGCTATCCCGATTCGCCCTATCTGGTGATGTTGCGTGGTGATATTGCCCGCATGGAGGCTACGCAGCGCCTGGTGGAGAATATCACCGAGTCGACGATCCCCGACCTGGAGCTGCAGGACATCTATGGCAAGAAGGTTCGCCTTTCGTCGCTGCTGGGTCAGGTGGTGCTGCTCGACTTCTGGTCGGCTGAGCTGGGCAACAGCAATGTGCTCAATGCTGAGCTGAAGGAGATCTACGCTAAGTACCACAATGCTGCTACGCCGTTTGAGGTGTATCAGGTGGCTGTTGACACCTCGAAGCCGCTTTGGATCAGCGTTGTGCAGGAGCAGCAGCTTCCCTGGATCTCGGTGAGCGACCTGCGTGGTGGCGCCTCGACGGCCGTGGGTACTTATAATGTAACGAAGCTTCCCACCTCGTTCCTGATCGACAAGAACGGAACGATCGTTGGCCGTGATATTCGCGGTGAGGAGCTGGAGCGCAAACTCCAACAGCTCACGCGCTAATGCATTACTTCGCCTCCGACATCCATCTGGGCGCAGGTTCCGCATCGGAGGCCCGCGCTACCGAGCAGCGCTTTGTTGCTTGGCTCGACCGTGTGGCCGAGGATGCCGAAACGGTGGTGTTGGCAGGTGATATTTTTGACTTTTGGTTCGAATACCGCGAGGTCGTTCCCAAGGGTTTTGTCCGCACGTTGGGCAAAATCGCAGAACTGACCGATCGCGGCATTCGCGTTTTATTCTTTACCGGCAACCACGATATGTGGGTGGGCGACTACCTCGAGCATGAGTGCGGGGTGGAGGTCTATACAGCCCCTGCGGTGGTGATACTCGGTGGTAAGCGCATCTTTGTGGCTCATGGCGATAACATGAACATTGACGGGCAGTGGGTGCTTCAGGCAATGAACGGCATGTTCCGCTCGAAGGCTCTGCGCTGGCTCTTCTCGTGGTTTGTGCATCCGGATTGGGCACTCCGCTTCGGCCATTGGTGGAGCGGACATTCGCGCAAGCAACACGCCTTGCATGATGCCCTCACCGAGTCGCTGACCGAGCCCTTGATCGACTATGCACGCACCTATGCCCAGACACATGTGGTGGATGATTTCCTCTTCGGCCACATGCACTATGCACGTGATTACCGCGAAGAGGGGCTGCATGTCCTCTCGCTAGGGGCTTGGGATTGCCATCCGACCTATGCCGTTCTGGATGGAGCCGGAAATCTGACGCTTAAAAAACTCGACTTATGAAACAATACCTCGATCTGTTGAACCGCATCAAGACGGAGGGCATTATGCGTGGCGACCGTACGGGAACGGGCACGAAGAGTGTCTTTGGTCACCAGATGCGCTTTAACCTGCAGGAGGGTTTCCCGCTCCTGACGACCAAAAAGGTCTTCATGAAGGGTATAATCCACGAATTGCTTTGGTTCTTGCGTGGGGATACGAATATCGCATACCTGGTGGAAAACGGGGTTCATATCTGGGACAATGATGCCTTTCGCTACTACAACGAGTTGTGCGTGAAGCATGCTGTGTTGCCCGTGGATCGTGATACGTTCCTCGCCTCGGCCGGTCAGGAGTCGCCGATCGATGGGTATCGTTTTGGCGATCTGAACCACGTCTATGGTTACCAGTGGCGTTCG
>JAFZFJ010000196.1 GCA_017555975.1 Alistipes sp. | reverse complement strand
TGTTTAACATGGGCTTTAAGTCCTTCACCTACAAGGAGTGCAAAGAGAAGGAGTTGAACCTGGGTCTGGACCTCAAGGGCGGTATGAACGTCATGCTGGAGGTTCAGGTTGAGGATGTTGTGAAGGCTTTGGCCGGTGACAGCGCTCAGGATCCTGCCTTCATGGCCGCCATCGAGGAGGCTAACGCCAACCTCAAGAGCGGTACGTCGAAGGATTACATCGCCGATTTCGTGGAGATCTACGAGCGTCAGACCAATGGCGGTGCGCTGGCTCCCCTGTTCGTGAGCCCCGATCGCAAGGACATCATGCTCGAGAGCACGAACGAGGAGGTTCAGAAGGTGCTGCAGCGTGAGACCGAGGCCGCTATCGCCGCTTCGTTCAACGTACTGCGCAGCCGTATCGACCACTTCGGCGTAACGCAGCCCAACATCATGCGTCTGCCCAACTCGCACCGCATTCTGGTTGAGTTGCCGGGTGTTAAGGAGCCGCAGCGTGTGCGCGACCTGCTTCAGGGTACCGCTTCGCTCGAGTTCTGGACCACCTACAGCGCTAATGAGGTGCTGCCCGCTCTGGTTCAGGCTGATCAGTATCTGCGTACGGTTGTAGCCGAGGAGGCTGCCGCTACGGAGGAGGTTGAGGCTGAGACGAAGGCCGAGGGTCTGATCGCCGAGATCGGTGAGCAGCCCGCCGAGGAGGAGGTCGCTCAGTCGGGTCGCTACTCGCGTGAGCAGAACCCGCTCTTTGCCGTACTCGATCCTTCGTTCGCCGGTGGTGCCGCTATCGGTGCTGCTTACAAGGCCGATATGGCTCAGGTTGAGAAGTACCTCGCTATGCCCGCCGTTCGTGACCTCTTCCCCGCTGACATCGACTTCAAGTGGGCTGTGAAGGGTGACGACATGATGGATGGTCGCTACCAGCTCTTCGCTATCCGCGTAGCTCGTGCTGATGGCAAGGCTCCGCTGGATGGTTCGGTAATCACGGAGGCTCGCGAGCAGTACTCGCAGCACGGTGCTACGGCCGAGGTTTCGATGGCTATGAACGCCGAGGGTGCTCAGGAGTGGGCTCGCCTGACGGGTGAGAATGTAAACAAGTGCATCGCTATCGTACTCGATGGTTATGTATACTCGGCTCCCAACGTAATCAACAAGATCGAGGGTGGTACCTCGTCGATTACGGGTAACTTCACGATCCAGGAGGCTCAGGACCTCGCCAACGTACTCTCGTCGGGTAAGGTTCCCGCTCCCGCTAAGATCATCCAGGATACCGTTGTAGGTCCGTCGCTGGGTCAGGAGTCGATCAATGCCGGTCTGTTGTCGTTCGTGATCGCTTTCATCCTCGTACTGCTCTACATGGGTCTGTTCTACAAGACGGCCGGTTGGTTGTCGGATATCGCCCTGCTGACGAACGTATTCCTGCTGATGGGTGTACTCGTATCGTTCGGCGCTGTATTGACCCTCCCCGGTATTGCCGGTATCGTACTGACGATGGGTATGGCTGTGGATGCCAACGTAATTATCTACGAGCGTATCAAGGAGGAGCTTCGTGGTGGTAAGGGCCTGTCACTCGCTA
>JAFZFJ010000195.1 GCA_017555975.1 Alistipes sp. | reverse complement strand
CAAAGCGATAAGAAGACCCTTCGGGAAGTTGAAATCCTTCACGGCAGCCTCCTTCTCCTCCTTCGATAGCGACGCAGCCTTCATCGAGCCGGCCACACCAATAATAGCAATACCGACGAGTGTTACCACCACACCGATAATCACCGCTGCGGTCAGCGACTGCAGGGCGTTCAGTTCCGGGAAGAAGATGTTCAGCAGCACCGGACCGAGGATCGTACCCAGGCCGGCACACGTACCGAGCGAGATCGACTGACCAAGCGCCACACCCAGATAGCGCATCGAAAGGCCGAACGTAAGACCGCCCACACCCCACAGCACACCGAAGATTACGGTCATGGCGATGCGGAACGAGTTCTCCGACGTAAAGAGCTCACCCAGCGAGTGGCCCTCGGGCACCGCCAGGAGTGCTCCCAGGAACGGGAACACTAACCAGGCGAATACACCCTGCGTCAGCCAAAAGCTCTCCCACGACCACTCGCGCACCTTCTTGATAGGCACATACGAGCTCGACTGGCAGAAGCTTCCGATGGCAATAATCAGAAGACCGATTAGAATCTCCATCTGTGGCTCGATTAGTAGGCGATGTTATAGATAGCCTCAATATCCTCTACCGACGTCGGACGCGGATTACCACCCGTGCAGACATCGTTGAAGGCGGCAACTGCCAAGTCGTGCAGATCCTCCTTCTTCACGCCGATCTCCGACAGACGCTGCGGGATGTTGATGCTTACCGAAAGAGCCTTCACAGCCTCAATGGCAGCCTTCACACCCTCCTCGACCGACATACCCGTCGTATCGACACCCATAGCCTTAGCAATACCGAGGTACTTTGCCTTGGCAGGCGACTCAGCGTTGTACTCCATCACGTAGGGCAGCAGCAGAGCGTTAGCCACACCGTGCGGCGTATCGTAGAAGGCACCCAGCGGGTGAGCCATCGAGTGAACGATACCCAGACCTACGTTCGAGAAGCCCATACCGGCGATGTACTGTGCGTTGGCCATACCCTCGCGAGCAACCACATCCTGACCGTTCTGAACGGCGTTGTAAAGGTGCTGGTGAATCAGCTCGATCGCCTTCTCCTCAAACATATCGCTCATCGTCCAAGCGCCGGGCGTGATGTAGCTCTCGATAGCGTGCGTCAAAGCATCCATACCCGTAGCAGCCGTCAGACCCTTCGGCATCGACATCATCAGCTCGCAGTCGATCACCGAGCACATCGGAATGTCGTTCGGATCCACGCAAACCATCTTCTTCTTATTCTCCTCGTCGGTGATCACGTAGTTGATCGTCACCTCGGCAGCCGTACCAGCCGTCGTCGGGAGCGCAAAGGTGGGAACGGCACGGTTCTTCGTCGGAGCTACACCCTCAAGCGAGCGTACATCACCAAACTCAGGGTTGTTGTTGATCACACCCACAGCCTTTGCCGTGTCGATCGACGAACCACCACCCAAAGCTACAATGCAATCAGCACCCGAAGCCTGGAAAGCAGCCAGTGCATCCAGCACGTTCTTGATCGTCGGATTGGGCTTGATATCCGAGAAGATCTCGTAGGGAATCTCTGCACCCTGCAGCACCTCCTCGACCTTGGCAGCTACGCCAAACTTTACGAGGTCCTTATCCGTGATCAGCATCACCTTCTTATAACCGCGCTTCTTCACCTCGTCGGCAATCACCGAACGGCAACCTGCGCCATAGTACGACGTTTCGTTCAATACGATACGATACATAATTCTAAAGTTTTTTTGGTTAGTTGTGTTTTGTTTTCGATTAACGCTTCGAGGTTACCTCTACCTCATACTTCTGAACGTCGGCAATGAACTCCTCGCCTACGGGTACGTCGTTCTTCAAGCAGAACATATCCCATACGGCCGTCCAAGGCAGCGACTTGCACTCCTCCAACAGAGCCAGACGCTCGAAGCCCTTACCCGACAGCTCGTACTCACGCAGCGTAGCGATGGGCTCCAACAGGGCCTGCAGCATACACTTCTGCGTAGCGCGCGAACCAATCACGTAAGCACCGATGCGGTTGATCGAAGCATCGAAGTAGTCCAGACCGATGTGTACCTTGTCCAGAGCGTTGCAACGCGTGATCTCCTTGCAGAGCTCCAGCGTCTCGTCGTTGATGATCGTCACGTGGTCCGAGTCCCAACGTACGGGGCGCGAAACGTGCAGCATCACCTCAGGCGTGTAGAGCAAGAGCGACGAGATCTTGTCTGCGATGCTCTCCGTCGGATGGAAGTGACCCGTATCGAGCGTCACGATCTTACCACGCGAAGCACCATAGCCAATATAGAAGTCATTCGAACCAACCGTATAGCTCTCCAGACCAATACCGAACACCTTCGACTCGATGCAGTCCTTCATGTTCTTGTACTCGGTAGCGAAGATCTGATCCAGCGAATCCTTCAGCAGCTCACGGTAGTACATACGGTTTACCGTAAGGTCCTTCGAACCATCGTGAACCCATACGTTCATGATACAGGGATCGTTCTGAGCAACACCCATTGCCTCAGCAACAGCACGGCAACGCTTCGTGTGCTCGATCCAGAAGTTGCGAATCTCGGGGTTGGGATTCGAGAGCGACAGATCGCCCGACTTGGGGTGCGAGAACGACGACGAGTTGAAGTCGAGCTTCATGTCGTTAGCCTTCGCCCAATCAATCCAGCTCTGGAAGTGGCAAGGCTCTACCTCGTCACGATCTACAAACTTATCACCGAAATCGCCATAGATCTCGTGCAGATTCAGACGATGCTTACCGGGGATGAGCGAAGCGGCCTTCAGCACGTCCTGACGCAGCTCCTCGATGTTGCGGGCACGGCCGGGATAGTTACCCGTAGCCTGAATACCACCCGACAAAGCACCGGCCTTGGGCTCGAAGCCGACTACGTCGTCAGCCTGCCAGCAGTGCAGCGACAGGGATACATTCTGAAGTTTCTCGAGCACAGCATCCGTATCGATGCCGATAGCTGCGTAACGCTCCTTGGCGATTTCATACGCCTTCTGAATCAGTTCTGTTTTCATACTTAGTTAGATTATGTTATAGTTAAACTTTTGTTCGTTGATTACTTGCGCGGCTCGTAACGCTTCGTCTCGATCGAGCGCAGAATATACTGGCGCATCTCCTGCAGCGAACCTACCAAACCGGCCGCACGTGCCTGCACCATCACATTACCCAGTGCCGTAGCCTCCGACGGGCCGGCCACAACCGGAATACCGCAGGCGTCAGCCGTCATCTGGTTCAGCAGATCGTTCTGCGCGCCACCACCAATCACGTGCAGGGTCTTGATCTCGAAGGGCGATACCTGCTGCAACTTACCGAGCACGTCGGCATACTTGGCGGCCAGCGAATCGAAGATCAGACGGATGAGCTGCGCATCCGACTCGGGAACAGCCATACCGCGCGACTCGCAGTAGAGACGAATGGCAGCCGGCATATTGGTCGGCGCAGCAAACTCGGCAGCATCGGGATCGAGCAGATCCACCGACGGCGTGGTCGTCTGCATCATCTGCATAATTTCGGGATAGGAGTAATCCTTACCCTCCTTCTTCCATACGGCACGGCACTGCTCGAGGAGCCACATACCGGTAATATTCTTCAGGAAACGGGTCGTACCATCAACACCACCCTCGTTCGTAAAGTTCATCGCGAACGACTCCTCGGTAATCTCAGGCTCCTTCAGCTCGACACCCATCAGCGACCAGGTACCCGACGAGAGGTAAGCAAAACCTTCATCCTCGGCCGGCACGGCAGCAACCGCCGAACCCGTATCGTGACCGGCTACGGCCACCACGGGCACCTCACCCAGTCCCGTTGCTTTGGCAATCGAGGGGGTCAGCGTACCGACACGCGTACCGGGCATTACCACCTGCGGGAAGCTCTCGGCCTTCACACCGGCAACAGCAAGCAACTCCTCGTCCACCTGCTTCGTGCGGGGATTCATAAACTGCGACGTTGAGAGAATCGTATACTCACACACCTTCTCGCCCGTCAACAGATACGACAGTGCATCGGGCATAAAGAGAATCGTCTTGCTGTGCTTGAGCGCCGATGCCTGCTCCTCATGCTGCGCATAGAGTTGGAAGAGCGAGTTGAAGTTCATGATCTGAATACCCGTGCGTGCATAGACATCCTTGCGCGAGATCTTCTCGAAATAGGACTCGGGAGCACCATTCGTATAGGGATCGCGATAGGCGCGCGGCAGACCGCAGAGCGTACCATCCTCGGCCACATGCACAAAGTCCACACCCCAGGTATCAATACCGATCGAGCGCACCTCAATCTTACGCTTACCGGCCTCGGTCAAACCCTGCAAGATATCCTCATAGAGAGCATAGATGTTCCAGAAATATTTACCGCCAACCTCAATCAATCGATTGGGGAAACGATGCAGCACCTCCAGATCGAGCTTCTCATCGGTCAAGGTTGCCAGAATGACGCGACCGCTGGTTGCACCCAGATCGACCGCCAAAAAGTGTTGTGGTGTCATATTATTTTCGTTTTAGTTTGCGTTTAGGTTACAATTCGTTAGTGCCAAAAAAGACACAGCACTATGAATCTCAAACAAATTTAGCAAAATAATAAAGATTGGATTTTATATTTTTGACAAAACAATTACAAATCCTGACATCGAGGGCCGCCAAGAGCTATTTAGGAGGGCGAAACGCCAAAAATCGGGTGTCAAAAGTAGCAATTACAACCCATAAATGAAAATTTATTACTAAATTTGCAGCGATTATTTATTTTAAGCATTTGCTCTATGACGCAGAAGAACGATTTATTGAAATATTTATCCTACAATATCCAGGATGAGATGTGGGGCTTGGTTTGCACGACGGTGGGCTATCAAAATGTAAAGCCACACGAGCAATACCCCGTATCGGCCCACCCGACCGATTACAACTTTACCCAGCAAGGACGCACCCTGGATGAGTTTCAGTTGATCTACATCACCGAGGGTGAGGGTCACTTCCAGTCTGACTCCTGTCCCCTGCGTCCGATTGAGGCCGGTACGATCATCCTGCTCTATCCGGGTGAACGCCACCTCTACTACCCCAACCCCGAGACCGGTTGGCGCGAGATGTGGATTGGCTTCAAGGGCAACCATGCCGAGACGATTCTGCAAAACTACTTCTCGAAGAGCGACCCGCTGCTGAAGGTGGGCGTTCGCGAGTCGATCGTTTCGCTCTACAACAAGGTAATCAGCTACTCGGAGAACAGTTTCCGCGGCGCACAGCAGGTCATTGCCGGTATCATTTCGCACCTGCTGGGTCGCGTTTACTACGAGCATGTCAACTTCACGAACCGAGGCAATAAGAACACCGACAAGATCAACCAGGCACAGATGCTTCTGCGCGAGAACATTGCCACGCACCTCTCGCCGGCCGATATTGCCGCACGCCTCAGCATGAGCTATTCACTGTTGCGTTCGCTCTTCAAGACCATCACCGGCGTCTCGATGTCGAGCTACCAGCAGCAACTGAAGCTCAACCTGGCCAAGGAGTTGCTCACCACCTCGACCAAGAACATCTCCGAGATCGCCTATGAGACGGGATTTGAGTCAGTTAGCCGCTTCTGCTGCTTCTTCAAACAGCACATGAAGATTACCGCTTCGGAGTTCCGCACGCAACACGGCATTCTGCACAAGACAAACCGCTAAAGCACCGAGACGATGAAGATTGTCTTTTTAGATCGCGCCTCGTTGGGAGACGCTTCACTCAAAGGAATCGAGTGCCTGGGCGAGCTGATTTGCTACGACCAGACTGCTCCCGAAGAGCGTATCGAGCGCATTGCCGATGCCGAGGTGATTATCACCAACAAGGTACGCATCGACCGTCCCGAGATGGAGGCTGCACCGCAACTAAAGTTGATCTGCATTGCCGCTACGGGCATGAACAACGTCGACCTTCAGGCGGCCGAGGAGCGCGGTATTGCCGTTCGCAACGTAGCTGGCTACTCGACCGAGAGCGTTGTGCAGTGCACCTTTGCACACCTGCTAAACCTGGTAGGCAAACTCCCCTATTTCGATGAGCGCGTGAAGAGCGGTGCCTACAGCCACACCACCCTCTTTACCGACATGGGGCGTTCGTTCTGGGAGCTGAGCGGCAAGCGCATGGGTATTATCGGCTTGGGCACAATCGGTCGTCGCGTAGCTCAGGTCGCCGAAGCTTTCGGCATGGAGGTTGTCTACTACGCCACCTCAGGCAAGGCGCACGACGATTATTTCCGCGCCGTATCGCTTGACGAGTTATTAACCAGTTCCGACGTGGTTTCGATCCACGCACCGCTCAACGAGCGCACTGCCAACCTGATCAGCCAGGAGGAGTTGCGCCGCATGAAATACACCGCCATTCTGCTCAATGCCGGCCGTGGTGGCATCATCAACGAGACGGATCTGGCCGAAGCGCTCAACGAGGGTTGGATCGCAGGTGCCGGTTTGGATGTCTATCAAACGGAGCCGCTGCCGGCCGATTCACCGCTACTGACGGTGCGCTATCCGGAGCGACTTTCGTTTACGCCCCACACGGCTTGGGCTTCCGCCGAAGCGCGATTCCGCTTGGTGGCAGGCATAGCAAAAAACATCGAAGAGGTCTTCAAGTAAAGAAAGAGGTGCCACAAGGCACCTCTTTCTATTTTAAAGAATTGCAACTATTTTTTCAAGCCATTCTTGATCCACTTCATCGAAGGTTTCCAACGCCTCGCTATCGACATCTAACACGCCAACAACAGCGCCATCACGTCGCCACGGAACCACAATCTCGCTGCGCGAAAGCGAACTACATGCAATGTGTCCGGGGAACTGCTCCACGTCGGGGACAACCAAACTCTTCGCCTCTTTCCAGGCCGTACCACAGACGCCACGACCATAGCCGATGCGCATGCAGGCCAACGGCCCTTGAAAAGGCCCCAGAACCAACTCCTCGCCCACCACGCGGTAAAAGCCCGTCCACAGGAATCCAAAGGTAGCGTGAATCATTGCTGCCACATTGGCCATACGGGCCACCGCATCCTCCTCGCCGCGCAACACGGCCTGGATTTGCGCATAAAGCAACGCGTAACGCTCTTGTTTACCACCTTCGGCAACATATAACACTTCAGCCATAATCGATCATACTATTCGAGGATAAAATTACGACTTTTTCGACAATACCTATAAATATTCGTAAAAAAATATTAATTTTGAAAAATGAACTATACCGAACTGCTTTTGATTGCCATCGGTCTTTCGATGGATGCTTTCGCCGTATCGATCGGCAAAGGACTCTGCGTACGAACCCTTCGTCCGCGCCATACCCTCACTGTCGGCCTTTGGTTTGGAGTCTTCCAGGCCTTGATGCCCATCTTGGGCTATCTGCTGGCTGCCAGTTTTTCGAACATCGTAGCCACCTTCGACCACTGGATCGCCTTCGTGCTTCTGGGGCTGATTGGCATCAACATGATCCGCGAGGCACTGGGCGGCGAGGATGAATGTGAAGATTGTGGCAATGCCCTGGGCTTTAAGACCATGCTGGTCATGGCTATCGCCACCTCCATCGACGCGCTGGCGGTGGGTATTT
>JAFZFJ010000194.1 GCA_017555975.1 Alistipes sp. | reverse complement strand
GCCGCCGCCGTCATCGGCGAGGGTCTGCAGGCTTTCTGCGTGCCCGGCTCTGTTGCCGACCAGCGTAAGGTTGGTCTGGGTCACGGTAACCTGGGTAAGATGCTGCTGAGCGAGGATACCAACTGCTTCGCTTTCCTGGCCGGTCACGAGTCTTTCGCCGCCGCCGAGGGCGCTATCGGTATCGCTC
Source organism: Alistipes sp. (assembly GCA_017555975.1). Taxonomy (GTDB): domain Bacteria; phylum Bacteroidota; class Bacteroidia; order Bacteroidales; family Rikenellaceae; genus Alistipes. The sequence goes on along the minus strand of JAFZFJ010000194.1, from coordinate 1,498 downwards.
GTACCGCTAACAAGGTTCGTAAGAACCCCCTGCGCGTTATCCTGAACGGTCTGGGTAAGGATGCCGCTTATATCATCAGCCGTATCAACGGCTTCACCTATGTGGAGACCGATTACGACTTCTACACCGGCGAGCTGAAGGTTGTCCGCGAGGTCGCTTTCTCCGACGGTGAGCGCGCTAAGGTTAAGTGCTATGGTTGTAACGACGTTAACGAGGGCGTTGCCATCATGCAGAAGGAGTCCGTTGAGGTTTCCATCACCGGTAACTCCACCAACCCCACCCGCTTCCAGCATCCCGTGGCCGGCACTTATAAGAAGTGGGCCATCGAGAACGGCAAGAAGTACTTCTCCGTCGCTTCCGGCGGTGGTACCGGCCGTACCCTGCACCCCGACAACATGGCCGCCGGCCCCGCTTCTTACGGCTTGACCGATACCATGGGTCGTATGCATGGTGATGCTCAGTTCGCCGGTTCTTCTTCCGTGCCCGCTCACGTGGAGATGATGGGTCTGATCGGTGCCGGTAACAACCCCATGGTCGGTATGACCGTGGCTTGCGCCGTTGCCGTCTCCGAGGCGAAGTAATCAGCGCTTAAAACTTAACGAGGGAGAGTTGTGGATTCACAACTCTCCCTTTTTCTATTGACTTTTCTCTTTTATTTCCGTATAATTTTAGTAAGCCAAGATGCATCATTCGTTTGATGCCTTTTATGTGCAATGCGTGAGAGGAGGATGGACATGTCGAAGGAATTGCGTTGTTCCCATTGCGACCGTTTGTGTCGGGAGGGGGAGCGGTATTGCCCCTATTGCCACGAGCCCATCGTGACAGTATCGCTATCCGACGGCAAGCTGGATGATATTCCGCTGGAATATTGGGAGAGCTTTATCGACAGCAATGCGGACAAGTATCTCAAGGTGTTCAAAAAGCACTCGGACAAGAAGTGGTTTGTCGATTTTCATCTTCCCGCTTTTCTGTGGCCGCTGGAATGGATGCTGTATCGCAAGATGTATTGGCAGGCGGCCATTGTGTGGGCAGTTCGCGTGCTGCTGGCTTTTGCGCTGATTTGGCTGAGCACCATCGAGCCAGTATTCGCCATCGTCACCGTTTTGGCGCTGCTGTTAGCGCTGGCGCTGGCCTTGCCGCTGTTTGCCCACGCGCTGTATAAGCAGCATTGCCTGCGTAATCTGCAGCGTTCTCTCGGCTCTGTGACCAACGGCGGCACATCGGTGATCAGCGTGATTGTTGTCTCTGTGCTGATCAATTTGTTGTCCACGTTCTTGCTGCAACCCTTACTTACGGCTATGATTTACAATCTGTCATAAAATTTTTAGGAGGTTATTACAATGGCATTCGACAAACTGGTATTTGAGGAGCACTTCGACGGTGATACCCTCAACCGCGACATCTGGGATTACGAGATCGGTTTCATCCGCAACCACGAGCCCCAGTACTACACCGACCGTCCCTGCAACATCTATCTGAAGGATAGCATGCTGCACAT
>JAFZFJ010000193.1 GCA_017555975.1 Alistipes sp. | reverse complement strand
CGAGTAGCCAGCAGCGAGGAAGTCGGCCGTCGCGTCCGTACCCATGCGAATGGCGTCACCATTGGTCCAACCCTTGGCTACACCCGAAATCTGGCACCAGTAGGGCTGCATGCTCTCCGCCTGGCCGTTCTTGATCGTCCACGTCAGGTTCGAGGTCGAGCCTGTCGAGGTCCAACCGCAGTAGGCAGCCTGTACCGTAGCGTCGCCATAGACGTCACCCCATACCGAGATGTGGTCGCCGTAGACATCCGACATGGGGTACTCGATGAAGAGCTCCGGTGTCGAGTTGATGTCGCGCATACGCCATACACGGAATACGCCGCCATCGTCCGGCGTGCGGTTGTTGATGATGATATGACCCTTGTGGTCCGAAGTCATGTAGTAGCTCGACGTAGCACCCTTGATCGAACCGAGTGCCAAAGTGCCGATCGTCGAACCCTTCTTGGCGTCGATAATGATCGGATCCTCACCACGCGTGTTGAGGATCACGTAGTCGTCCGTAGCGGCGATACCGGTCGTCATATCGAGCTTCGTCACACCGGCAGCCGAGAGCTTCGTAGCCCAGAGCAGTTTGCCACTACCGGGGCGTACACCCTCCTCTACACGAGCGGGCTCGGTCTGCTGCAACGTCCACTCACGGCTCGTTACGCCATCCTGAGCGATAACCGTGAACTTCTTCGGGCTCTCGGGCGAGCACCAGAAGGCGGTCGTCGAGGGGTCGGGAACGATCTTGGCATGGGGCGATACAACCGCCTCACCGAAGACATTCTGCAACTCCTGGAAGTAGATGAGCGAAGCCGTAGCGCCGGTCTTGTCGATCACGGCCGAAATACCCAGCGAAGGAATCGAGAAGCTCTCAATGTCGCAGGCCGAACTCTTGGCCAGGGCGGCCTTGATGGTCCATACGCTCTGCTGTTTTTTCTGGTCGGTCAGCGTTACCTTATAGGTCTGCGTCAGATCAATGGTGGTGAGCTTGGGCTCAACCGTAGCATTGTCGTCCAGATTGAACTGCACCCAAACGTGCGGATAGTCCTCCAGGCGCTGCACGTTGTCCGACTCAACGGGTAACGTATAGGGAACCTGAATCGTGATTACATGCTTATCGTAGTCGATCTTGCTCGGGAAACCCGAAGCATCAGCCGTGTGATAGCCCTCCCAGGTGGGATAGACCGTCAGGTTGTTGATGCCCTTGTTGGCAATGGCCGGAATCAGCTCCTCCGGCTCCTGGCACGCCGTGAAGGAAACCACGACGGCCAATAACATCCAAATTATACTCTTTTTCATAGTCGTCGCTTGTTAGAAATTCCACTCGGGGAACTGCTCGATGGCGTTGTTGTTCTGTAACTCGGCATCGGGAATCGGCAGGCGATACATGCGGTTGAGGAACTTGCGATCCTGACCGTCGGCATCCACATACTGGTAGCGGTAGCCCGAACCCTCCTTCGTGATCTTCAAGCCGTGTACGCGGTAGCCCGTGTAGGCCTCCTCCGAGAGCTTCCAGCGGCGCATATCCCACCACAGGTGACCCTCATAGGCCAGCTCGATCTTGCGCTCGTGTGCCAACGCCTCGAAGACGGCATCACCCGTCAGCGATTGGTCGGTCGGCAGACCTACGCGATCACGTACCTGAGCAATGTAACCCATGGCTGCAGCGTAGTGTTCCAGCTTGTACTCGGCCTCGGCCAGGTTCAGCAGCACTTCAGCCAGACGAATCTCCACCCACGTTGCCGTCGAAGCTACGTTCGTCAGGTCGGTGTTCGACTCCTGGCGGAACTTACGCATGTAGTAGCCCGTTACGGTCTTGCCGTAAGGATAGGGCTCCACACCGTAATCCACATAGGTACCATACTTGCCATCTACGCAGCACTCCAGCTGCTGACCCTTCCACATGGCGCCGTTGTAGAGCACCGTGGCGGCAAAGCGCGGCTCAAGCTTCTCGTAGGGAGGATACTCGGTCGTACCCTCAGCGGCATGCCACTTCGTCCAATCGATCGTAGAACCATCCTTGGCCTCGTAGCTCTCGACCATCTCCTGCGTAGGAGCAGCACCACCGGCCGTCGTGTACTCGTGGTACATGCACATGTAACGATCCCAATAGTGGTTGGGGCCCGTTACGAGGTAGTTGAACTCGAGAATCGACTCCGAGTTGCCACCCTTCGTGGCAGCCTCATAGGTCGGGGCAAGAGCATAACCCAGCTCCAGCACCTCCTCGGCAGCCTCTTTGGCATCCGACCAACGCTCGGCGTAGAGCATGGCGCGCGAAAGGAGTGCATAGGCGGCGCCCTTCGTGACGCGACCCGTGTTCTGGCTATTCCAAGCCTCGGGCAGATTCTCGGCGGCGAAGGTCAGCTCGTCGTAGATGTACTGCCAGGTCTCGGCAGCCGACGTGAGCGGCGTGTTCTTCACCGTCTCGGCCAGCGTCTTGTAGATGATCACCTGACCACCGTGGCGCTTTGCGAGCTGGAAGTAGAGGAAGGCGCGGAAGAAGCGGGCCTGAGCCTCGTAGAGGGTGTTCACCTCGGCCGAGTAGGTCGAGTAGTTCTCCATGGCAGCGAGGAACTCGTTGATGCGACGAATACGCGTGTAGGTATTGGTCCAGCAATCGAGCATGCTACCCGAGCTCGACATGGTCTCGGGGGTAAATACGTAGTGGTTCGAGTCACCGGCGCGGGTGCCCAAGATCGGGCTACCGTATTTGAACGTATCCGTGAGACCCTCCGTGAGGTTACCCACGAACTGTTGGTCGCCGAACTGTCCATAGACGCTGATATACTCGTAGAAGTTGTTGATATAGAGGTCGGTTACCTCCTGTGACTCCCAGGCCGACTTGTCCGACACACGATCCGTCGGCGTGAGGTCCAACCAGTCGTTACAACTCGTCAATCCGAGAGCTGCGAACGACAAGACGAGGGCTAAAATTCTCGTTTTCATAATTTTCATAGTTTTCGGATTAGAGCGTAATGTTCAAACCAACCGACATCACACGCTGCTGCGGGTAGTAACCGTTGTTTACACTCGGCAGCTCGGGGTCGATGTTATACTTGCCAACATGGCTGAAGGTCAAAAGGTTCGAACCCTCGACATAGATGCGCAGCTTCTGGATACCAGCCTTGCGCGTGAGCTTCTCAGGCAGCGTGTAGCCCAGCTGAGCGGTCTTCAGACGCAGGTAGTCACCCGGACGATACCAGTGGGTCGAGGAGTGGGCGTTGTGCGAGCTCGATGCAAGCGACAGACGCGGGAAGTAGGCACCCGTATTCTCGGGCGTCCACGAATTCTCAACCAGATAGAGCGGCGAGTTACCATCGTGGTAGAAAGGCTTGGTCATCGACGTGTTGTCCATGATACCACCCGAATAAACACCTGTCAGCGCGATGGTCGAACCCACGGCACCCTGCAACAGGAAGTTTACATCGATACCCTTCCAGCCGGCGTTGAAGGCCAAACCACCCGTAAACTTCGGATAGACGCTCGAACCTACATAACCGCGATCCTGGTCGTACGAAATCTTGCCATCACCGTTGCGGTCGATGTACTTAATGTCGCCGACGCGTACATCCTTACCCACCATCGTGGCCGAGTTCTGTACCTCCTCCAGGCTCTGGTAGAGACCATCGGCGATGAAACCAATCACCGAACCAACCTCCTTGCCGGTCAGCTTCTGGTAGTCGGGAGCATTGGCAGCATCACCCGAGTAGAGCAACCAGCGACGCTTGGCATACGAACCCATGAACTTGAGGCCATACGAGAAGGCACCCTTGCGGTTGTTGTGCGACAGGGTCAGATCGAAACCGCGCACGTCCTGCTTGTTCTTGTTCTCGTAAGCGGGGAAGTAACCACCCACCGAGGGAGGATACGAACCCGAAGCGCTGGCGAGCATGTCATACTTATAGGTATAGAATACGTCGGCCTCGATACCGAGCAGACCACCCCAGAACGTTGCATCGACACCGATGTTGTAGTTCAGGTTCTTCTCCCACGAGATGTTGGGGTTGGCCACCGACGAGGTGTAGATGCTCTCCTGGCCCTGGCCACCGATCACGACGGCGTTGCCATCCGAGAGGTTCATCGTGTTGAGGTACTGGTAGGCGCTTACGGCCGACGTACCCGTCAGACCGATACCGCCACGGAGCTTCAGGTTATCCACCCACTCGGCACCGAACCACTGCTCCTCCGAGATACGCCAACCGGCCGAAGCGGCGGGGAAGAAGCCCCAGCGCGAACCGGTCATACCCGAGAAGAGATACGTACCGTCGTAGCGGCTCGAGAGCTCAATGTAGATGCGGTTGTCGAAGTCGTAGTTCAGACGAGCCACGAAACCAACCTGACGCGAATGACCACTCGTACCACCAATCGTACGCTTGTCGCTCGATGCGTCACCAAAGTTCAACTCCGGCAGGTTCTCGAACGAGAGGTCGTACATGCGGCCATAGTGGTTGTTGCTTCTGTGGTCGCGCGTCTCGATCAGTGCGAGGGCTGCAACGCGGTGCTTGCCGAAGGTGTTGTCGAACGACAGCGAGGTCTGCGTAATACCGTAGTAGGTGTAGTACGAAGCCTCCTGCAACGACGTCTCCGAACCCAGGCCCGAGTAGGTGTTGCTTACCGTATAGTTAATCTTGCTGATGTAGCCATTGTCGTCGTACGAGAAGCTACCCAACGCTAAGTCATAAGGCGTTGAGAAGGCCTTCGTGTGCTGGAAGGTCATATCGTACGAAGCGAAGAACTTAGCCGAGAGACCCTTCACACCAGGAACATCCCAACGCAACGAGAAGTTGGGCTGGATATAGGTGGCGCGGCTCTTGTACGAACCCGACTCCTCGTAAGCAGCTACGGGGTTCACCGTGGCCGATGCGGTCGAGGTAGCCGTGTGGTACTCAACGCCGTCAATCGTTACCTTCTCCGGAACGTAGGGATGCACGCGCATGGCCTGCTGGGCTACGTTGTTCCAAGCGTCGGGACTTGCCGAGTAGGTCGGCTGGTCATGATCCTGGATACGGCCGGCGATACCTACCTCAAGTGTGAGGCTCTTGGCAATCTTGGCCGAGAGGTTGGCACGTGCCGTGTAACGACGGAAGTTGAAGTTGTCCACGTTACCCTTCTGGTCGAACATACCCACCGAAGCGAAGTAGTTCATCTGGTCGTTGCCGCCATTGGCTGAGATGGTGTGCGAGGTGGTCGTACCTACGCCGAAGACCTTGTCATACCAATTCGTGTTGCCCCAACCATCCTCCTCGTTGAGCATCTTCTGCACGATGTCGGCCGTGAAGATCGGCTGCTTGCCATCGAGCTCGAGAGCCTTATTGTAATAGTAGGCATAAGCCGGACCATCCAACAACTTCATCGGGTTGGCATTCGAGCTGACACCGAACGTACCCTTATACGAGATGGTCGATGCACCCTTTTCGCCACGCTTGGTCGTCACGATGATAACCGTGTTACCATCCAGACCGTATACGGCAGCTGCCGAGGCATCCTTCAGAATCGAGATCGACTCGATATCCTCGGGGTTGATCTGGTTGATGTCGCGGGGCACACCGTCCACGATGTAGAGAACCGACTGACCGCGAACCATGATCGACGAACCATCGGCACCGGGCTGACCCGACTGCTGTACAGCCGTCACACCGGCAACACGACCGGCGAGCATGTTGGTTACGTCACCCACAGGGGCCTTCTCCAGCTCCTCTCCCGAGATCTGCGAGATGGCCGCCGTAACCGAAGCCTTCTTCTGTACGCCGTAACCTACGACCACAACCTCGTCAATCTTCTCGGCATCGCTCTTGAGCTCCACCACCAGATTCGTAACGCCATTTACGGGGACAGTCACGGTCTGATAGCCGATGAACGAAATCTGCAATTCGCTTCCCTGCTTGACGTTTTGCAGAGCGAATTGACCGTTAACGTCGGTCGTAGTACCCGTCTGGGTGCCTACCACAATGACCGTGGCGCCGATGATCGGTTCGCCCGTCTCATCGACAACCGTTCCCTTTACGGTGTTTTGTGCCCAGGCCAGGCTCGGGCTCAAAACCACGAAGAGAGCGCAAAGGATCGATAGCACTGCGTGCATCAAACCCCTACCTCTTCCTGTTTGGGATAAATGTTTCATAGTTATTGAGTTTTAAGTTTGTGATTTCGGTTGTCTTACTCGGTAACCTTCATATTCTCCTCCAGCAGGTTCCACCAATCGCGGTTGACGATGTGAACCAGGTCGAAGATCATCAGGCCACCCTCGCAGCTCTTCATCACCTGGCGCACGGCCTTGGCAAACTGCTCGGCATCCTGCTTGTACAGATCTACGTAGAGCGAACCGGCCACGGGAACCACACCGCAGGTGATGGCCTGTGCCAACTCGGCACCGCCCTCTACCGAGTAGCAGTAGGTCAGATCGTTGGGGTCCATGCCCGACTCGCCACGCTCGCCAATCACGCGACCCTGAGCAGCATCCACCTCATCCTTCGTGACGAGCGTGTAGTAGAGGCCCGTCATGTAGATATCCAGCAGATCGGCATAGCCGGTCTTGTAGTAGTTCTCCGAAGCCCAATCGGGGTAACGCTCCGAGGGGTCGTACTGCGTACTTGCCCAGTTTACACCCAGCTGATAGTAGGTCGGATACCAGGCACCCGTGTAGTCACCAATGAGGATGTTGGGGTTCACGGCGTGGATCGCCTCGTGAGCCTCCTCAACAAACGACTTGATGACCGTGGCGCGCCACTCAACCCACTCCTTGAAATATTTGCCCGGCTTCCAATTCTTCTCATCGGCCCAGGTCAGGATATCTTCGGGATAGTTCTCGAGCTGAATACCGCTCCAAGCCTCAAACTGCTCGCGCGAGAGCTCCGAGAAGTCCGACGTGATGTTGTCGTAGCGCAGACGGTCGAAGATGATACCGTCGGCGTCGGGATAACGCTCCACAAATTCAACGAGGATATTCTTCTGATACTCGCGCACCTCGGGGTTCGAGGGGTTGAGCATGCCGTTATAGTTGGTCTTGATCTCGCCAATGGGCACCAGCGAACCATCCGGACGATAGACAATCGACTGCCACTCGGGATGCTCGTTGAAAATGATGCCACGGTTGAAGAAGATGTGGCCGCCGGCAAAGATGTTGAGTGAGCCGTGTACGCGCATGCCGTACTTGTGGCCTTCGTCGATAAAGTGGCGCATCATGTCGTACTCACGCGGACGAACCGTGCCTTCGAACTCGCCCATGTAGGGGGCATACTTGCTGTCGTAGAGGGTCTCGCCCATGATCGACTTTACGTCAACCACAATATCCGTAACACCGATCTGGTGCATCTTCTCGGTGTAGTAGGCGATCGAGTCGAGTGTGCTCATGCGCTCGAAATTGGCCTCGCAGTCCACCCACATGTAGATGGGCTTGGTCGACTCCGTCTTGCAGGCACCCAGTGTGAAGAGCATCGCAACGATGGCTGCAAACTTTATCAAATGATTTTTCTTCATAATATCTAATCTCGGGGATGTTACTTATTATAAAATGAGAAGCTATTCCATGGCGGAGATAACGACAACCGTCGGTACAGCACGCTGGCTACCATCGCTCGGCGAATTGGCGAGTTGGCCGTCATAACCCACGATGGCCGACGAACCGCCACCGTCGAGGTTGATGGCGTAGTCCATGCCCATCTCAACAAAGATGTCGGCCATTTCACTCAACGTAAGACCGTTCGAGCCGTTGTTGCCACGACCGTCGCATACGAGCAGCATGACCTTGCCCTCCTTCGTGGCGCCTACGGCCGTGCGGGGCTGGCGCGAGGTGCCTGCCGTACCGCCCGTGTTCATGATCTCGCGGTAGTAGTAATCCATGGCTACGTTCTTGCCCTTGTAGACCAGCATCGGGCCACCACCAATGGCCTGCTGCGGCTCCCAAAGGGTTGCACCGGCCGTTGCAGTGGTCGGGGGTGCCGGCATGTAGGTCTCGGTCAGCTCGTCGTTGTCGAGCGGCGAGGGGAACGAGTAGGGTTTCTTGTTGATGCAATAAACCCACGTAGCCTCGAACGTGCCGTCGGCCATCTGGCCCAGGGCAGCGCGTACGGGATAGGCCGTGATTTGCGAACCATTCACCGTGGGATAAGCCAACTCAGTAGCGATTGATTTCACCTCACCGTCGCTGACGCAGAGGCTGAGTGAAGCACCATCCCAGAAGTAACCACCGTTGGTCAAGGCGTAGGGAACACCCTTGCCGAGAGCCTTGAAGCTCGTGAATGCCGTGGTCGGGGTCTCGGCCGGCTTGAGGTGGGTGGGAGCGAAACGCAGCTTGGTGTTGGCCTTCAGGTCTGCGATGGCAATGTAACCCTTGGCTACGCCGCCGTCGCTGAAGGTGCGCTCGAAGCTCTCGTACTGCATCTTCTTCGGATAGTTCGATTCGGGAGCGTCGCTAGCCGTGATGACCGTTACCGGCGTGCAAACCGAGCCGTGAAGCTCATCTTTGGCGGCAGCGATAAAGGTGTAGGCCGTGGCGGGGGTCAGGTTTTCGATCTTCACATCGACCTTGTCACCCTCGACAAGGGTACCTTCGGCAAAGATCTGGTCGAGCGTCTTGCTCAACGTCTCACCTTCGGTGTAGAGATAGGCACACGCCTCGGCGTAGTAGGTGCTGAAGCGGACCGTGATAAAATCCGTACCCTTCTCAACCGGCGTAATGGTTACGGTCGGCGTAGTTTGGGGTGTCGGGAAGACATACTGTGGTTTCGTCTCCTCTTCACAGCTGATAAAGAGGCCGATACAGGCCAAAAGCATCATCAAGGCGGATAGTTTTTTCATTGTATTGGGTTGTTATAGTTATATTCTTGCGCTAAATTAAATAAAATTATTCACTTTACAAATCTTTTTAAATAAATTTTAAGAAGCTATTTTCTTGAAAAATAATTTCAAATTGCTGTTTTCTAAGCGATTAACCGTTCAAGTGCTCAGAAGGGCTAAAATAAAATTTTTTCAGAAAGGTTTGGCTTTTCATTGGGAGGGTAGCGCTGTGCCAAAAATAAAGAGCCGCTCATGACGAGCGACTCTTTGTGCTAAATGCTGATAGGCAGTTGGTTACTTCTCCTGTGGATCGGGGTAGGTGAAGGGTAACACCCACGTCAAAATAAAGGCGGGAATGGTGCCTACCAAGGCCCACAGGAAGAATTTCTCGTAGCCGATGGCGTCGCTGATTACGCCCGAAATCATACCCGGCAACATCACGCCCAGGTTGGCTAAAGCCGATCCGAATGCGTAGTGAGCCATCTGGTGTTTTCCGGGAGCTACCTGCTGCATGATAAAGAGCGTAAGACCCACGAAACCAAATCCATAGCTAAAGTATTCGAAGACAATGGCTCCGCATACGAGAAGGGCGCTTTCGGGTTGATAGAGGGCCAAAAGTGCATAGACCACAAACGGAATGTTGAAGATGCAGCAGAGCGGGAAAATGGCCTTTTTCAGACCTCTCCACGAGATGAAATAGCCACCCAAAATCGAGCCGACGATAAAGGCTACAACGCCAAATGTACCGTAGTAGAGGCCGATCTCGTCCTTCGTCAGTCCCAGGCCCTGTACGGCTGTGTCGGCCTTCAGGAAGAGGGGTACAATCTTGATTACAAGGCCCTCCGTGAAGCGGTAGAAGACGATCCAGGCGATGTAGATCCAGATGTATTTCTTCTGGAAGAATTGGGCAATTACGCCCCATGTCTCGCGCATCGTCTCGCTAAACGAGTTGTGCTTTGTTGCTTCGCCGCCGCCGGTGGGCAGTACGCGCCAATGGTAGAGGCCGAGCACGGTGAGCAGTATGCCACATAAGAGCATGATAATCACCCATGCATAGAGTACGCCGATCTTTCCTTCGAGCACTCCCGCCAAGTAGACCAAACCACCCATAGCGGTCACCTTTGCGAGGTTGTAGAAGGCACCCTGCCATCCCACAAATTGGGCCTGTTGGGTCTTGTCCAACTCGGTGATGTAGACGCCATCGAGTGCGATGTCATGTGTGGCGCCGCTGAAGGCAAGGATGGCCATGATTGCCACCACATAGGGGAAGAAATTCGGCAGTTGAAGTGCCATGGCGATGAAGGCCAGCGAGATACCCGATACAAGCTGAGTCGTAACGACGAAGAATTTTTTCGTGCGATACATCTCCATCAGTGGGCTCCAGAAGGGCTTGAGCGACCAGGGTAGAATGAGCAGTGAGGTCCAGAAGGCCACTTGGGCATCCGAGATCTCAAAGTCGTTGAACATCAGCGGAGCAACGAGGTTGATCAGAATCAGCGGAAGACCCATGGCGAAGTAGGCCGAGGGGACCCACCACAAGGGCGATTTTTTGGTTTGCACTTGTTCCATTATTGCAATAAGTTTGAGTTGTTTTTTTTGTTTTTGACAGGCTCTATTACAGTCCTAACATCTTGTTGCGCGTGATGGCACAGATGCCGATAAGGCCGGCCGATTCGCCCAGTTTCGAGACCTTGATAGCGGTATCTTTCGAGACAAAATTCAGGGCGAATTTGTTGATTGCGCTCTTGATCGGAAGCAATAGGTAATCCTTTGCTTCATAGAGTGTTCCGCCAAGCACAACCACCTCCGGATTGAACATGTTGATCAGGCCTGCAATGGCACGACCGAGCGAAGCTCCGATCTGCTCCATTACCTCGATGGCCAGCATGTCCTCTTTGGCCAGTGCATCGAGAATATCCTCGACGGTGATTTGCTTGCCGCTTTCGTATTTTGACGAGAGCATTGAGATGTTGCCCTGCTTGAGTTTTTCGATAAATTGACGATGGGCGGCCCAGCCCGAAACCTCTGTTTCGAGACAACCACGTTTACCGCAAGAGCAGATGATTTCGTTGTCGAAGAAGGGGAAGTGGCCATATTCGCCCGAGAAGCCCGACTTGCCGTAGTGGAGCTCTCCGCCAAGAATCATACCGATGCCAAAACCCCAACTCAGGTTCAAGAAAATCATGTCCTGTTCGCCGTTGCCAACACCATACATGTACTCGCCGTAAGTCATTGCGCGCGAGTCGTTTTCGATGAATACGCGATAGCCAAGGCGCTCCTCGAGAACGACCGTGAGCGGCTTCTCGTCGAAGAAGAAATAGGAGTACGAATAGCCCGTCTCGGGGTTGACACGTCCCGAGAGGTTGATGCCGATGGCGAGCAGTTTGTCGCGGCGGATGCGCGACGAGGCGATGAACTGTGCAATGTGGTTGCAGAGCTCATCGAACGATTGGCGCGTGTTCTCGATGTGGCAGTCGTATTGGCGCGAGATAACCATGTCGCCGCGGAAGTTGATGATACCCATCACAACGACGTCGCGCTTGATGTCAACGCCCATGAAGTAGCCGGCCGATGGATTCAGACCGTAGATGCTGGGTCGTCGACCTCCCGTGGCTCCTTGTTTGCCAAGATCGGTAACCAGGTCGTCTTCAATCAGTTCGCTGACTACTTTGGTGAGAGTTGGCACGCTTAAACCCAAATCGCGGCTCAGGTCGGCGATGCTTTCGCCACCGTTCTGGGTGTAGCGACGCAGGATGTCGCGTTTGAGTTGTGCGGATTTCTTGCCGCTTGTCAGGGTGTCCAATGAGGCGGTTTTTACCATAGCTGCAGTGTGGCTGGGGCACTTTTCGGGGTGAATTTTGCCCCTAAATGCCTGTTTGTTTGATGCAAAGCTACAAAAAAGTTTCAAAAAATCGAAGATTTAGCCGCTTTGGGGCCCGAAAAACCAAAACATTATAAACTTTTTTACCAAGATTGGATTTTTGGCTAAAATAATTTTCTTTATTTTTTGCAAATGAGACTTTATTTTTATTATCTTTGCTCGTGTAATGTGTTCTCGCGCTTCGGCGAACGGCGTGTCGTGTGGCCGAAAGTGTGGACACATATATACAAAACGAACAAAACCTAAACTTTATAAACTTTCACATTATGAAAAAATTACTCTATCTGGTGGCTGCTTTTGGTATGCTTTTCACCGCGTGCGAGTATGACGACACGGCGATCAACAACCGTATCGACGACCTCGAGAACCGCGTGATTGAGCTTGAGGAGACGATTGCTGCCTTGAACCAGGACATTGCCGGTGTTCAGACGCTTGTTGATGCCCTGCAGAACAATGTCTACGTTTCGAAGATCGTAGAGGGTGAGACCGGTTATACGGTTTACTTCACGAATGGTGAGAAGATCGAAATCGCCGATGGTAAAGCCGGTGAGCCCGGTAAGGACGGCGTGACGGTAACCGTGATGCTCGACGAGGATGGCGCCTACTATTGGGCCGTAACGAAGGATGGCGTGACGAGCTTCCTGCTCGACAACGATGGCAATAAGCTTCCCGTGAAGGGCGAGCAGGGTAACACCCCGAAGATGCGCGTTGTTATGGAAGGCGAGACGGGCTACTGGGAGGTGAGCTATGACAATGGCGAGACCTGGGAGCGCGTATTGCTCGAGGATGGTACGCCCGTAACGACGTCGGGTGGTGCTGGTGGTCTGTTTAAGGAGGCCTATGTGGATCCTGAGACCAACACGGCCATCTTTGTATTCCTGAATGGTGAGACGCTTGAGATTCCGCTCGGCAGTGAGCTCTACATCAACTTCAAGGGTGAGGCTGTTGAGGCTGTAGACTTCAAGTATGGCGAGACGAAGAGCTTCGAGATGGAGGCTGCCGGTGTGCTGAAGACGGTTGTAACGACTCCCGACGAGTGGAAGGCTTCGTATGACAAGGCTACGATGGTTTGGACGATCACGGCTCCCACGGCAGAGCACGCTGCTTGCGCCGACACGGAGGGCGAGGTTGCTATCATCTACTTCGGTGACGAGAACCAGAGCTCGGTTATTTCGGTAGCTGTTTCGATCGGTGAGTATGTAACGGTTGCTGACGAGCACCTGACGATCGAGGCTACGTCGGACGCTGCTACTTACGAGGTTCCCTACACGGCTGACGGTGAGGTAACTGTTGAGCAGGTTGACAGCTGGATCACGGCTACGCTTGCTGACGGTGTTGCTACGGTTTCGGTTGAGGCCAACTCGGGTGCTGCCCGCACGGGTACGATCAAGTTCGTAGCCAAGAGTAACGAGGTTGTAATCACGGTAAATCAGCCCGACGGTGTGAAGTTGCAGCCCTATGGCTATCGTGTAGGTTCGGAGGCCTATATGTGGTCGAAGGATATTAACGAGGTTGCTGGCTATGCTACCGGTGATGTACACATTGCCGCTCTGCACGACTACCTGGTTGTATCAAGCCCCTATAAGACTCCGACGATTCTGAACGCCCTGACCGGTGAGGTTGTTGGCGATTTGAATCTTGGTGCATACGCTGGTCTGAATACCGCTATCACGGCAGATGATGCAGGCAATATCGTTATTGCTCTTAACGATGGTACGAATCTGAACTTTGCCCGCATGAAGGGTATCGATGGTACCCCCGAGCTATTCATCGAGTCGACCAAAGGCGCAGAGTATGGTTCAGACATCTCGGCCGTAGGTGATGTTTACGGCAATGCAATCATCTCGACTGTTTACCGCCCGTGGTTTAGCTCGCCTGTTGCGTCGAACCTCGCTTACGTGGTTCAGAACGGTGTTTATAGCACGGTTAACTGGTGCAGCCCGAAGGCTGGTGATACGGGTCTGACTCTTGGCAAGACCTCAACGGATGCTGGTGACGTAATCTTCCGCGATGCAGATCCCGCAGCTCCTCTGTTTGTTGGTGGTTACTCGCCGAACACGCTTCCTTGGGTTGAGGGTGGTATCGCACTTGCAGGTATCAAACCCTACTCGGAGGATGCATACGGTGGCAACAACGCAATTGCACAGTTGGATATCGAGGAGTTCAATGGCGCGAAGTATCTGATGGCTGTCAGCGCAGCTCATGGTTGGTGCTTCTCGGGTAGTTCGGCTTATGTAGCAGATGTAACCACCATTGAAAACTTCAAGGCTGGTGCAATCGAGCTCCCGTATGGCCCGCTGTTCAATACCACGATCAACTGGGATGGCGGTGGTTCCCCCGGTGGTTATGGCGACTGCGCTATGCGCGTATCGAAAGACGGTATTTACATGCATATTTATATTGCTCTGAATAAGAATACGGTAGCTTGTATGCGTGTTGATTGTCTGTTGAACGCTCCTGAGGAATAATCAATTGGAATTGCTTTAGTCCATAGCCCCTTGGTTGGGGCTATGGGCACACCAAAAGGGCTGTGAGGCCTCCTCACGGAGTCTGTCACGGCCTTTTTTAGGGCGTTATGCGCCTAATTCGCCCGCATGTGGAGTTGCTGTTAATGCGTGTTTTAAAAAGACTATGGAGGGTAAATACACATTGCCGAAAGATGGTGGTCTGATCGCCGAGACATTGCCGCGCGACCTGTTGAACCGCTACGAAAAGATGCCTACGCAGGTCTTCCAGACCGAGCAGATGGGTGTGAACTATCTGGCCGATATGATTGTGCAGATGCTCAATCAGCACAACGAGCTACACGGCCAGGATGATTTCTATGCCGATTTCAACCCCTTTGTGTTGGGATTGACAACGGGTCGTACGCCCGTAGGTCTGTATCGCGAGTTGGTGCGACGCTACGAGCGTGGCGAGGTATCGTTTCGCAATGTGGTGGTCTACAGCCTGGATGAGTTCTATCCGATTGATGTGCAGAACCCCCAAAGCCGCAACTACCGCATCCACAACGAGTTCTTGAACCACATCGACATCCTGCCCGAGAATATCCACATCATCGACGGCCGTGTGTCGCAGGAGGATATTGCTCACTACTCGGAGGTCTATGACAAGATGGGTCGCATCAACCTGATGATTATCGGTGTGGGTGAGCAGGGTCAGATCGGTTTCAACGAACCGGGCTCGTATGAGAAGTCGCGTACGCGTTTGGTGCAGCTCTCGCACAACTCGCGCAAGGTACAGTCGAAGTTCTTCCGCAACATGAGCGAGACCCCGAAGATGGCCATCACGATGGGTATCGGTACGATCATGCGTGCCGACAAGGTGGTCTTGATGGCATGGGGCGAGGGTAAGGCTTCGGTGGTGCGTGATATCGTCGAGGGCGAGGCCACGACCATGGTTCCGGCATCGCTCCTGCAGCACCACAACAACGTCGAGGTGGTGGTAGACGAAAATGCCGCCGGTCTCCTGACGCGCCAGGTGGCACCGTGGTTGGTGGGTCCCTGCGAGTGGACGCCACGCTTCATGCGTAAGGCGGTCGTATGGCTTTGTGGCAAGGTGCAGAAGCCTATTTTGAAGCTCACGCACAACGACTATATCGAAAATTCGTTAGGCGAATTGCTCGAGGCGGTAGGTTCGTTCAATGAGATCAATATCCGCGTATTCAATGACCTGCAGCATACGATTACGGGTTGGCCGGGAGGCAAGCCCAATGCCGATGACTCGACACGCCCCGTACCCTCGTCGCCCTTCCCGAAGAAGGTGCTGATCTTCTCGCCCCACCCCGACGACGATGTGATCTCGATGGGAGGTACGTTCATTCGTCTGGTGGAGCAAGGACACAACGTGCATGTGGCCTATGAGACCTCGGGCAATGTGGCTGTGCACGATGATGTGGTGTTGCAACATATCGATACGGCCGGCGAATTGGGCTTTGGCGACCGTTATGAAGAGGTGGCCGAGTTGATTCGCTCGAAGCGTGATACCGAGCCCGAACCGCGCGCCCTGCTTGAGCTGAAGGGTGCAATTCGTCGTGCCGAGGCCAAGGCTGCGGTGCGCTCGTTTGGTCTGCCGGCTTCGCACGCTCACTTCCTGAATCTGCCCTTCTATGAGACGGGTGGCATCAAAAAAGGTGAACTTTCGCAGCAGGATATTGATATTATTGTCGAACTGTTGCGTGAGATTGAGCCGGATCAGATCTATGCTGCCGGCGACCTGGCCGATCCGCATGGTACGCACCGTGTCTGCATCGAGGCGGTGTTGGCAGCCCTGGAGGTGGTCAAGGAGGATGAGTGGCTCAAGCGATGCCACATGTGGCTCTATCGTGGCGCCTGGATGGAGTGGGATTTGGGCATGGTCGACATGGCAGTGCCGCTCTCGCCTGATGAGCTGATCAAGAAGCGTCACGCCATCTATCGCCACCTTTCGCAGAAAGATATTGTCCCCTTCCCGGGTAGTGATACGCGCGAATTCTGGCAGCGTGCCGAGGAGCGTACGCAACATACGGCATGGCTCTATGATCAGTTAGGCATGGCTGAATATCAGGCTATTGAGGTCTTTGTTAAGATGTTTTAGCTGTTCAAGAAGCTGTCTTACGCTCGCACTCAAAATCCTCATTTACGAAAACTGCGCTTTTGCGGATTGCGAGCAGCTTCAAAATAGCTCTTGTTATACAACTTCTGATATCCATTTAAATAAAGGGCTGCTCAATCGAGCAGCCCTTTATCGTATGATTTGATAGGTCGATTTATAATGCCTCACCCACCACGTAGGTGCTACCACCCACGAAGATCAGGTCCTTCTCCGAGGCCAGCGAGCGGGCATGCTCGAGAGCCTCGCGGACGTTGGCAACCACCTCGCCGCTCAGACCATAGATGGCCGCCTTCGCAGCCAACTCGTCGGCCGGAATCGAGCGCTCGGATTGGGCTGCCGTAAAGATGTAGTGGGCCTCCTTCGGCAACAAGGGCAGGATGTGTGCCAGGTCCTTATCGCGTACGAAACCGACTACGCAGTAGAGCTTCTCGTGCGGCGTGGCGGCAATCTGCTCGCTGACGTAGCGAATACCGTGGGCGTTGTGGCCCGTGTCGCAGATAATCAGGGGATTCTCGCCAATCTTCTGCCAGCGACCCAGGAGCGACGTCTGCGTCGATGCAGTGCGCAGACCCTCGATAAAGGCGCGGCGCGAGATGGTCAGCGGGGTCGATTCGTGGAGGTAATCCGTCACCGCGGCCACCGTCACGACATTCTTACGCTGGTAGTGGCCCATCAGGTCGAGGTGCACGTCGTAGAGGTACTTGTCGCGCTGACGACGCAACGAGAAGCACTGCTCGCCCTCCTCGTCGTGCTGCTCCTCGCAGCGGAACTCCTGCTCGGCATAGATCACGCGCGAACGGTTGCGCTCGGCGATCTCCTCGATCACGTCGCTCCAACGATCATCCTTCTCGCCAATGACGACGGGAATACTCTTTTTGATGATGCCACCCTTCTCGGCGGCAATCTTTTGAAGTGTGTCGCCCAACAGTGCGGTATGCTCCAGGCCGATGTTGGTGATGATGCTCACGGCAGGCAGGATGACGTTTGTGGCGTCAAGTCGGCCACCGAGGCCTGTCTCAATCACGGCTACCTCGACATCGCTCTGTGCAAAGTAGTCGAAGGCCAAGGCTGCAGACATCTCAAAGAACGAGAGCTTCAGCTCGAGCATCTTGTCACGATGTTTGTCGACAAAATTGACCACCTTCTGCTTCGGAATCATCTCGCCATCGACGCGGATACGTTCGCGGAAGTCCTTCAGGTGGGGCGAGGTAAAGAGTCCGGTGCGGTAGCCGGCTTGCTCGAGAATCGAGGCCAACAGGTGCGAAACGGATCCTTTGCCGTTGGTGCCGGCCACATGGATCGTGAAAAAGTTGCGTTGCGGGTTGCCCAGCACGCGGCAAAACTCGCTGATACGTTCCAAGCCCGGTTTGTAGGCCGATGCTCCCTTGGCCTCAAAGGCCGGGAGTTGTTGGAACAGGAATTCGAGTGTTTGGGTGTAGTTCATAATATTTGTTGTACGGGATTAGTCAACGAGGTAGTTGCGTCGTTTCACGCGGTAGGCGATGTAGTACAATACCGAGAGCAGCAGCACATATTGAGCAATGCGTCCCAGGTAGTCGCCATGGCGTGTGTAGAAACTCTTTTCGTGATTCAGTACCACCTCTTCAGTCAGCACGCCACGCTCCTCCCAATCGAGGGTCGAGCTTACATCGCCACGAGGCGAGATGAAGCCCGAGCGCCCGGTGTTGGCTGAGCGAGCGATGGCGCGACGGTGCTCAATGGCACGCAGTCGCGAGAAGGAGAAGAGGTGCTTGTGGCCGGGGGTGTTGCCCCACCAGCCGTCGTTCGAAAGGATGGCCATCAGCTCCGAACCTCGGCGTACGTGGTCGCCAAAGAACTCGCCGTAGACACCTTCGTAGCAGATTGCAGGGCCGATCTTTACGCCCTCGTGGTCGAAGGCCGTGCCGTGCTTGCCTTTGCCGATCTGACCCACAACACCGCCCAAGTCAATCACGAGGAACTCCATCAGGTCAAAGACCCAGGTGGGGGTGTTCTCCACGCCGATTACGAGCTTGCCCTTGTGGTGGAGTTGGATGCGTGCGGTGGTATCCAAACCAACAGAGGTGTTGAAATTATCGTAGCCACCTTGTCCATAGCCGAACGAACGTGCCGTCGGGCTCTCCAGACCGGGGGCGTAGTAACGACGGGTGTTAGCACCCGTAACGATCATAGCGTGGGGGTGTTGTTGGCGCAACTCGTTGCGCAGCTCCTGCCACAGCTCTGACTCCTCGTCGTTGATGCGATCCGAGAGCGTCGGCTCCCAATAGTAACCCGGCATGGCGGTCTCGGGTAGGATGATGAAGTCGGCATCGGCAGGCACCTCGCGCATCAGATCAAAGATGTTGCGAATCTGATACTCGTCCGTGTTGGCAAACTTCTCGTAGCAGTCGATGTTGGGCTGGATGATGCTGACCTTCACCTGCCTATCGCTCGGCGCTTCATAGCTTAACCACATCGTCAACGAGACGAGCATCGGAAGTGCAATTCCTACACCTGCTGTGATCCACTTGCGCAGGGTGCGCTGACGGATGGCCTCGAAGAGGAGCAGGTTTGCTACCAACACCCACAGCGATCCGCCAAAGACGCCCGTCCACTCATACCACTGCACGGCCCATACGTCGTGCGAGAAGCCGTTGCCCAACACCAACCAGGGCCACGAAAACTCGCTGTTCGTGTACCAGTACTCGGTAGCAATCCAGGCCGCCACGAGGGTTGTGTAGGCGAGGGCCTTCGGTCCTTTTTTCGAGACCGTGTGGTAGAGCATGAAGGCCAGCAGGTTGTAGCAGGTCGAGAAAAGGGTGGCGGCGATCGGCCCTACGGGCGTAGCATTCCAAATCCACCAAATCGTGGCTGCATTCCACAGCACGAAACAGAGGGTGGCTTGGAAGAACATCCGCCACCAACCGCGTCGCGAGTCTTCGGCCCGATCACTGAGAATCAGCAGCGGCACAAAGGCTCCCAGAAGCGTCAAACCCGACACGCCGAGCCATCCCACCGAGAGTAGGATAACAGACAAGAATATCAGGATCATATTACGCTTCATAGCTACAAATGTAGTCAAAGAAAAAGAAATAACCGCGCTTTCGCCGAAAAAAAGCGCGCGCGCGTTGCTTTCCCGCGAAAAGCCATGGTACATTCTCGATTTTTTTGTACATTAGCACCAATTTGGGAACATGTGTCCCCATAAATCAAGAATAATCATGAAAAAACTCTGCTCAACCCAGCTCCCCGTAGATGTGGTTTTTCACCCCTCGTGGTGGAACAAACACGTTGGTATTGTCTTCGATCAAGACTTCTTTTACGATCCGCGCCGTCGCGTCAGCGATGAGCAATTGATGGAAAAGACCCTCCACGAGCGCTTTGCCGATTGTGGTTTGGGCCTGCATCACGCCGAAGAGCGCCCCGAGATTGGTGCTGTGCATTTGGCCGCCGGTTACCTGCTCTCCGAGATGCTTGGTTGCGAGATCGAGTATGGTGCAAACACCGCTCCGCAGGTTTTGTGCGCTCACCGTGAGGAGCTCACGATCGATGAGGAGGCCCCCTTCCGTTCGCCCGCCTTTAAGCGTCTGCAGCGCCTGATCGAGGAGCTCAAGGCCAAGTATGGCTATGTAACGGGTGATATCAACTGGGGTGGTGTGCTGAACCTGGCCCTCGATGTGAAGGGTGAGTCCATTTTGATGGATATGATGCTCGATCCGGAGGCTACGAAGGCCTACTTTGCGCAGATTAGCCGCGTGGTAGAGCGCTTCTTCAACTACATCCGCAGCGAGACGGGTACTTCGTCGATTTCGGTGAATCGCATCGCACGCCTGCTGGATGAGCCGCTCTACCTCCACTCGGAGTGTTCTCACACGATGATCTCGGAGTTTGACTACGAGGATCAGCTTCTGCCGATCGACATCGCTTGGAGCGAGAAATACCAGCCCTATGGCATCCACTATTGTGGTAAGGATCCGCACCGTCATGCCGAGCAGTTTGCCAAGATCAAGAACCTCTCGTTCCTCGATCTGGGTTGGGGTGGTGATGTGGCAGCACTGCGTCAGATGCTCCCCGAGACCTTCTTCTCGTTGCGTCTGAACCCGGTGGAAATTGGTGGTTATTCGTCGGAGGAGCTGCGCGAGATTATCTCGACGCGCGTGAAGGCGTCGGGCGACCTCTACAAAACGGGTATCTGCTGCGTGAATATGGACGACACGATCACGGACGAGCGTGTGAAGGAGATCTATCGCATTGCCGAGGAGTTGAAAACCGAGTAATATGGCGAAGAAAGATACGTTTAATACCGCGTTGGCCGATTCGCAGGCCACACATGTCGAGCCGATTGCTCCCGAGCAGTTCGATCGTGCCCGCTATGCGGCCTATGCGGCCGAGTTGGATGCTCGTTGCAAGGCCTTCTGGGAAGCTGACCAGGGTGTGCTGGTCTATCGTCGTATGCGCGTTAAGGAGGTCTTCGCTGAGGATTGCCGCGATATGCGTTCGTCGCTTGCTTGGCAGCTGGGTGCCTTGGAGCAGTCGATGCGCTTCGAGGCCGATGTGCCCAACTTCCTCGAGCCGTGGTATGGCCTCGGCACGGTCGCTGCCGCCTATGGCTTCGACTACCGCTGGGAGGCCGGTCAGGCCCCGGCCGTAGATGGCAAGTTCCTTACGACGGCCGATCTGGTTGCAGCCCCCTACCGTCCCGTAGCCGAGACGGCGATTGGTCGCCATACGCTCGAGATGGTCGAGTATTTCCTCGATAAGACGAAGGGTGAAATCCCGATGTCGTACTGCGACGTGCAGTCGCCCCTCAATACGTTGAGCAACATCATCGACTCGAACTCTTTCTACCTGGATCTGATGCTCGATCCCGATTCGATGACCACCGCCATGGAGCGCACGGCCGATCTGCTGATCGACTTTACGGAGGCGCAGCGTCGCCTGATTGGTGATGCCCTCGTAAAGCCGGGTCACGGTTTTGCTTCGAGCCGTATGTTCGATGGTCTGGGTATGAGCGACGATACGGTGACGATGCTCTCGGACGACCTCTACTTCCCGCTTTGTGTACCGGCCATGCAGCGCGTGGGTGATCAGTTTGGTGGTACGGTCTTCCACTCGTGCGGCAATTGGTCGCAGAAGAAGGAGCAGATTGCCCGTATCCCCGGCTTGAAGATGGCCGATGGTGCCTTCTCGCTTGCTACTGATCCGGGTGCTAACCCCACGGAGGGCTTTGCCGATGCCTTTGCCGGCTCGGGAGCTGTGCTCAACGCTCGCATCGTGGGCGATGTGGAGTTGGTCGAGGAGAAAGTTCGCTCGCTCTGGAAGCCGGGCATGAAACTCATCGTCGTAACCTACTCCGAGACCCCCGAGGAGCAGGCCGAAATCTACCGTAAAATTCACGAAATATGTCGATAAATAATTCGCAGAAAGTGGGCAACTACCGTTGGTCGGTGGTGGCTCTGTTGTTCTTTGCCACGACGATCAACTACATCGACCGTCAGGTGTTGAGCATGCTCAAGCCGGTCATTGCCGACGAGATTAACCTCTCGGAGGCGGCCTATGGTTACATCGTGTCGGCCTTCCAGGCCGCCTATGCCATTGGCTTGTTGTTCGTGGGTCGCCTGATCGATCGTTTTGGTACACGCCTCTCGTATGCCTTCGCCATTGCTGTGTGGTCGATTGCAGGCTGTCTGCACGCCGTAGCACGTGCCACCATGGGCTTTGGTCTGGCTCGTTTCTTCCTCGGTCTGGGTGAAAGTGCCAACTTCCCCGCCGCCATCAAGGCTACGGCCGAGTGGTTCCCCAAGAAGGAGCGCGCGCTGGCTACGGGTATCTTTAATTCGGGTAGTAACATCGGTGCCGTAGTAGCTCCGATTATCGTTACCTTCCTCACGGTGACCTATGGTTGGCAGATTGCCTTCATCGTGACCGGTTCGTTGGGCTTCGTCTGGATGATTGCCTGGCTTTTGGTCTATCGTCTGCCGCGCGAGTCGAAGCATGTTTCGGCTGCGGAGCTGGCCTACATTGAGCAGGATGATACGGAGCAGGATGCCCCACAGGTGGCCGATAAGGTGAATTGGCGCAAGTTGCTCACCGAGCGCGCCACGATCGGTATCACCCTCTCGCGCTTTGTCTGCGACTGGGTGTGGTGGTTCTTCCTCTTCTGGACGCCCGACTTTATGGAGAAGACCTACGGCGTGAATATCCAGCAGATGGTGTTGCCGCTGATTGTGATTTACACCTTCTCCTCGTTTGGTGGTATCTTTGGTGGTTACCTCTCCTCGAAGTTGATCCGTATGGGTCGCACGGTGGCCTTCTCGCGTAAGACGGCGCTGTTGACCTGCGCCCTGCTCGTTGTTCCCGTGATCCTGATTCCTGAGGTCAATACGTTGTGGGGTTCGATCGCCATCATCTCGGTCGCTTGCTTTGCTCACCAGGGTTGGGCGTCGAATATCTACACGCTCGTTTCGGACTACTATCCTAAGAACCGTGTGGCTACGGTGACCTCGCTGGCGGGCTTTACCGGCTCGATCGGTGGTGTGTTGGCTGCCTCGGCTGTGGGTAACGTACTGGAGTTGACGGGTAGCTACTTCGTCGTCTTCATGATGGCCGGTTTGGCTTACCTGCTGGCTTGGTGCTGCCTGCATCTGTTCCTGCCGAAAAAGACCCTCGCCTAATGGCCAAGAAGCTCGAGAAGACCAATGCTGCCCGCTTGTTGGATCGGGCTGGCATCAGCTACGACCTGATTCCCTACACGGTCGATGAGAACGACCTGGCGGCTACCCATGTGGCCGAGGAGTTGGGCGAGCCGATCGAGCAGGTTTTTAAGACGCTGGTTCTGAAGGGTGACCGCAACGGACATTTTGTCTGTGTGGTTCCGGGCGATCGGGAGGTTGACCTGAAGAAGGTGGCACGACTGTCGGGCAATAAGAGTGCGCAGATGATTCCGATGAAAGAGCTGTTGCCCACGACGGGTTACATTCGGGGTGGCTGTACGCCGATCGGGATGAAAAAACGGTTCCCAACCTTGCTGCACGAAAGTGCTGAGCTGTACGATTACATCTACATCTCGGCCGGCGTGCGTGGCTTGCAACTGAAACTCTCGCCCCGCGATTTGGTGGTCTATACCGAGGCGACGGTTGCCGACCTTATTAGCGAAAACGAATAGCAATAAAATAACGAATCTATGAACAAAATCAAAGAATCCATTCTCAAACACAACGGGGTGAACTACCTCATTCCGTTTATTTTGATCACCTCGTGTTTCGCGTTGTGGGGCTTTGCCAACGACATTACGAACCCGATGGTGAAGGCCTTCTCGAAGATTTTCCGCATGAGCGTTACGGATGGTGCGTTGGTGCAGGTGGCCTTCTATGGTGGCTACTTTGCCATGGCCTTCCCGGCTGCCATGTTCATCCGCCGCTACTCCTACAAGGCGGGTATTCTGATGGGTCTGGGCCTCTATGCCATTGGTGCTTTCCTCTTCTTCCCGGCGAAGATGACCGGTAGCTACTACCCCTTCCTGGCGGCCTACTTTATCCTCACGTGTGGTCTCTCGTTCCTCGAGACGAGTGCCAACCCCTACATCCTCTCGATGGGTTCGGAGGCTACGGCTACGCGCCGTCTGAACCTGGCGCAGGCCTTCAACCCGATGGGCTCGCTCTTGGGTATGTATGTGGCGATGAACTTCATCCAGGCGAAGCTCAATCCGCTCGATACGGCAGGTCGTGCTACGCTTTCGGAGGCGGAGTTCGAGGTGATGAAGCAGGCCGATTTGCAGGTGCTCATTACCCCTTATCTGATCATTGGTGCGGTCATCACGGCCATGTTCCTGGTGATCTGGCTGGCGCGTATGCCCAAGGTGCAGGAGTCGTCGAAACAGGATGGTTTGCTGCCTACGCTGAAGCGTATCTTCTCGCAGAAGCGCTACCGTAATGGTGTAATTGCTCAGTTTGCCTATGTGGGTGCGCAGATCATGTGCTGGACCTTCATTATCCAGTACGGTACGCGCGTCTTTGTGGGTGAGGGTATGGCCGAGATCGATGCCGAGGTGCTCTCACAGCGTTATAACATCATCGCGATGATGATCTTCTGCTCGTCGCGCTTCATCTGCACCTACCTGCTGAAGTACATTAACCCGGGTCGTCTGTTGTTCTTCCTGGCCATTGCCGCTACGATCGCTACGGCGGGTGTGATTGCCATCGATGGTCGCATGGGTCTGTACTGCCTGGTGGCTGTTTCGGCCTGCATGTCGCTCATGTTCCCGACGATCTATGGTATTGCCCTCGAGGGTATGGGCGAGGATGCTAAGTTTGGTGCTGCCGGTCTGATTATGGCTATTCTGGGTGGCTCGGTACTTCCCCCTGTTCAGGCAATGATCATCGACTGCGGTACGCTCATGGGCTGGCCCGCCGTGAACCTCTCGTTCATCCTGCCGCTCGTCTGCTTCCTCGTCGTAATGTTCTACGGCTGGAGCACGGCTAAGGAGTAATCGCTTTTATCGTAAGTCTTAAAATAGGCAAGAGGCTGTCCAATTAGGACAGCCTCTTGTTTTTCTATGCGTGCGCATTAGCGCGAAGCCACGAGCGATGAGGGGGTCACACCCTCCGAACTCTTAGCCCAATCGCCACGGGCGCGGAGCACCTGCTCCACAATGTCGCGCACGGCGCCACGGCCACCCACAAACTCCGACACGTAGCGCGAGCACTCGATCACCTCGGGTGCCGAGTCTGCCGGGCAAACCGGCATGCCCACCTCGCGCATGCACTCCAGGTCGGGAATATCGTCGCCCATGTAGAGGACATTTTCGGGGTTGAGGTTGTATTTCTTCATGTATTCGCGCAGGGTCGAAATCTTATCCATGCAGTCGATGTAGTAATCCTGCATGCCAAGCATGCGCAGGCGGCGCTCCAGGATCTTGCCATAGCCACCCGTAATGACACAGACGCGGTAGCCGTGGCGAATGGCGTAGGCCAAGGCGTAGCCATCCTTGCAGTTGTAGCAGCGGATAAAATCACCCTCAGCGGTGGGGATGATGCGACCGTCGGTCATCACGCCATCTACGTCGAAAATCATCGCTTCGACGCGAGCTATATCTTCTTTGAAGTTTCCCATATTTGTTGGCTTATCAGTTCGTAAATTGCTTTGAGTTCGGGTTTATCGTTGAGCAGTGCGAGGTGCCCCTCCTGGGTGGCACGATCGCCACGTTTAGCAGGACCGGTCTGCACCAGGGCCGGATGCGCAGCATCAATCGCCTTCGAGGCTGTTTCGTGGATGAGCGGTTTGAGTACCTCATACGGCAGGTCGGCCTCATGCAGCAGATCCGTGGCTGCGGCGTAGAGCTGGTTGACAAAGTTGTTGGCAATAACTCCGGCCAGGTGAATTCGCTTGCGCCGTGCAGAGTCGGCCTCGTAGACCTGATGACTCAAAAGTTGGGCAAAGGCCGTAAGTGCCTCTAGGTCATCTTCTTCGGAAGCCTCCAGAAAGAGGGGAACAGTCCGAAAATCGATCCTGCGCCCGGCTGAAAAACCCTGGAAAGGGTAGAGAATGGCGCGATGCGGATAGGGCCGCAGGGCATCCAACGCCACACTGCCGGCCGTGTGGGCCACGATGGCTGTTTGGGGGATGGGGAGTTGTTGCGCAAGCTCCTCGACGGCGCGATCGCTTACCGAAAGCAGGTAGAGATCGGCCGTAGGGTCGAGTTGTTGCGGGTCGGCCGTATGGGGGCAGTGACTCAATGCGGCAACCTCTTTGCCACGCGTCTCGTTGCGGGCATAGAGCTGCACGAGCGTCAGTTCCTCGCACGAGGCGATGGCTTGTGCAAGGCTCTCGGCGACGTTGCCACTACCGATTAAAACGACACGACGAATCATTACACCAGCTCGATTAAACGGACGTTACGCGACGATTCAAGCGAATCCTGCTTGATACCCTCCAGCACCTCCTCGACGCGCTGCAAATCGCTCTCGGCCTCGAAGATCAGGGGGTTGTCGCCGTGGTTCTCCACCGCCGACAGCACTCCGTAGAGGGTCATGCGTGCGATGTCGTAGGCCGGGGCATAGGAGGCCTCGCGCTCGTTGTCGCTTTGGCGGGCATCGATCAATTGTCCGGCGCGGGTGAGCTGGAAGAGCACATCGTTGATGATACGGGTCGGCAGATTCAACTCCTCGCGAATCGTGGCTGCCGATAAGGCGCCCCCATGTTTTTGGAAGTGGCGCACGATGATCACCATGGCGGCCAACATCACCTTGCGACGCTGGTCGTAGCTGATGCGTTGCCATTCGTGCTCCTCACCGAAGCGGGTGATGTTCTGGAAGGCAAACGATAGCTCGCCACCGATGAGCAGAATCTGCCACGAAATCTGCACCCAGAGCAGGAAGAGCGGCAGGGCCGCAAAGCTACCGTAGATGGCGTTGTAGGAGGTCATGGCCGTCTGCAAATAGACGTAACCCCACTGGAAGAGCAGGAAAATGGTACCGGCTACGATACCGGCCGTCAGGGCGCTCGAAAGCTTCACCTTGGCGTTGGGGATGATCAGGTACAGGAGCGTAAACATCACCCACATGAGGATCATCGACAGCATGTGCGACAAGATGCGGAAGTACCAGGTATCCTGCCATATCTCCTCGAGGTGACCACCCACGGCATAGGCAACGATCCAGAGGATCGGCACGATGAGCGTCACGGCCAGGTAGTCGCTCCATTGGCGGGCGATGCTGCGCGTAGTCTTCACCTCCCAGATGTTGTTGAAGGCGCTCTCAATCGAGCCGAAAAGCTGAATAATCGACCAAAAGAGCATGACCAAAGCGACCGAGGCCATCAATCCGCCACGCGTACGTGCCAGGGCATTTTCGGCAAAGGCAACCACATAGTCGATCGCTTCGGGATATTGCGGGAAGAGTCCGTAGAGAGACTGTACCATCGAGTCGGCCAAGCCAAAACCCTTCACCAGGGCAAAGGCGACGGCCAGAATCGGCACGAGCGAGGTAACCGTGTAGTAGGTCATTGCGGCACTACGCACGAGCGTTCCATGGTTGAGCATACCGCGCACCATGTAGAAGAGGAGCTTATAGATACGAATCAGCATCCTGAGCAACGGATTTTTCCAGCTCTTGTCGTTGCGCTGAAAGACCGTCTCGGTAAAGAAGGTGTAGAGTTCGTTCAGTTTCATACCTTGTACGTTTCGCTTTCCTACAAAGCTACTTATTTTAACCAAATTGTCCAATATGCGGCGCCTATTTTTGTGAAGGCGACCCGCCTTTCGTTGCCGGCTTCGACCCCCAATCGTTTGCGGAGTTCCTCGATTGCAAGGGGGAAATCGCGCTTCAACAGTTCGGCCTTCACCCCTTTGAGCGACCGCTTTAGTCGCTTGGGGTCGTAGGGCTCGATGTGGTCGATTGCATAGATGCGACCCACAATACCCTCAGGCTGTTCGGTGGCAAATCCATAGCCGTTCTCGCTCCAGCAGTCGGCCTTGCCGTGCAGGTGGCGACGCACCAGGCGTGCCTTTTGCAGCGCCACGTCGCATTGCACCAGGTAGCGGTAGGCTTCGTGGTTGAAGCCGCTCGGAGGGGTTGGCTCAAATGGCTCGGTTACACTGTAACTACCCACATCGAGTGCCGTGGCGGTCAGGCGGGGCGTAATATCCTCGCCCACAAGTATCAGCACTTCCTTGCACTCGCCACCCAGCGAAACGACCTCGACGGCACATTCCGGAAAGAGTCTGCGAGCCTCATCCACATCAAATAAGGGTGAATTTTTCAGGCACAAGCGCGGTGCCAAGGCCTTCAGACGAGGCATTAACTGCAAGATATCGGGCGAACAATCCTCCAGGCAGACCAACTTGCGACCCTCGGCTGAGCGACGGTCGGGATCGGCATAGATCCAGTCGAAGTGTTCGGTACACGAGGCGACATAGGACTCGGCATCGGTTGTGAGGACCGTGACGTTGGTGATTCCCAGTCGTCGGAAATTTTCGCGGGCCACCTCGGCCAACACCTCGTTGCGCTCCAGGGTGATCACCTCCTCACAGCGTGCCGCGAGGGCATGGGCATCGACACCCAGACCGCAGGTGAGGTCCAATACACGTCTGCCTCCGATTGGCTTGTGGGCGGCAGTGCGCTCGCTTGAACACTGCTCGAAGGCTCTGGGGGGCAGGATGCACCCCGCCTCGACATAGCTCGGGAGCTTCGACTCGGCTCGGGCGAGGTATTTCAGTTGCGTAGCTACCAGACGGGCATGTTCGATCGTGCGATCGAGCGCCACAGCCAGCGGATCACGTCCTCGGTTGTTGCGAATCGCCGTGCGTACGTCGTCGGTCAAAAGCAGGGTATATTCTTCGTGAGTGAGCATACTACAAATGTACGCTTTTTTTTCGATCCCGACACCATGCAACGAGGGTCAAAACCAGGAAAAAGAGGTAGATGATGCTCGTTGCCGTTCCCGAGAGGTGCACTTCAATCGAGCTACATGCCAGGGCGGCACACCGCTCGGCCAACAGGTTCTGCCACGTGGCCAATTGCAACACGAGGGGTTGCAACACGGGCGTAAGTGGCGGAAGGAGCAGCAACAACAGACCCAGGGCCACAATGGCGGTGGCAAGCAGAATGGCGGGTGGGTTGATTAGGACACCGAGTAGGGGAATCATGCCGAATTGGTGTGCGATAAGTGGCGCTGTAGCAATCGAGGCTACCAGGCTGATCAGAAGGGCGTCCGAGATGTAGTTCAGGATGCGGAATCGTCCGTGTAGGGCTCGGCAGAGGGGCACACCCCAGCACAAAATAGCCCAAACGGCCAAGAACGAGAGTTGAAAACTGAGATCGAAGAGCCATGAGGGGCGCAGCGCGAGCAAGAGTACGGCTGCTGCCGCCCAACTATTCAGAGCACGGTAATTCGAACTGCTCAGCAGGGCCCATTGCAACATCGTGCACATCACTGCAGCACGCAGCGCACTGACCGGGAAACCAGCCGCGGCGACAAATAGCCACACCGCCCCAATCGAGAGCAGGTGCTTGAGTCGATGACCACGGTGCAGGAGTGGAAGCCACCACAGGAGTAGGTTGATCAGTAAAAAGAGCATGCCCGTATGCAGACCCGAAAGGGCCATCAGGTGCGAAAGACCGCTTCGGGCGTACTGCTCGCGCAACGGAGGTTGAATATCGCTGCGATCACCTACGGTCATGGCACGTACCAGCGCCGAGGCGTCGTTCTTGGTGGCAAGTTGTGCTTCGAGTCGGCGAGCGGCCTTCTGATGCAGAGTAGGCGCACTCGGAGGTAGTGGGTCGTAGTAGTCGTAGCCATAGAGGTAGCAACGTCCCAGATAGCCACGAGCCGTCATTTGAGAGGCCTCGGTAGTGGAGTCTTGGTAGAATGGATAGATCTTCGCATCGTAGCGCAGGCGCATGCCGGAACGCAGGTGTAGGGTTGTGTCGGCGTAGAGCCAGAGGCGGCCACCGTTCGGGTGTTCAGCGTCGCTGTCTGCATCCATCCACGACTCGAGACGTGCCTCGTGACGGGTGTAGTGCGTGCGGGGTGTGCCGTCGTCTGTGATGCGGATTTGGAGCGTTTGTTGTTCGTGGTAGGGGACCGCGTCGGGTTTATAGCCGATCTCGGCGATGAGGTACCCGCCGGCAGTTAAAGCCAACAGGTAGGCCACCCGGCTGTGTAGCAAGATGCTCCCTAAACCCGTTACGAGCAATGCCAACAAAATCAGCAGTGTTGGCACATCGAAGAATTGCTGCAAAACAATACCCACCGCCATGCAGCAGGCGATCTTTAAGAGGGGCAACTCTGACAGCCGTTGTTTGAGTGCATCGAACGACATGGTCCAGCAAGCAAATGGGTTAGGGAACGGGATCGTAGCCACTGCCACCCCAGGGATGACAGCGCGAAAGACGTTTCAGGGTAAGCCACAACCCCTTTATTAGACCATGCTTTTGCAACGCTTCAAGGGCATACTGCGAGCAGGTTGGCGTAAAACGACACGATGGGGGTGTAAGCGGCGAGATGCAATATTGATAGAAGCGCACCAGGCCAATCAGCGGCAACGTTGCAAGTCGCTTAAAGATGTGCTGCAATCGACTCCAAAATGCGGTGGACGGCATGGTTGATCTTCTTCGAGGGCAACACCTCGCGTGCCGAATAGATGAGCGCCACATCGAGGTTACGCGTTCCGACGTGAAGCGTTAGCACCTCTTTTTGTAGGCGATAGCTCTCTTTCGTGCGGCGGCGAAGGAGGTTGCGTTTGTTGGCGCGTTTGTGGTATTTCTTGGGCACCGAAAAGAGCACCTCAACCGAAGGTTGGGTGTCTGCTTCGGCGTACCAAAGATAGCGGAAGGGATAGACAAAACCCGACTCACCCTCCGTGAAAAGACGGCGGATGGCTCCCAACGTGCGGAGTCGTTCGGTGCGTGAAAGCGTCCTCTCGGGCATGGGTCGGGGTTGTTATTGGGCTATTATTTCGCAGCCGCCGTGGTCGTTGTGCGACGCGTGCGACTCTTCTTA
The DNA here is from genome assembly GCA_017555975.1 of Alistipes sp. GTDB lineage: Bacteria > Bacteroidota > Bacteroidia > Bacteroidales > Rikenellaceae > Alistipes. The sequence goes on along the minus strand of JAFZFJ010000193.1, from coordinate 19,211 downwards.
GCCAGCTTGTGCTGCTGGGTGCGGATAAACTCCTCTTTCTGGCTGTCCTCGATCGGCTCAACGGGGATTACCTCCTCGCCTTTGGCCACCTTGTCCAGGTAGAGGTCAATGGCCTTGACCATCGAGGGGGCCTCGGGGGTCGGAGCATTGGCTACAACCGTCAGGCCGGCATCGAAGGCCGTGCGCAACGTGCCGGCGCCAAAGACGGCGATGGCCGGCAGATTCTCCGTGCCGAACTTCTCTACCAGGGCCTTTACGTCCGAGGGCGAGTAGAGTGCTAGCAGGTCGATCTCATCGAGCTTCACCTCATCGAGATCGGCAGCCACCGTACGCGAAAGAATCACCGGATCAACAGTCAGCTTGAGGGTCTTGAGCGTCTCCGGCAGCTCGGGCTTGTGGGGCTCGCTCATGGCCAGCAGGAACTTCTCCTCCTTGTGCTTTACGATCTGCTCGACGAGCGAGGTGAACGAACCATCGGCAAAAGAAATCTTACGCTTGCGATAGACAATATACTTTTGCAGATAGAGTGCAACAGCCTCGGTCTGGCAGATGTACTTCATCGTCTCGGGGACGGTGATACGAGCCTCCTCACAAATGTGGAAAAAGCTGTCGACGGTAGAACGGGAGGTGAAGATAACGGCCGTGTGGTCCAGAATTTCGATGCGCTGCGATCTAAACTCTTTCAGACTAACTCCTACGACGCGGATAAAGGGCTTATAGCCAATTTCAATACGATGTTTTTGTGCGATTTCGTTAAAGGGCGACTTCTCAGGAATGGCCGGCTTGGGTTGTGATACCAGGATATGCTTCACGTTCTTCGATTCTTTTTATTTATCTCGTTAGGGTGGAATTATCGTACTACCAGCAGGATTAAAAAGCTGATAGGGAAAATTTCCACGCCGCAAAGGTACAAAAACCAATGCAATATTGAAATTTTTTTTGAAATAAAGAGCGAGAAGGTCTCTTGGAGGTATAAAATCAGCGTTATGATCAACTCGATGATAATCACCCAAAACCATAAACGACCCTCACCTTGCGGTGTCAGCAGCCACAAAGCCATAAAAGGAGTGGCGAAAAGGGTCAGCATGGCGAAAAAGGTGCGCTTGATCAGCAACAGTTGCTCGAGCAGATGCTGCGTATAGGTCAAGCGACCCACGATGTTGCGGATGATCACCCCGTAGAGTGCTACCAGACCGAGCGCTGCAGCAATGCCGACGGCCCCTAAGAAGGCGCCGCTGTGTGGCCAGGCACCGAGTGTCGTCTGGTTGAGGAGCGGGGCGGTATAGCGCATCGTGGCAACGCCAACGAGCAGCACACCCAGTAGGGTGCAGAGCCCTAAAAAGCGGTTGTAGCCACCGTTCGAGTCCTCCGAGAGTCGTTCGCCCGTAGCTCGCTCGTGTGAGACACGACTACAGAGTAATACGGCATCTGCGAGGTGCTGGTAGAGCATCAGGCAATAGAAGCAGAGGATGGCCAGCACTAGCAGACTGAAAGAGGTGGTGGCGGTTGGCGATTCGCTGTGGGGTCGGAGAAAGGGAATTTCGGCTTGCAACGACGAGTAGCCAAAGAGCTCCTCGGGGCTCACCATGCGGTAGTGACTTTCGGGAGTCGTGTCTGCCGTCAGGTCGGTCAGCGTCTGGAAGGGGAGAAGTTCAAACGGCGATTCTGCAGGGAGCGCGATGAGCGAATCTGCACCGAGTGAATCGACACATCCCATATCGGCCGGCATCGTGGGTGATGCAGGCTGCTCTATGCGGTATGGAATGGGGTGACTCATCCTTCAAAAATACGTTTTAGGATAATACGAAAGGTGGTTCCTTTGCCCAACTCGGATTCGGCGACAAAGATTTTACCTCCGTGATACTCTTCAATGATACGGCGCGAGAGTGAGAGGCCGAGGCCCCAACCGCGCGTTTTGGTTGTAAATCCTGGCTCGAAGATGCGGCTCCAGTTGCTTTTGGCGATGCCCTTTCCGGTGTCTTTTACGTCGATGATCACGTGCTTCTCGTCCGAGTGAATATAGACATCAATGGCACCATGACCCTGCAGGGCGTCGAGTGCATTTTTCATCAAGTTCTCCACCACCCACTCGAAGAGAGCCGTGTTGATGGCCGCCTGAATGGGAGCAATGGCCAGGCCGTTGTAGTCGAGCGTTACGTTGCGCGGGATGCGCTTGCGGAAATACATCACCGAGCCGCCAACAACCTCGTTGATGTTGGCCGGCGTGAGGGGCGTCTCGGAGCCGATTTTCGAGAAACGATCGACGATCTTCATCAGGTGCGTTAGATCCTTGTTCATCTCATCGACGGCCGACTGGTCGATATCCTGCGTGCGCAGATATTCGATCCAACCCAGCAGCGATGAGGTGGGTGTGCCGAGCTGGTGTGCCGTCTCTTTTGCCAGACCGATCCAGACGCGGTTCTGCTCGTCGAGCTTCGAAGAGCGGAAGGCGATGAAGGCCATCAGGATAAAGACGCCGATGACCGTAATCTGCACGTAGGGGTAGTAGTAGAGGCTCTTGAGCAGGGCCGACTTGCCGTAAAAGATGATGTGGTAGTGGCGATTCGTCCAGCCAAAGCGCACCTGACGCGGGGTGTTCTCCTCGGTAAACTTATCAATCTGGCGGCGCAAACGGTCCGGATGGTCGATGATCTCCTCCGGAATCAGGTGCGAAGAGATCACCTCCAGATTCTCGTTGGTGATGATGAACGGGATGTTGTTGTTGCTCGAAATCAGGTCGTCCACCAGCGGATCCTGCACCATGATCGTACCACTCAGCACGTCGCGATTCAGACGCTCCATGGCGTGGGCCCAGAGGGCTACGTCATGCTGCTCCTTCTCCTTCAGACGGCGGGCCATGTCGTTCGTGTAGACGAGCGAGAAGCCTCCCAGCAAGACGCCCACGACAATGAGCACAACGCGATTGCGGAACGAGAAATATTTACGCAGTTGCATGGTGAATCGCTTTTAGGTGGGATTATTTACGGGCCGTATCCTGTTCGCGCAGGATGCGGTTAAACTCGGTACTGTCGCGCAGGAGCTCGATGGCGCGCTTCAACTCGCGGTCGTCCTGCATGGTGTTTTCTGTTACGCCGCGACGGTAACCATGACGCAGGATAAGGTCCTCCGTGATGACCTCTTCGACCTCGTGGCGATAGGTCTCCAGGTTGGTCTTCGTGTCATCTTTGAGCGTTGCTTCGATCTGCTCGATCTGCTCGAGGGTCTCGGTGAAACGGTCGTTCTTGGCCGCCTTCTTGATCAACTCCAGTGCCTGGCGAGTCTCCGACTCGTAGGGCACCTTCTTGTCCTCCATGAAGCGGACAAAGTCGGCAAAATCCTGCTCCGTGATATGGAACGTCTTGCAGTCGATGGGTTGGTAGCCGTTGCGACGGATGTACTCGTCGCCGAAATCCTCGATGAAGCCCATGCCGTAGAGCGTGGCGGCGAAGCGACTGATGTATTGCGGCTCGATACGCACGTCGGGCATGATGCCACCGCCGTCATAGACCTTGCGACCGCCCCGGGTGGTGTACTCGCGAATGAGTGAGTCGGGGATCACCTGCACGCGACCCTGCTGCGAGTGCGAGTAGTCGATCTCCTGAATGCAACGCCCCGAGGGGATGTAGTATTTGGCCGTGGTAAGCTTCAGCATGGCGTTGTAGCCCAGCGGGAGGGTGGTCTGCACCAGACCCTTGCCCAATGTGCGTTGGCCGACGAGCACGGCGCGATCCAAATCCTGCAGCGAGCCCGACACGATCTCCGAGGCCGAGGCCGAACCGCTGTTGACCAGCAGCACGAGTTTCAGATCGGGATAGATCGGATCGGAGGTGGTTTTGTAAACGTGCTCCTCGTTACGCCCCTTGGTGCGAACGACCTCCGTGCCACGTTCGGTGAAGAGCGAGACAATCTTTACGGCCTCCTGCATAATACCGCCTCCATTTGAGCGGTAATCGAGGATCAATGCTTGCAGGTCGCCCTGCGTTTTGAGTTGCTCGATGGCGGTGCGCAACTCGGCAGCACAACCCTCGGTGAAATCGTCGTGGCGGATGTAGCCAATCCTCTCAGCTGCCCAGCCGGCATACGAGATGGCCGGGATGACGATGCGCTCACGCATGATCTGCAACTCGTGAATCGAGCCATCCACACGTTCCACCTTTAACTGCACGGGGGTGTTGGGCTCGCCCTTCAGACGTGCCGATACCTGCTCGGTCGTGAAACCTTTGGCGTCCTCTTCGCCGATCGCGAGGATCTTATCGCCAATCTTCAGGCCTGCCTTGTCGGCCGGCGAGTGCTCGTAAGGCTGGGCGATGATCACGTAATCACCCTTCTGGCGAATCAATGAGCCGATACCGCCATACTTACCCGTGGTGAGTACCTCGAAGTCGGACATCTGCTGTTCGGGGATGTACTCCGTGTAGGGGTCCAGGTCGCGCACCATGCCGGCAGCGGCCCCCTCCATCAACTTGTCCGTGTCGATCGAATCGACATAATTGAGCGAGAGCTCACGCATCATGTTGACCGTAAGCTCCATATTGCGACCCAGACCGAAATCTTCGCGGTGTCCGTAGAGGAACGTGCCGAAGATCGTGGCCAGAATCAGCCCCGAAAGAAGAATCTTTTTACTGCTTTTTCTCATCTCGCTTTACCATTTCAAGGTATGAATCGAGCAGATACCATGCCTTGGCCACGCCGCGACGAATGCCCTCGATTTCGATCCACTGCCCATACTGCGATACACGAATCTCATCTTCGAAGAGGAGCGTGAGTCGCTTCAGGAAGCCATCACCACGGAAGTAGAGCACCTCGTCCTCCTCCTTCACGAGGCGGAATCCTGCGCCGTGGAAGGCGTTCTCGATCTGGCGACGGTGAGCCGTGATGTCGCCCTCTACCTGGCGCTTCATGAAACCGAAGAGCGGGTAGGTGGCCGAAAGGATCACGATAGCAATGCCGAGCATGACAAAGCGATCCGAATGGAACATCACGTAGATGGTCTCCTCGGCGGTCATCGGTGAGGTGCCGGTCAGGATCATCAACCCCATCAGTACCACACTTAAAACGCACATGGCGACAAAATATTTCAGCGAACGAACGATATATTTCATGACAAGTAAAGTTTATCTAAGTTTGTGTTGAATGCTACATGTTAATTTTTTGCCTGCTGAATGGCCTCGGCGACCTCCTCCATGAGCCATTTTGGCGTGGAGGTGGCTCCACAAATGCCCACTGATTCGATTCCCTCCAGCCAGGCAGGATCCAGTTCCTTGGCCTCCTCGATGTTGTAGGTGCGGGGGTTGGCCTTGCGGCACACCTCATAGAGCACCTTGCCGTTCGAAGATTTACGGCCACAGACGAAGACCACCAGGTCGAACTTGGCGGCAAACTCCGTGAGGTGCTGCTCGCGACCCGATACCTGACGGCAGATCGTATCGACGATGGTCACCTGCGTGGGGTCGGTAGCTCGGCGCAGCATCTCCTCACCCAAGCGGTTGAAGAGGGCAATCGACTGCGTGGTTTGCGACAGGAGGTAGATCGGGCGGTTGAAGTCGATCTGCTCGAGGTCCTGCTCGTTTTCGATAACGATGGCGCGGTCTTCCACCTGGCCCGTTAACCCCACCACCTCGGCATGGCCGCGCTTGCCCAAGATGACCACTTGACCACCCACCGGAGCCATCTTCTCGTAAGCCTCCTTTACGCGACTTTGCAGACGTGCCACCACCGGACAGGTCGCATCGATCACTTCAATGCCCAACATACGGGCGTGGGTGTAGGTCGTCGGAGGCTCACCATGGGCACGGATAAAGAGGCGTGCCCCGGCCAGGGCATCCATATCGGCGTGGGTAATCGTCTTCAGGCCCAGCGCCTCGAGACGTTGCACCTCCATGCGGTTGTGGACAATATCGCCCAATGAATAGACCGTACCGTCCCCCTCCAACGCCTTCTCGGCCTCGGAAATAGCCCTTACGACCCCGAAACAAAAACCCGATTTGTCGTCAATAACGATTTGCATGGTCGATCAGCTTGTGGTGTTTCGCAGTTTGGTTTAGTGAGCCTTGGCTGCCTCGATGCGCTCCATGATCCAGGTCATCTGCTCCTCGACACTCATGTGGGAGTTGTCGAGCACGATGGCATCCTCTGCCTGACGCAGGGGCGAAATGGCACGATGCATATCTTGGTAGTCGCGATCGCGGACGTTCTGCTCAATCTCCTCCAGCGAGACGTTATCGCCCTTGGCCGTCAGCTCGTCGTAGCGACGCTGTGCGCGCACCTTCGGGTCGGCCGTCATAAAGATCTTGAGCTCGGCATCGGGGAATACCACCGTGCCGATGTCGCGACCATCCATCACGACGCCCTTTCTCTGGCCCATCTCCTGCTGCATCTTCACGAGCATCTCTCTCACCTCGCCGATGGCGCTCACAGCACTCACGCAGTTCGAGACCTCGATCGTGCGGATCTTACCCTCCACGCGATCGCCGTTGACGTAGATGTCGCTGGCTCCGCGCTCGGGGTTGAAGCGGAAGGTGATCTGAATGTCTTTCAGTTGGCGCACCACCTGCTCCTCGTCCACGATGCCCGAGCGGATAGCTCCGTGCTCGAGGGCATAGAGGGTTACGGCGCGGTACATGGCACCCGTATCGATGAAGATATAGCCCAAGCGGGCTGCAATAGCCTTGGCGAAGGTACTCTTGCCACACGACGAGAAACCGTCGATGGCGATGATGATTTTATCGTGTTTAGTGGACATCGGGGAAGATATCAAAAAAGGTGGATAATATGGTGTAGACACCCAGCAGGCCAATCACGAGGCCCGCCACGTGGTTAATGGTCAGCATATGACGCGGACGGAAACGACGGCGGAAGAGGTTGATGACAAAGGCCACAAAGGTCCACCAGGCGACTGCTCCGCCAAAGAATCCGCCAATGGTCAGGATGGCTCGCATAAATCCTGCCAGTCCGCTGCCCGTGATGTCGTTCGACGAGATCTCGAAGACGGCGAAGAAGGCCAGGATGTAGGGAACAATCAGGATGAAATTGGCGATCGTGAGGCCGAAAATCGAGGCGAAATCCTGCCACAGTGAGGAGCGACCGGCGCGGTTGCGACGAATCTGCGGTACGGGGTTTTGCGAGAAGATGTAGACACCAACGATGACGACAAAGATACCGCCTACGACGCGCAGCAAGGTGTTGTACTGCTGAATCTGGTGCTCAAGCATCGAGTAGAAGAGCAGAGCGGCAATGGCCATAATCGTATCTGCAGCAGCTACGCCAAAGCCCGAGACAATGCCTGATCGGCGACTCTTCGAGAGGGTACGCTGGATACAGAGCACCGCTACGGGACCCACCGTAATCGATGCGGCAACGCCGACCATCAGACCGCGCAAAAGAACCTCTATGAGCGAAACCGTCATGAAAAAATCTGCTTAAACCGTTTTACCAGGCAAAGATAGGAAAAAAAGGTGGCATCCGTGGTGTGAAAAACGAAAGATGTTGATAAATTATCGAAAACTTTGGAGCCGAAGTTGTATACCGCAATCTTCGATTGGCTAATTTTGCCGTGTCAAACAAACAGAAAACTATGGCAGAAGTAAAACAGGCAGGTCTGGAGATTCAACTTGACGAGCAGATTGCAGAGGGTATCTATTCGAATTTTGCCCTGATCAACCACTCCACGTCGGAGTTTGTGCTCGACTTTGCAACAGTGATGCCCGGCATGCAGAAGGCGCGCGTGAAGAGCCGCATCGTCCTCACGCCCGAGCATGCGAAGCGTCTGTTGCGCACCCTGCAGGAGAATATCGCTCGCTACGAGACCACGATGGGTAAGATCGAAATTCCCACCCCGATCTCGCCCTCGAGTGCCGGTCCCAAGATGGGCGAAGCGTAACGGGGACAAAATCAGAAAGAATACTAAAGGCTGTTAACGGTGATGAAAGATTCCCGTTAACAGCCTTTGCTGTCTTTTTTGTTCACTCGGTTTTATTCACGAGTGATGGTCTCCTTGATTTCGGACAGATCGACCAGCTTATTCACGATGGCATAGATCGTCAGGCCGGCTGCCGAATGGATCTGGAGCTTCGAGGCGATGTTGCGACGGTGGGTGATCACCGTGTGGGTCGAGATGTAGAGCTCGTCGGCTATCTCCTTGTTGGTCAACCCCTTTACTACACAAACAATGATCTCCTTTTCGCGGGCGCTGAGGCTCTCGGTCTCGGCCTCCTGCTTCGGAGCCAACTCCACGCGTGCAGCCAACTCTTCGATCGCCGAGATAAAGAGTTCATCCTCCACGCGGTTGTGGGCCGTGAGCTCCTGCTCGCAGGTGAAGATATCAAACAGTGCGTCGTTCAACTCGTCGGTTGTGTGCGTCGGGTAGTATTTGATGATGATCTGCTTCAGCTCCTTGAGGTGGTCGGCCACCGTTTCGTGCAGGCTGCGGAAAATCTCGATCGAATAGTCGCTCTGGGGCTTTCCCTCGAGGAGTGATTCTACATAGGGAAAGACGGTCTGCTCTTCGTAGGCCATATGTTTTTGTACCTCGGCCACATATTCGTCGTAATAGCGCATGATGGCAAACGAGACGTCGCTGAGCGAGCAATCGATCGCCTCGATCAGCTTGCGACGAATCGATGGGAGACGGAAGTCGAGGAAATAGCGGTGGGCATTCTTTAGGTATTGGGTCAGCGTTGCCACCGAGATATCGCTCATGGGCTGAATAAGCTGACCATTGCCAATAAGTAGGTTGACTACAGCCAGGAAGGTGGAGGCATCGACCCGATGGTCGGCACACACCTCACCAATGGTGCGATCGCCAAAGCCGAGTGAAATGCTGAATCGGCTCATGATCTGCAGGACGGCATAGTGCTCCGAAACTAGGTCGCACATGCGGTCGTTGCTCGTATATCGTTCTGTCTGATACATCTGTTCTCTTTTCAGCGACAAATTTATCCCCTTGCCATGTATTACACAATCCCCAAAAGCAGGTATTTTGTTAGCGACGAGCGATATCCTCGTAGGTTTGTTGCAGAAGAGCTTTACCCTGGGTGATCTGCTTTTCGTCAGCTCCATCGGTTGTGCGATTGGAGGGGGCATCCCATCCCGATTCGTGCTCGGAGTCGATCATCACAAATCCCTCATTGTATGTATAATAGCCGAATTTCGGCAGGGTAGGATCGAGCAGGTCTTTCGAGTAGTCGAAGTCGCTGTGGTCGATGCCCAACTGCGCCAACAGCGTGGCTGCAATGTCGATTTGTGAACCGTATGCCTGAACCACTTGCGGCCTCTTGATGGCACCTCCGGCCCAAATCATCGGGATGCGGTGGATCTCGGTCTCACTCCAAGTCCCTTCGCGGAATCGGGGCATGCCGTGGTCAGCCACCAGCACCAGTAGCAGGTTCTCCCATGCCGGAGTGTGCTGCAGACGCTCCACGAGTGCACCGATGCAACTGTCGGTGAAGGCAAAAGCATTGGCTATCGGATCTGCAAATTTATCGAAGGGCACCTCGAAGGGTTCGTGGCTCGAGAGGGTGAGCCAGCCGGCCAGGAAGGGGCGTTCCTCGGCGGCAAACGAGATGATGTGTTCCGCTAAGTCATTCCCTACGGCGCGGTCGTCGTAGCCCCACTTTGAGGTGGGGGCATCGAACGACATCTCCTGCTGCCAATAGAGCTCCTCCCATCCCGTGGCATACATATACGAGGATTGGTTCGTGAAGTTGATATCGCCACCGTACGTGAAGTGGGTGCGATACCCCTCCCTGCCGAGCGAGCGGGCAATCGAGGGGAGTGCTAAACACTTCGGTGTCAGCTTCATGAGCGAGATGCGCGTCTGTGCCGGGAAGCCGCTCAAGATGGACATCTGTCCGCGATCTGTACGGAACGAATTGGCATACAGATTCGAGAAATAGATGCCTTGCTCCTTCAGTTGCTTGAGGTTGGGCGCAATCGGCTCGCCCTCCTCTTCGGCCTCCAGGATGGTCGAGCCGAAGCCCTCCAAGATGATAAAGAGAATGTTCGGATGTGTCGTGTTGAGTAGCTCCTCCGTAGGTTTCGAATCGGGGCGATTGCCGCGAATGGCATCGAAATGTTCGGCCAGCTCTTCGGCTTCGTAGAAGGGGTATTCGGCAGCGTAGTCAGCCTGCTTGCCAATGGTCGACAGGAACGAGAAGATCGGGTTGGTAGCTGCGTGATTCAAAAAGAGTTGCGACGAAAAACACACCTTGGATACGTTGGCTACAGAGGGACCTACACCTCCACGAATCGAGAGAAAATCGAGGCCGAGCAGCAGCACCACTACCGGGGTCCAGCACAGCGCTTTGCGCCAAGCAAGGCGGCTACCGTCGAACCACGAGGCGACCTTCATCCAGACCCATATGAGCAGTGCTCCATAACCAACCGCTACGGCCGCTTGCTTCATGAAGAGCGGGAGATCGAGGCTGGCCATCGCCCCCTTGGGGTCGGAGAGGTAGATTAGCAGGGTGGAATCGAGGCGGAAACCCCAATAGCCATAAAGGCCCAAATCGATGGCAAAGAGGAGTGCAATCAACCCCGCCATGATGCAGAAATAGCCGCGCAGAATAGCCCGACCGATGCGGTCCGGAATACCCGTCCAGAGGGTAATGAGCGTGAAGAGAATTGGTAGGGCGGTCAGATAGCCTGCCAAGGTCGAGTCAAGCAACAGTCCGTGACGAATCACCGCAAACCACTCCGCAGGGCTGAATGCGGCGGCACGATCGGCATACCACAACATGAAGATTGGCTTTTGCAGGATCATCAACACAAAGGTCGAGAGCCAGCAACCAAGCAGGAATCGAATCTTTTTTGCCATACCTTATACGGTTGTAAGGGGGATGTTTAGCAACTACATCTTCTCGCCAAAGGCCAGGTCTCCGGCGTCGCCCAGACCCGGCACGATGTAGAATTTCGAGGTCAGCTCCTCATCCACCGCGGCGGCCCACAGCGTAGCCTCCTTCGGAAGGTGGTCCTTGACATAATCCACGCCCTGTTCCGAGGCGATCACGGCAGCTACATGCAGCTCGGCAGGTGTACCACAACGCTCACACATTGCCTCATAGGCTAATGCCAATGACTGGCCCGTAGCTAACATCGGATCGACCAACAGAAGCGTCTTGCCCTCCAGCTCACCGCACGAAATGTACTCCACCTTGACCGTAAACGAGCCATCCTTGTGGTTCTTGCGGTAGGCCGACACGAAGGCATTCTGCGAACGGTCAAAGTAGTTCAAGAAGCCCTGGTGGAACGGCAGGCCGGCGCGCAGAATGGTGGCAATGACCAGCTTGTCGTCGATCTGCTGCACAACGGCCTCACCCAGCGGGGTCTCCACCGTGCGCGGTGTGTAGTGCATCGTCTTCGATATCTCGTAGGCCATGATCTCGCCAATACGCTCCAGATTGCGACGGAAACGCATCGGGTCCTGCTGGATCTGTCGATCGCGGATCTCGGCCAGGAAGGTGTTGAGCACCGAATTTTGCTCGGAGAGGATGTTGAGCTTCATTGTGTTAGAGGAGGTTAAAGGATTGTTAATAGAGGAAGTTGTTGAACGGATAACGTCCGGCATGAATCTCACGAACCATGCCGTAGAGGTCCGTGCGGAACTTCTCGATGTTGATGCGCTCGATGGCCGAAAGGAAGATGCAGGGGGTGTTTGCCTTGGCAATCCAGCTCTTCTTCAGATCCTCGAGCGAGAGGTTCTCGCGCGTAGCGGGGGTCAAATCGTCCGGGTCCTTTTCTATATAGGTATAAGCGTCGATCTTGTTGAAGACCAGGTAGACCGGTTTGTCACCGGCACCAATCTCCTGCAGGGTCTGCTTAACAACGGCAATTTGATCCTCGAACTGCGGATGTGAAATGTCCACAACGTGAATCAGTAGGTCGGCTTCGCGAACCTCGTCGAGGGTCGATTTAAACGACTCGATCAGCTCGGTGGGGAGCTTGCGAATAAAACCTACCGTGTCCGACATGAGGAACGGAAGGTTGTCGAAGACCACCTTGCGCACCGTCGTGTCGAGCGTAGCAAAGAGCTTGTTCTCGGCGAAGACCTCGCTCTTCGAGATGAGGTTCATCAGGGTCGATTTGCCGACGTTCGTATAACCCACCAGGGCTACGCGCACCATCGAACCGCGGTTCGAGCGCTGCACGGCCATCTGCTTGTCGATCTTCTTCAGATCCTCCTTGAGTTTCGAGATGCGGTTGCGAATCTGACGACGGTCGGTCTCGATCTCGCGCTCACCGGCACCACCACGCGTACCCGTACCACCTCGCTGGCGCTCCAGGTGGGTCCACATACCGCTCAGGCGGGGGAGGAGGTATTCGTAGTTGGCCAGCTGTACCTGCGTCTTGGCGTAGGCGGTCTGTGCACGCGAAAGGAAGATGTCGAGAATCAGACGCGTGCGGTCGAGGATACGGCACGGCATGGCCTGCTCGATGTTGCGCGTTTGCGAGGGGTTCAACTCATCGTCGAAGATCACCACATCGATCTCCTCCTCCTTGCAATAGTCGGCAATCTCCTGCAACTTACCCGGTCCTACGTAGATGCGTGACGAGGGTTGCGGCAGGCGCTGTGTGAAGCGGCGCACCGTCTCAATGTCGGCCGTTTCGGCCAAAAATTCGAGCTCGTCCAGAAATTCGATAGCCTGGCGAGGCTCCTGATTGTCGCGGATCACGGCGACAAGTACTGCTCTTTCCAAATCTCTCTATTTAGTGTTAATAAGGGTGCCTAACTTAGGGCCCCTTTTCGCCACAAAAAGGGTATCTCCCTCACGGCAGATACCCTTTATCGTGTGTTGCCCAAAGGGCTGATTAGTTCTGTACGCGGAATACTACAGGCAGGTTGTACTTTACACGTACCACCTGGTTACGCTGCTTGCCGGGGGTCCACTTCGGCGACTTCGACAGCACGCGCGTAGCCTCCTCCGACAGCGAACGGTCGGGCGTGCGGAGTACCTGGATGTTGGTCAGCGAACCGTCCTTCTCGATCACGAACGAGAGAACTACCGTACCCTGAATACCGTTCTCCAGTGCAATCTGCGGGAAACGAACGTTCGACTGTACCCAGTTACGGAACGTGTTCAGGTCACCACCCTGGAACGTCGGCATGGTCTCTACGATGAGGAACGGCTCGTCGTCAACGATCTCCTCCTCAACAACCTCTACCTCCTGGAATACCTCAGCATCCTCATCAAACTCGTCGAAGGTCATCGACGTCTCGATCTTCGTGTCGTTGGTTACCACCTGCAGCAGGTCGGCAATCACCTTCACCTCCACCTTCTTCGGCGGCTCGGGCGGCTTCTGGTCCTGACGCGTAATCTCGGTGATCTCCTCCTCTACGATGGCGTAGTTCAGATCGACTTGCTCAATGCGGTGCTCCTTCGGCGTCCAAGCGAAGGCACCGATTACGATGGCCAGGGCTACAGCCAGACCGATCTCCAGCAAAAGACCTCGTTTGTTCTGCAGGTCTGCTTTGGGACTCTTTTTAATCTCCATTCTATTGTAGTTTTTTTAATTGTTTTCCACAAAATGCTACGCATGGCAAGGCCATACGTACCCAATGCACCACAAATATAAAGAGAAAAAATCAAAAATCTATCATTTGGCTCAAAAAATCTTTAAAAAAACGCTAATTTTGTCGCATCAAAGCCCGATAGAACAACCATGATTGCATCAAAAGAGACGCTTTACGGAAAGACCCCGACCGAACTCGCCGCTGTGTGTGCCGAGTTGGGGATGCCTCGTTTCGCCGCCGGTCAGCTGGCCCGCTGGCTCTACCAGCGCCATGTTGAGGACCCGATGCTCATGAGCGATTTGTCGAAGAAAAATCGGGAACTTCTCGCTGCCCGTTTTGCCCCTGCATTCTCGGCGCCTATACGGGTTTCGGAGTCGAAAGACGGCACGAAAAAGTACCTCTTCAAAACCTCGCAGGGTTGCTACATTGAATCGGCATATATTCCTGATGGTGAGCGTGCAACGTTGTGTGTTTCATCGCAGGCGGGTTGCCGTATGGGATGCAAATTCTGTGCTACGGGACGTCAGGGTTTGCAGCATAATCTTTCGGCTGCAGAGATCCTCAATCAGATCGTTTCGTTGCCCGAACGTGACCGCCTGACCAACCTCGTTTTTATGGGTATGGGTGAGCCGCTCGATAACCTTGATGAGGTGTTGCGCGCCCTCGAAATTATCACCTCGGAGTGGGGCTTTGCTTGGTCGCCCACCCGTGTTACGGTCTCGACGGCCGGTGTGGTGAGTAATCTGCGTCGTTTCCTCGACGAAACGAAGGTCCACCTGGCGGTCAGCCTTCATAACCCCTTCCGCGAAGAGCGCAAGGAGATCATGCCGATTGAGCGCGCCTATCCGATCCACGAATTGACCGATATTTTGCGCGAATACGACTTTACGCACCAGCGTCGCGTGTCGTTTGAGTATATTGTGATGAGTGGTTTGAACGACTCGCCGCGTCATATTCGCGAGCTGAGCCGCCTGCTTGATGGTATCAAATGCCGCATCAACCTGATCCGTTTTCACAAGATCCCCTCGTCGCCCTACTTCTCGCCCGATGATGAGCAGATGATTCGCTTCCGAGATACCCTGACGGCGCGTGGCATTCAGACCACGATTCGCGCTTCGCGTGGTGAGGATATTCAGGCAGCATGCGGGTTGCTTTCGACGGAAAATACGACAAAAAAGGAGGCTTAGGCCTCCTTTTGTTTTGCAAGAATGCGACGCAGATGCATCAGAAACTCCTCGGCGGGGGATGCTCCCAAAATCGTGCCGAGCAATTCGCCCTCGGTGTTGAAAATCAGGTATAAAGGGATCGATCCGCGTCCGTATCGCTGCATCAGTTCGCGTCCTGTGGGGCGCTCGATGTTGTATTTTGCGGCCACAAAATGTTGGTCGAAAAATTCGCCCACCTCTTTGTTCTTAAAGACTCGCTCGTTCATCGCTCGGCATGGCCCGCACCAATCGGCATAGAGGTCGATAAAGACCAACTTTTTCTGCGCAATGGCCAATTCGCACACCGTGTCGGTCGAACCCTCAACCCAGCGCACCTGTGCCTCGGAAATATGCACGCCGAGGGCAAAAATCAATAAAAATAGAAGTCGTTTCATAGGAATGGTTTGTACAAAAATAGTGCTTTTTTTATAAATCGAGAAAAAGGGTGCTAAGGGTAATTAAAGGCATTAAGGAGTAACTTTAGTTGCCTTTAGTATCCATTAGCAACCTTTAGTAGTCTTTTTTGTTTGCTGTATGTGGGCGATTTACCTATCTTTACCTTCGCTTCACATAGCCTTCCGGCATGTTCCGCTCGGTTTAGATAGGCTGCGCCTCGGCAATGCCCCGAACTTCGTTCGTTGAAAACGCTGTTCAGATGGGTAGGTGAGCAAGCTCCCCGCCCATCAGAACACCATTTTCTTCAAATAAATTTGGCATTGCGCTCGGCTTGCACTATCTTTGTCTCTATGGAAACTAGGAAATTCAAACTCAGTAATATCGCCTGGTTGTTGGTCGCACTGCTTGTGGCTGATCAGGCGCTCAAAATCTGGATCAAGACCCATTTTGCACTCGGCGAGGGTGTCTCAGTCTTCCCCGATTGGTTCCAGTTGCGTTTTATCGAGAATCCCGGTGCAGCCTTTGGTATGCGCTTAATGGCCGGTGACGGCTATGATTGGGGTAAGTTGATCCTCGGCATTTTCCGCTTGCTGGCCTCGGGAGCAATCGCCTATCTGATCTACCATCTGAATCGTCGCGAAGATACCCCGAAGGGCGTTTTGGTAGGCTTGGTACTGATCTTGGCAGGTGCTGTGGGCAACATCCTCGATTCGGCCTTCTATGGCCTCGTTTTCTCGGCGTCGACTCCGCTGACCGTGGCACACTTCGGTGGTTCGTATGCCGGATTTATGATGGGTAAGGTAGTCGATATGTTCTACTTCCCGCTTTTCCAGTGGAACAACTGCCCCCAATGGCTCTCGTTCCTGGTCGATGGTAACAACTATTTCTTCGGTCCGGTCTTCAACTTGGCCGACAGTTATATCTCGGTAGCGGTGGTCTATTTGCTCCTTTTTCACTATAAATACCTGAACAAGTAGCCCAAAATCGAGATTTTTGCGATTTTTTTTGAAAAATGCTTGCAGGTTGGTTTTTTTTCACTACCTTTGCACCTGCAATTCCGAAATGCCCAGGTGGCGGAATAGGTAGACGCGCACGTTTCAGGTGCGTGTGCCGCAAGGCGTGCAGGTTCGATTCCTGTCCTGGGCACTGGAAGAAGGGTTGGCTATTTAGCCAACCCTTTTGCTTTATATCCCCCTGACTCTTTTAGCTTGTTGCGTTGGAACGATTGCCCCCTCGGTGATCGGTTTTTAGGTATATATACAAAAAAAGAAGGAAACCGTGAATCGGAGCAGAACGCTCCTGATTCGTCGATTTCCTCACCAACCTAAAACTACTAACCTAAATGAACCTTAAAACTTCGCTGCAAAGATAAGGCCTTTCTGTGAGCCGTGCAACTTTTTAATAAAAAATTTTCAAAAATTTTGAAGAAATTTTAACAACTCCCCTGATCGAAGCATTACAGCCCTGGTCGTGAGGGGGTTGCGGAAGACAAAAAAGGCGGCCTTTCGGAGTTCGAAATGGCCGCCTTGCGGGGTTTATTAGGAAAATTTCAGCTTGTAATAGTAGCGGCAGGGGGCCAGTAACCAGCGTTGCAGACGCGGCCAATCGTGCCAAATCTTGACGTAGAGGCGATGGCGCAGCAGGCGTGCATGGCGTTGCGGATAGCGCTCGCCGAGCAGACCAAAGAGTTTGCGCATGGCTGCCTCGCGCTGCTCGTCGTAGCCGTTGTAGAGGATACCCGAACGCAGCAGGTTGGTTGTGCAGTGGAAGATATAGAAGGTCTGCGCATCCAGTGCGTTGCAGTTCCAGCTCGGATTCTCGGTCATGAAGTTGGCGTGGAAGCCCTCGAGTAGCAACTCGTAGTGGTGGAAGTTGCGGGCAATGGAGCGACGGCTCACCGACTGCTCGCTACGTCCGCGATGGTACTGGTAGAGCGAACGATCCAGGAAATAGATCGTGCGTGCGTGACGCATCGGGAAGCAGACAAACTGGCTGTCCGTGTAGCAGATGCCCTCGGTTTGGCGGTAGTTCATATCCTTCAGCAGGGCCAACTTCCAGGTCAGGCAGTGCATCATGAGGAAGCTCTCCGGAATCTCGAATTTGTCGAGCGTGTAAAGACCGCTGTGCAGACCCGTGGGCTGGTCAACGATCTTGTTCTCTGCCTCGAAATGTACGCTGTAGCGCGTCACGAAGCAGTCGACATCCTGTTGCTCGAGGTGGCCGACAAACTCAATCAGGGTCTCTGTGTTAAACCAGTCGTCGGCATCGAGCAGACGGAAATAGCGTCCCGTAGCGACCTGCAGAGCGGCGTTGACCGTCGAGCCGTAGTGGCCGTTCGGCTTGTCGACCACGACCACCGATTGGGGATAGCGGGCCTTGTAGCTGTTGGCAATCTCCAGCGTGCGGTCCTTGCTGCCGTCGTTGACGATGATGATCTCCAGCTTGTCGAGAATCTCCTCGGCCAGCAGGCTGTCGACACAACGACCCAGGTATGCCTCCATGTTGTAGGAGGGGATACAGATACTTAAAACTTTCATTACACCTCCATATTTAAGACACGCTCCACGATCGGTGCCATGTCGTAATACTTATACTCGGCCAGACGACCACCAAAGATGACGCGCTCCTCCTGTTCGGCCAGGGCGCGATACTGCTCGTAGAGCGCCGTGTTGCGGTCGTTGTTTACCGGATAGAAGGGTTCGCTTTCGCCCTTCCACTCGGTCGAATACTCGCGGCTGATGACTGTCTTCTTCAGGTTATAGACTGCCTCACCGAAGTGCTCGAAGTGCTTGTGCTCAATGACGCGCGTATAGGGGACCTCGGCCTCCGTGTAGTTTACGACGGCGTTACCTTGGTAGTTCGGCGTGTCGATTACCTCCTCCTCAAAGCGTACGGTGCGGTACTCCAAAGCACCATAGCGGTAGTCGTAGTATTCGTCAATCTTACCCGTGAAGACAATCTTGTCGGCCATCGACTCCCAGTGGGCGCGGTTGGCGAAGAAGTCGGTCGAGGTCTCCACGTCGGCACCCTCCAGCAGGCCATCGATGAGCTTGTTGTAACCGCCGATCGGAATGCCCTGGTAGGCATCGTTGAAGTAGTTGTTGTCATAAACCATGCGAACCGGCAGGCGCTTGATGATGAAGGCCGGAAGTTCGGTACATTTGCGTCCCCACTGCTTCTCGGTGTAGCCCTTGATGAGCTTCTCGTAGATGTCGCGACCAATCAGGGCGATGGCCTGCTCTTCGAGGTTGCGCGGAGCATCCACACCGGCCTTCTGCATTGCCTCTAACGCCTCACGACGTTGCTCGTCGAGCTTGGCCTGTGCCTCCTCGGGGGTGGTCACCTGCCACATCTGGTAGAAGGTGTTCATGTTGAAGGGCAGGTTGTAGAGCTTACCCTGGTAGTTGGCCACCGGTGAATTGGTGTAGCGGTTGAACTCGACAATCGAATTGACGAAATTCCAAACCGCCTTGTTTGAGGTGTGGAAAATGTGGGCGCCATATTTGTGGACATGGATGCCCTCCACCTCCTCGCAATAGAGGTTGCCACCCACCTGGGGGCGTTTGTCGATCACCAGACAGCGCTTGCCGGCCTGGTGAGCACGGTAGGCGAAGGTGGCTCCGAAGAGTCCTGCACCGACGATCAGATAGTCGTAATGTTTCATGTTACGATGGGGGGTTATGAACGTTTACTTGCGTATTGTTTTACAGCTTCGGCGACGCGCTCACCATCCAGAGCGGCCGAAATAATGCCACCGGCGTAGCCTGCGCCCTCGCCCGTCGGGAAGAGACCTTCCACCTCAGGATGCATCAGGCTCTCCGTGTCGCGCGGCACGCGTACCGGTGTCGAGGTGCGCGATTCGACACCCACCACTACAGCCTCGTTCGTCACAAAGCCGTGCAGTTTGCGTCCGAAGGTCGAGAGACCCATGCGCAGCCCCTCGGCAATAAACGAGGGCATCCACTGATCCAGACGCGAGGGGGTAATGCCGGGGATGTAGGAGGTCGAGGGCAGCGATCTCGAGGCGCGGCCCGAGACGAAGTCGGCCACGCACTGCGCCGGTGCTACCTGGCGATCGCCGCCCTGGCGGCGTGCTTCGGCCT
>JAFZFJ010000192.1 GCA_017555975.1 Alistipes sp. | reverse complement strand
TTTTGAATTTTGAATGCTAAATTGTGCAGACTACTCCGCCTGCAAGTCGTTCTCCTCGGGGAAGGCCTTGAAGCCCTCGCCATAGGTGTCGTAGGCGTCGGTCACCACGACAAAGGCGCGCGGATCGATCTTCTTGATCTGCTGCTGCACGCGGCGCACCTCCTTGCGGCTGACCACCAGGAAGATCATCTCACGCTCGGCATCGGTGTACATACCACGCGAACGAATGTAGGTCGCGCTTCGATCGAGGTCGTGAATAATAAATTCCTTCATCACAGCGTGTTGGTCCGAGATGATAAAGAGCAGTTTGTCATACGAAGCGCCATCGAGTGCATAAGCCAGCACGCGCGACGAACAGTAGATGATCACGAGCGAATAGATCGTCAACAACCAGCCAGACGGATCGGGTTCGCCGATCAGAAAACCGAAGCCGATCACCAACAGACCCGCCACCACGACAAAGCCGTCGGCATAGAAAATTGCCTTCGAGAATTTCACGCCCACATACTTCTGCAGGAGCATCGCCACGATATCCGTACCGCCCGTAGTTGCCTGCTGGCGCACCACGATACCCATACCGATACCCGTCAGCAAAGCGCCCAGCAAGGCCGCCATCAGCAGGTCGTTCGAGAAGTTCAGGTTACCACCCAACAGGAGCGCCGGATCGAGCGACTCGACAGCCGCCTCGTTCGGATAGACCAGATTGGTCAACACATTCATGAAACCCGGTGTGTAGGAAGCCGCCACCACGGTGCGGAATCCGAACTTGCTGCCGAAGATCAAAAGAGCGATAATCATCAGCGGGATATCGAACATGTAACTGAACGTACCGACCTGAATCGAGGGGAAGATGTTGTGCATGACGATAGCCAAACCGTAGACACCACCCGGCACGAAGTTATAGGGGTTAATAAAGAGCACATAGGCCGTACCCATGATGCTGCAACCTAAAAAGATCAGCAACATCGCACGCCAAAAGCTCCAAGTTTTCCAAGAAGGTGTATTTAAATTTGCATTCATATAAAATATGTTGTATCTTCGTATGTTGTAAGACTGCACAAAGATACGATATTTATCCGAAAACGACGGTTGCGGTGGATATTTTTTACTTTTGTGGTCTTTAATGCTTATTTTTTAGTATATTTGAAACGATTTTTTCAGAAAAAGTTATGGTATTAACCTATTTTTTTGCTTTTGCCCTGTTGGTAATCGCCTACCTGCTCGGCTCGATCCCGAGCGCCGTATGGATTGGTAAGAGATATTATGGTGTCGACATTCGCGAGCACGGCTCGAAGAATGCCGGAACGACCAATATGTTGCGAGTACTGGGCAAGCGTGCCGCGCTGCCCGTCTTCGTACTCGACTTTTTGAAGGGTTTTGTGGCCGTTACGCTGGTCGATCTGATCAAGTATGACGACTTCTTTGCCACCGCGCCCACCGAAAACTACTTCTACATCATGCGCTTTGCCGCACTCTTCTGCGCCGTACTCGGTCACATCTTCCCGATCTTCGCAGGCTTCCGCGGCGGCAAAGGTGTCGCTACGATCGTGGGTGGCGTGATGGCACTCAACGCACCGCTCGTGTTGCTCTGCGCCGGTGTATGGCTCTTGGTGCTGATGGTAACGCACTATGTATCGCTCGCCTCGATGATCGCCGGAGCGTGCTACCCCGTATTTACGCTCATCTCACCCAAGGTGGGCCACCTGCCCCCCTTCATCATCTTCTCGTTCATCGTGGCGGCGTTGCTCATCTACACCCACCGCAAGAACATCACGCGTCTGCGTGAGGGAACCGAGTCGAAGATCTATGTCTGGAAGTCGCGCCGCGTACGCGAGGAGCAGCAGCGTCAGCAGGCTGCTATCGATGGCGACCAGTCGCTCGACGAGGTGGTAGAGGAGCTGGTAGATGAGTATTTGGAAGATAGCAATTCGGATCAACCGAAGGAATAAAATGAACTAAACCATAACAGAAAATGCAAGACAATCTGATTAAGATTTTCGAGAACAGTTTCCGCGAACACCGCGAGATGTCGGCACTGACCGACTATTTCAAGGGCGAGACCTTCTCGTATTATGAAATGGCCAAAGAGATTGCCAAGTTGCATCTGCTCTACAAAGAGGCCGGCATCAAGCAGGGCGACAAGATCGCGCTGATCGGTCGTAATACCCCCCGTTGGTGTATCACCTGGCTCGCCACGGTAACCTACGGTGCGGTGATTGTCCCCATTCTGCAGGATTTCACCCCGACGGATGTTATTCACATCATCAACCACTCGGAGAGCCGCCTGCTCTTCCTGGGCGATAACTTCTGGGACAACATCGAGCCCGAGCAAATCGAGAAGGTCGAGGCGGTCTTCTCGCTGACCGATTTCCACGCCATCTACGAGCGCAAGGGTGAGAAGCTGACCGCCTTCCAGAAGGATAGCAAGAAGGCCTACCGCAAGGCCTATCCGCGCGGCTTCAATGTCGAGGATATCAAATATGTGGAGGTGGAGAACGACCAGCTCCTCTTGCTGAACTACACCTCGGGCACGACCGGCTACTCGAAGGGCGTGATGCTCACCTGCGAGAACCTCACGGGTAATGTCATGATGGGCTTTGAGGCCGTGAACCCCGATACGGGCGAGCTCTATTTCCAGAAGGGCTTCCGCATCCTCTCGTTCCTGCCGCTGGCTCACGCCTTTGGTTGCACCTTCGACTTCATCACCTCGATGGCTCGCGGTATGCATGTGACGCTGCTGGGCAGAATGCCCTC
>JAFZFJ010000191.1 GCA_017555975.1 Alistipes sp. | reverse complement strand
GATCATCCAGAACTCGGCCAGGTGGCGCGGCGTATTCGAATTCTCGGCGCGGAACGTAGGACCGAAGGTGTAGATCTGACCCATCGACAGGGCACCCAGCTCACCCTCCAGCTGACCCGAAACGGTGAGGTTGCAGGCCTTGCCGAAGAAGTCCTGAGCGAAATCTACCTCACCCGACTCGGTCTTGGGAACATTGTTCAGATCGAGCGTCGTCACCTGGAACATCTCACCAGCGCCCTCGCAGTCCGAGGCGGTGATCAGCGGCGTGTGGAGGTAGTAGAAACCCTTCTTGTTAAAATACTCGTGGATGGCGAAGGCCATGGCGTGGCGGATGCGCAGCACAGCACCAAAGGTATTGGTGCGGGGGCGCAGGTAGGCGATGTCGCGCAGGAACTCGAGCGAGTGGCCCTTCTTCTGCAGCGGATACGACTCGGGATCGGCCGTGCCGTAGATCTCGATCTTCTCGGCCTGTACCTCAACACCCTGACCGGCGCCGAGCGAAGCCACCAAACGACCATCTACGCGCAAGCAGGCACCCGTCGTGATGGGCTTGAGCGACTCCTCCGAGATCTTGCTCAGATCGACCACGATCTGGATGTTGCGCATGCACGAACCGTCGTTGAGCGCAATAAAGGCTACGTTTTTGTTACCGCGCTTGGTGCGCACCCAGCCCTTGACTACCACATCGGTATCGACAGCGCCGGCGTTCAGAATTTCTACAATGCGTTGCGTTTTCATATGGTTGATTATTCGTATTTGTCTTAAGTAACTGACAAAAGTACTATTTATTTGTGATTTGGCCAAAAAAAAAGTACCTTTGTGCACCTATATAAGATGAAAGACATGAAACGCTATATCCTGCTTTTGGCCCTTTTGGCCACCACGGTGACCAGCTATGGCCAGCAATTCTGGGAGTTAAACCCCCAAAAGGCCGATCTTTCGGCCCGCCGCATCTACCGCACGGAGGTAGTTCCGTTCGATACGCGCCACGATGCCGAATCGGGTAAATTGGAGGCTTCGGGCTACAGCCTGAGCTTTGCTCCGAAGGTGATTGCCGCCTCGGGCGAGATGGCCATCGTGGGTCAGACACTCGAAATTCCCTATGCCTGGACCGATGGCGTCATCTACCTCCACCTGGAGAACGTGGGTACGGCCTACTCGCTCTTCGTAAACGACCAGCCGGTGGCCGATGTCGAGGATCCGCTCACCCCGGCCGAGTTTCACCTCACGCCCCTCATGCACCAGGGCGAGAACAGCCTAAAGCTAATCCTGCGTCCGAGCCGTACGCCGCAGATCAACCCTGCGCCCACGGTCGAGCGCCCCGCCTTTACGGAGAGCTACCTCTACTACCAGGAGAAACGTTCGATGCGCGACTTTGAGCTCAAACTCATCCCCGACTCGTTGCACCGCGACGGCATTCTGCACCTACGAATGGTGACCCAGAACGCCTACAACTACGAGGAGCAGGTGGAGATGGGCTACGACATCTACTCGCCCCAGGGCAAGTTGCTCGACTTTAACATCCGCACGATTCCCGTTCCGGGACGCTCGCTCGACACGGTGAAGTTCAACCCCTTCATCTACCACGTCAACGAGAACCGTTGGCAAAATTCGACCAAGCTCCCGCCCATCTACAAGGTGATGCTCTTCTCGCGTCGTCACGGTGCCTACAAGGAGTATATGCCCCTGAAGATCGGCTTTGGTCGTACCCAACTCGAAAATGGCAAAATTGTCCTCCACGACCGCATCTTGGAGCTGAAGAAGACGGCCTACAATGCCGCCAAAGATCGCGTGACAACCCTTACGGAGATCAAGGCACTGAAGGTTAAGGGCTTCAACACCCTCTGTCCGACCTATCCCCAGCCCCGCTGGTTCTACGAACTCTGCACCGAGCAGGGCATGTATGTCATCGACTGCCCCGCCATCGCAGCCCCGGAGGGTCGTAGCGATCGCCGCGTAGGTGGCACCCCATCGAACGATCCGTCGCTTGTCGAGGAGTATATCGAGCGCGTGAAGGCGATGTACTACCGCTCGAGAAACTACACCTGCGTTGTTGCCTACTCGCTCGGCTCACCCTCGGGTAACGGCTACTGCATGTACAAGGCCTACGAGTGGCTCAAGGGTGTCGAAAAGGATCGTCCGGTGATTTATGAGGACGCTGCGGGCGAGTGGAATTCCGACCTTTGAGAAATTAAAAATTAAGAATTAAGAATTAAGAATTAGGGATTAGGGATTTACACTACTCGTCATCCTGAGAAAGTTTCACGACCGAAGGATCTCTATAGTAACCAACTGACTCGATAGAGATTCTTCGCCGATGGCTCAGAATGACGGATAGAGCAAAAGGATAAAACAAAAGCGGCTACTATGCAGATTGAGCTAATTGTGGTCGGCAAGACCGATTCGAAGGAGGTAAACACGCTGGTAGAGATGTACCAAAAGCGTGTAAACCACTATTGCCGTTTTGGCATCACGACCCTGCCCGACCTGCGCAACACGAAGAACCTCTCTTCGCAACAGCAAAACCAGAGCGAGGGTGAGCGCATTCTCAGTCAACTGACCGAAAGCGACTACGTCGTCTTGCTCGATGAGCACGGTGATGAACTGCGCTCGGTGGAGTTTGCCCAGTGGATGCGCAAACGGATGGTGAGCGGTCTGAAGCGCCTGGTCTTTGTCATCGGTGGCCCCTACGGCTTTTCGGAGGAGGTCTATCGCCGTGCCAACCAGAAGCTCTCGCTCTCGAAGATGACCTTCTCGCACCAAATCGTGCGTGCCATCTTTGCCGAGCAGATCTATCGTGCCTTCACGATTCTCAACAACGAGCCGTATCACCATGAGTAACACAAGCAAAAAGCCACGCACGCCCTCCACTAATGTTGCATTCTAAATTTCGCATTCGATGAACCACCGCCCCTCCATAGCCGTCTTAACACCCAATATCCTCACCGGTATCGGGCTGAAGGCTATTTTGGAGAAGGTGATTCCGATGGCTGACGTGGAACTTTATGCCGATTTCGAGCAGTTGCAGAATGTCTCTCCCGAACGGTTCGTACACTTCTTTGTGTCGGTACAACTCTACCGCCTTTACGCTTCGTTCTTTACGCCGATGCGCCGCCGTGTGATTCTGCTCACCAGCGGCCTGCAACACGAGCAAGAGGCAGGCATGCATCACTTGAATGTCTGCAACAACGAAGAGCAACTCGTACACGATTTGATGGCCATGCACCACGGTGCGCACCCCCATCGAGGGATGTCCGAAACCGATTCGACACCCCGCACACACCACCTAACAGAGCGTGAGGCGGAGGTTTTGCGCCTCATTGCCCGTGGCCGTATCAACAAGGAGATTGCCGACGAACTGGGGATCGCCCTAACAACGGTCATCACCCACCGTCGCAACCTGACGGAGAAGTTGCATGTTCGCTCGGTAGCTGAATTGACGCTCTATGCCCTGCATGCCGGTTATGTAGATTACGAAACCCTCTAAATATCCTCATAAATAAGGATTGAAAAGCGATTAAGAAAACTGTTACTTTGCACCTTGAGAAAAAACGTAAAAAAACAGCAAATCATGAAACATTGTAACCGTATCATTACGCTCCTCATGCTCCTTATGCTGACACTTCCCACCTCGGCACACACCTCCATGCACAACGAAGCCGAGCCGGCCGATACGACCATCGTGGTCGATCATGTGCAGGTGACGGCCATCAAGCAGGGTCTGGTACTGCGCTCGGAGCCCGTTGCCGCCACGATCGTGGGCGAACGCGCCGTGGATCGCAACCACATCACGGCCCTGAAGGATATGGCCGAGATGGTTCCCAACCTCCACATCCCCGACTACGGCTCGCGCATGACCTCGTCGATCTACGTGCGCGGTCTGGGTGCCCGCATCGATCAGCCAGCCATCGGCCTGACGGTGGACAATGTGCCCATGATGCAGAAGAACGGCTTCGACACGGAGCTCTCGGACATCGAGCGCATCGAGGTGTTGCGTGGTCCGCAATCGACCCTCTACGGCCGTAACACGATGGGTGGTGTGATCAACATCTACACCCTCTCGCCCTTCAACTACCAGGGCTCGCGCATCGAGTCCGGCTACAGCAGCGGCAATACTTTCCGTCTGCGCGCCTCGACCTACGTCAAATTCAGCGACAAGTGGGCCACCTCGCTCTCGGCCTACACCACCTCGAGTGACGGATTTTTCCGCAACGAGTTCACGGGCGAGAAGGCCGACTGGGAAAAATCGGACGGCGGACGCTGGAAACTCCTCTTCCGCAACAACAAGGGACTCCGCATCGAGAACACCCTCTCCTTCGCCATGACCGAGCAGGGAGGCTACCCCTACGCCTTTATCGGTGGCCGCTCTGAAGGGACCGCGAATGCCGATGGCTATGTCGTAACACCCGGACAGATTGCCTACAACGACACCTGCCGCTATGAGCGTTTCACCCTCAGCGATGGTCTGACGATCCACTACGAGACGGAGAGACACTCGCTCTCGTCGATCACCTCCTACCAGCTCACCGACGACGACATGCGTCTGGATAACGACTTCACACCGCTGGACTACTTCACGTTGCGTCAGGCCATCAAGGAGCATGTCGTGACCGAAGATCTGATCTTCCGCTCGCGTGGTGCACGCACCTACAACTACCTCTTTGGTCTGTATGGCTTCTACCGCGCCCAAAAGATGGAGGCTCCCGTGCTCTTCAAGACCACGGGTGTCGACGAGATCATCTTCAAGGCGGCCAACGCCAGCGGTCGTGTCGAGATGCACGCCACGGAGGACATGCCCCTGAACTCGTCGTTCAAGAGCCCGGCCTACGGCTTTGCCGCCTACCACGAGTCAAGCCTCAAGTTCGGCAAATGGGAGGCCAAGGCGGGTCTGCGCATCGAGCATGAGCAGGTGCGCCTCGAGACCCACGGCGAGGGATCGTTGAAGTTCAACCTTAAGGCAGGGCAGATGCCTTTCCCCATCCCGCAAGAGCCGATTACACTCGACACCGAAAGCAACTACAAACGCCACTTCACGGAACTGCTTCCGAAGCTTGCATTCATCTACCGTTTCGACGAGAATCGCAACCTCTACGCCACCTTCTCGCGCGGCTTCAAGGCGGGTGGATTCAACACGCAGATCTACTCCGACGTGCTGAAGGAGATGTTGCAGACGCAGGCCATGGGTGGAAAGTTCGAAGAGTCGGACATCCTGTCCTACGACCCCGAGTACAGCTGGAACTACGAGGTGGGTGGCCACTTCTCGTGCGCTGATGGTGTGGTGCGTGGCGATTTTTCGCTCTTTATGATCGACTGCCGCGATCAGCAGCTGACCGTCCTGGCCGATGCCAACGCCACGGGTCGCATGATGACCAATGCCGGTCGTACGCGCTCGCTGGGTGGTGAGCTGGCCCTGCAACTCAAGCCCTGGCGCACCTTCGATATCGACCTCGCGTACGGCTACACGAATGCCACCTTCCGCCACTACGTGGATGGTGAGCAGGACTTCCGTGGCAACTACGTCCCCTTCGCTCCGCAACACACCCTCTCGGCAGGCCTCACGTGGACCATTCCGACCGGAGTGCGTTGGTTGGGCGATGTGGTGCTGCACGGCGGCATGCGCGGTGTGGGCAAGATCTATTGGGACGAAGCGAACACCGTAAGCCAACCCTACTACACGACCTTCAACGCCTCGGTGCGTCTCGAGCACCGCAACTACGCGATTGACTTCTGGGGGCAGAACCTCTCGGATAAGACCTTCGATGTCTTCTACTTCGAGTCGATCGGCAACCGCTTCGTACAGCGTGGCCGCGGTCGCATTTTAGGTGTAACATTGCGTATTAACCTTCAATAACATACTATTATGAAAGCTGAGTACAAACCTTTTGTCGATGAGTTAATCGAGCTGGCCATCAAAGAGGATATCGGAGATGGTGACCACACGTCGCTCTGCTGCATCCCCGCCTCGGAGCAGGGCCGCATGCGCCTGCTGTGCAAGCAGGAGGGCGTGATTGCCGGTATTGAGATTGCCCAGATCGTGCTGGAGCGCCTGGATCCGACGATGAAATTCGAGCAGATTCTCCACGACGGCGACCGCGTAAAGCCGGGTGATGTAGCCTTCTACGTTTCGGGTGGTCTGCGTTCGCTGTTGCAGGCAGAGCGCATCCTGCTCAACATCATGCAGCGCATGAGCGGTGTTGCTACCCAGACGGCCTTCTACGTAAAGCACCTCGAGGGGTTGCACACGAAGGTCCTCGACACGCGCAAGACCACTCCCGGTATGCGCATGCTGGATAAGATGGCCGTGAAGATCGGCGGCGGCGAGAACCACCGCATCGGTCTGTTCGATATGATTCTGCTGAAAGACAACCACATCGACTTTGCCGGCGGTATTCGTCAGGCGGTTGAGGGTGCCAAGAAATACCTGGCCGAGAAGGGCAAGAACATCCCCATCGAGTGCGAGGTACGATCTTTGGAGGATATCGACGAGGTCTTTGCAGCCGGTGGTGTGGATCGCATCATGTTCGACAACTTCACCCCCGAAATGACCCGTGAGGCCGTGAAGAAGGTCGCCGGTCGTTGCGAGACGGAGTCGAGTGGCGGTATCACGCTCGAGACGATGCGTGCTTATGCCGAGTGTGGCGTAGACTTCATCTCAGTTGGCGCACTGACGCACCAGATTCGCTCGCTCGACATGTCGCTCAAGGCCTGCGAATAGACAACGCATGATTCGCTTTCAGCCCATAACCCTTGCAGACCGCGCTCGCATCGAATCCTATACGATGGGGCGTGGTCTGTATAATTGCGACCTCTCGTTTGCCAACATCTACTGTTGGCGCGCCTTCTACGACACGGCTTGGGCAGAGGTTGCAGGGTTTCTCATCATCCGCTTTCGGATCGATGGAGGGGCGAAAACGGGTTATATGCAACCCATTGGCGAGGGCGACTTTGGCGGCGTTGTTCGCCTACTGATAGCCGAGGCGGAGGCTCAAGGCGAACCTCTGCGTCTGGTGGGACTCACCGAGGAGGGCAAACACCAACTCGAGGAGCACTTTCCCGACCGCTTTGCCTTCGACGACAACCGAGCTACACGCGACTACCTCTATCAACGCGAGGACCTGAGCCGTCTGCAGGGCAAGAACTACCAACCCAAGCGCAACCACATCAACCGATTCTTAAGCAACTACTCCAACTTCCGTTACGAGCCGCTCGCGCGCGAACACTTTGCGCAGTGCATCCAGCTCGAGCAGGAGTGGTGCCGCCACCGCAACGGTTGCACCGAGGGTGGCCTGAACGAGGAGCGCCAAGCGATGACAGAGGCCTTCGACAACTTCGAGGAACTCGGTCTGCAGGGCGGTTGCATCTATGTCGAGGATCGGCTCATCGCCTTCACCTACGGATCGGCCCTGAACGACCACACCTTCGACATCCATGTCGAGAAGGCCGACACGCGCTACGAGGGGGCCTTTACGATCATCAATCGCCTCTTTGCCGAGCAACTCGATCCGCGCTTCACGCTGCTCAATCGCGAGGAGGATTTGGGGCTGGAGGGGCTGCGCAAAGCGAAGCTCTCGTACTACCCGACCCGCCTCCAAGTGAAATACCGCGCCGAGCTACTCGACGCCAAGCAGTTGGCTTGCCGACGCCTGTGGCTCGAGGCCTTCCCCGACGAGGGCACGACCTACGTCGAGCAATTTCTCATCCGCCACTACCGTGCCGAGCAGATGCTCACTTACGA
The DNA here is from genome assembly GCA_017555975.1 of Alistipes sp. Lineage (GTDB taxonomy): Bacteria > Bacteroidota > Bacteroidia > Bacteroidales > Rikenellaceae > Alistipes. Next base: position 1,255 of record JAFZFJ010000191.1, on the reverse strand, counting down.
AGCCGATGGCCAGGTGGTGGCCATGCTGCACATGCTCCCCTTCCGAACCGCTATCGGGGAGTTCTGTTATCTCTACGCCGTAGCCACTTCTAAAGCCTATCGCGGTCGCGGCTACGCCTCGGAGCTGATTCACCGCGCCATTGCCGAGGGGCGCATGACGGGCAAAAAGGGGCTCTTCCTGATCCCCGGAAGCAGTTCGCTCCGTAATTTCTACGTCCGAGAGGGCTTCTCGGGCGCTGTCCCGACCCGCTTTTTCACGGGTGACGATTTCGACTTCGGCACCGGCGTTTTGGAACGCGACCTGGCCATGCTACTCCCCTTCGAAGAGCTGGAGCAGTACCCCGATGCGCTCCTTTGCCACCTGAATAGCTAAACCAAACCTTAAACACTTCCCACCATGAAACGCTTGTTTATCCTCGCCTTCGGCTTTATGCTGACGGCCTGTGGCTCGTCTATCGAGCAGGAGCTCTTCCCCGCACCGGGTGCACGCAACGTCAATCCGGATACCCGTCTTACGATCTACTTCGATTCAACCCCCTCGGTGGGTACGTCGGGCATGGTCCGTGTATGGGATGCCGCCACCGATGAGGTGGTAGACAGCCTCGACCTCTCGATTCCGGCCGGTCCGACCGAGCCACGCAAACTGCCCAAAGCCCCCTACACCTGGGAGCCCTACAGCTACGATCAGCCGCGCCTCACAAATGCCGACACGAAGCCCGGAACCCCCTCGGGTGTTGCCACCCCCACGAGCGATGAGTACCAGCTCACGATCATCGGCGGCTTCACGGACGGCTTTCACTTTCACCCGATTCTGGTGCGCGAGAACCGTGCCGAGATCTACCTCCACCACAACCTGCTCGGCTATGGCAAAGAGTATTACGTCACCATCGACGAGGGTGTACTGACCACCGAGGACGACACATTCCACGGCATCACGAAGGGGGATAAATGGCGCTTTAAGACCAAGAAGACGGCCCCTGCAGCCGATCAATATCGGCTGACGGTCCATGCCGACGGCACGGGCGATTTCAACACCGTGCAGGGCGCGCTGGACCACATTCCCGACTTCAACACCGAGCCCTACACGATCTTTATTCACAACGGCGACTACGAGGAGCTGGTCTACTTCCGCTCGAAGCGCAACCTCACCATCGAGGGCGAGAGCCGCGAGGGAGTTCGCGTACACTACCCCAACAACGAGGTTTTCAACCCCTACCCCGCCAATGTAGCCACCAACGAGTGGCCGGGCACCTTC